>JALYIL010000070.1 GCA_030775825.1 Actinomycetota bacterium
ACACAGCACAGCACCATCGCGACCCGGCCGAGCAAAGCGGCGATCCAGAACCCGGCCCGAAAGCTCAGGTGCTGGGCGATCAACCCGGTCAGTGGGTAGCCCAGGCCGACGCCGACCACGGTCGTCACCGACAGCGTGGCCAGGGTCGCTCGCGCCCGCTCGGGATCGGGGTGATCGCGTGCCACGCTCATCGCCAGCGGCAGCATCGCAATTCCGATGCCCTGCAGCCCGCGGCCGATCAGCAACAGCACGAAAGCCTGCACCGGGAGCGCACCCATCACGCTGCCGACCACGAGCACACCCAGCGACGCGAGGAGGACCTGCAATCGCCAAGGGCCATCGCCCAACCGCCCGACGACCGGCAACATGAGCGCGCCCGTCAGCAATGTGATGGTGAGCGACCACCGGGCCGTCCCCAGGGACACGCCATAACTGGTGGCGATGGTCGGGATCAGCGGCGAGCCGAGGCTGCTCACCACCGCTACGAGCATGCCCACGTACACCAGGACGGGGACGAGAGCCCTGCCTCGCCTCGTGCTGGCGTCTACGACAACGGGCGCGGAAACCTGGTTGGCGTTCACGGCTGGCTCGGGGCCCGCGTCGCGTTCTTGAGCAGCCGGCGCAGGTCGAGATCCGGGCCCTGCAGTTTAGTGGCGTCGAGCGGTACCCGGGCTTCGATCAGCCTCTCGCCGGCGGCGACCTCACGAGCGCTGTCCAGCCCGGCGATCGCACCTATGCGGCCGTCGCGAAGCCAGAACGCCAGGAAACGCTTCGGCACACCACCGCGACGCAGCACGATCTCGTCGCCCGGGTGCGCGCGCCCGAACATCTGCAACATCGGGTCGTACTGGTCCGACCAGGCATACGGCGTCGCTTCGAAGGGTGTCGGGACGCCGACGACAGACGCGCCGACCCCTGCGCCGTGGCGCTGCGCGACGTCCCAGTGTTCGATGCGGCCAGGTGCGTGCAGCGCGGGTGCGGTTGGGTCGCGACGTCGCCCGCCGCCGACACCGACGGGTGGCTCGTATTGCCGAAGCGGTCGACCACGATGCCGGAGCGGTCGACCTCCAGGCCCGCCGACTCGGCGAACGCTACCTGGGGTACGGTGTCGACCCCGACAACGACCGTCTGTGCCGGTAAGCATTCGCCGTCATCGAGCTCGACGGCCTCGACCACCGACGTGCCGACGAACGCCGCAACACTGACCCCGAGACGGAACTGCACCCCCCGATCGGTGTGCAACCGGTGCATGAACTCTGCGACCTCGCGCCCCATGACGCCGATCAGCGGCAGGCTGTCGAGTTCCACGACGGTGACGGTGATCACGTTCTCGCGGGCCACCGCGGCCAGTTCCAATCCGATGAAGCCGCCACCGACGATGACCAACGGCCCCCCAGTGGCCAGGCAGACGCTGAACGCGCGCGCATCGGCAGCATCACGCAGCGTCAGCACGTTCGCGAGGTCCGCACCCGGCACGGGCAATCGTCGCGCCGTGAAGCCGATGGCCAGGACGACGTCTTCGGCAGGCAGCGCCGAGCCGTCGCGCAGCAGTATCAGGTGGTTGTCGACGCCGAGTACGTCCACGCCTACACCGAGGCGCAGCTCGATGTCGTGTGATTCGTACATCTCCGCCGGAAGGATCGGCTTGAGCGCAGCGTCGCCGCCGCCGCGCCGATCAACGACTTGGGCAACGGCGGCCGCTCGTACGGCTGATTCGGGTCGCTGTCGATCACGGCCATGGCGCCGTCGTAGCCCGCCTTGCGCATGGCTACGGCGGCAGAGACGCCCGCCGCCCTCGCGCCGACGATGATGTGCCCAAGGTTTGGAATCATAGCGCCGGATCTGTTGAGCAATGATCAGAACCTGTGGATGGCGCTCGGCGGGGTGACGTGAAAGGGCGCACCGTCCCGAGCAAGATCTGAAGCCCATACAAGTTCTGATCAGGTCGGCGTTGGCGCGCCGGCTCGGGAAGGTACGCCCATGCTCAAGGTAGTGCAGTCGAAGGAAGAATCGCCGTCACCAACGTCGGTACCGTCGGGGTCGTTGCTGGACGAGATCGCGCGCGAGGGTGCGCGGCGGATGCTGGCCGCGGCGCTGAAGGCAGAGGCCGACGCCTACGTCGACGCGCTGGTCGATCAGCTCGATGAGGACGGGCACCGGATGGTGGTGCGCAACGGCCACCACGACCCGCGCACCGTGACCACCGCGGCAGGGGCGATCGAGGTCCGGGCGCCGCGGATCAACGACAAGCGCATCGACGAGGTGACGGGTGAGCGTCGGCGGTTCGCCTCGGCGATTCTGCCGGCGTGGTGCCGCCGCTCGCCGAAGGTGAGCGAGGTGCTGCCGCTGCTCTATCTGCACGGGCTCTCGGGTGGGGATTTCGTGCCCGCACTGGAGCAGTTTCTCGGCACCGGCGCGGGCCTGTCGCCCTCGACGATCACCCGGCTCACCGAGCAGTGGCAAGACGAGCAGCGCGCCTTCGCCGGGCGGGACCTGTCCAAGGTCGACTACGTCTATTGCTGGGCTGACGGCATCCACGTCAACATCCGTCTGGGCGAAGAGAAGCTGTGTCTGCTGGTGTTGATCGGGGTCCGCGCTGACGGCCGCAAGGAGTTGATCACCCTGGCCGACGGCTACCGCGAGTCGGCCGAGTCGTGGGCGGACCTGATGCGGGACGCGAAACGGCGTGGCATGCGGGCCCCGGTGCTCGCGGCCGGCGACGGGGCGCTGGGGTTCTGGTCGGCGCTGCGCGAGGTGTTCCCCGAGACCCGCGAGCAGCGCTGCTGGTTCCATAAGATCGGCAACGTGCTCGGTGCGATGCCCAAATCGACGCACCCGTCGGCGAAGAAGGCCCTCGCCGAGATCTGGGGCGCCGAGGACCGCACCCACGCCCTCGCCGCGGTCAAGCGGTTCCAGGACCTGTTCGGGGCGAAGTTCGGCAAGGCAACCGCGAAGATCACCGACGACGTCGCCGAGCTGCTCGCCTTCTACGACTACCCCGCCGAGCACTGGGTGCACCTGCGCACCACGAACCCGATCGAGTCGACCTTCGCGACCGTCCGACACCGCACCAAGATCACCCGCGGACCCGGCTCCAAAGCAGCCGGGCTGGCCATGGCGTTCAAGCTGATCCGGCAATCCCCTGATTCCGTAGAGACCTGAAATTGGTGGATCTTGACTCTGTGATCGTTCTTTGGCTGCTTCCGATGGTCCCTTTCTGGGCGCCGCCCGGAGCCGGGGTCAAGGCTGGCCGCAGGCCACCCGCAGGCCTTGGCCTTGACCCCGGTGAGGACGGTGCCATGCTGTGTGACCGGAAGCAGCCGACCGCTGTGCCGCTGGTCATGCCGCACGCTGCGGGTCGTCGTTGGCGTCCGTGCCAAGTGCCAGTTCGTAGGCGACCGGGGAGATCATCCCGATCGAGGAGTGCCGCCGCTCGTGGTTGTACTCCTCGATCCAGGCCGCCACTTTCGTTCTGGCTTCGGCCTTGGTGGCGAAGTGCTCGACCCGGCGCAGTTCGAACTCCAGGGTGCTGTGCCAACTTTCGATGACGGCGTTGTCCAGCGCCGACCCGACCCTGCCCATCGACTGCGTGATGCCGATGCGCCCGCAGGCGGCGCGGAAGGACCCCGCGGTGTATTCACTGCCTTGGTCGGTGTGCAGGATGACTCCGGCGATGGCTTGCTTACCGCCGCGCACCGCGACCGCCATCGTCAACGCCGCGTAGGCCAGCTCGGCGTCGTGGTGCTCATTCAGAGCGAACCCGAGGATGCGTCGCGAGCCCATGTCCAGCACCGAGTCCAGGTTCAGTTTGCCTTCGTCGGTGACGATCTCGGTCCCGTCGCCGTACCACTTGCGGTTGATCGTCTCGGCAGCGAACTTACGCCCGATCAGGTCCGGCGCCCGCCACCGCCCCTTACCCGGGCGGGTCAAACCCCGTCGGCGCCGCGTCGGGCGACCCACCAGCCCGTGTTCGCGCATGATCGCCGCAACAGTGTTCTGGCTGACCCGCCACCCGGCTTCGCGCAGATCCTTGCTGATCCGCGGCGCGCCGTACTTGCCACGATGCGCGGCATACAGCCGCCGGACCTCGAACGCCAGCTGTTGCCGGCGAGCCCGCCGCCGCGACGCATCCCCGGCGCGCCACTTGTAGAACCACGCCTGGCTGATCTGCATCGCGCGGCACGCGCTGGCATGCGGGATACCGTGCTCGTCCCTCTGGGCGGCGATGAAAGCGGCCACGGCTACCGGCCCATCGCCTCGTCGACCCAGAGGGCCACCGAGCGCTTGAGCACATCACGCTGCATCCGCAGCTCGGTGTTCTCCTTCCGCAGCCGCACCAACTCGGCCCGCTCGTCCTCGCTCAACGCGGCACCGCTGCCATCACGGCGGCGACGCTCGGTGGCACACCAGTTACCCAGCGTGCCCTCGTTGACACCCAACTCCCGAGCCACCTGCGCGATCGGATGACCAGTCTCGAACACCAACCGCACCGCGCCCTGCTTGAACTCATCATCGAACTTCCGATACCTCGCTGCCATCGCTCCTCCTCAAAAGCGATGTCTCTACGCTACGAGGGGAAGCCCATTCGGCGGGTCCGGCGTCGGTTGCCGCCCACACGCTGATTCGCGGGGCATGATGTGCCGATGAGCGCCGATGAGCATGGGGTGCGGATGAGCGGGAGGACTTACCCGATAGCTCGGCCTTCCAGCACGGCTTCCCCGAAGGCGGCGGCGCCGGGCACGCCACGTAAGGATGTCGCTCGTAATCGGGCTCGCTTGTTGACGGCCGCGGACGAGTTGGTGGCTGAGCAGGGGTTGGACGTCTCGTTCAACGAGCTGGCTCGGCGTGCCGGTGTGGGTGTGGGCACGGTGTACCGGCACTTCACCGATCGCGAGGCGTTGATTGCCGCCATGCTCGAGCAGCGGGTTGGTGTCATCGCTGGCATTCTGCGTGCCGCTACTGCGGCGGATGACCCGGTTGCTAGTTTCCGGGAGGCCGTGTTCGACGTCTGCGAGCTGCAGGCTGGGGATCGCGGGATGTGGGAGGCGATTGGCCGGTCGGGGCCGCAGAACATTCGGTCTGCTCGTGAGCAGCTGTTGCCGGCGACCGAGCAGCTGGTCCAACGCGCGCAGGCGACCGGTCGGTTCCGGCCTGATTTCGCAGCTACGGACCTGGCGATGTTGTTCTGGATCAGCGGGGCCGTCAGCGGGCTCACGCGCACCGTCGCCCCGGGCACCTGGCGGCGTTACGTCGAGATCATCCTGGACGGCCTGACCATCCGCCCGGACACTAAGCCGTTGAGTGTCCCCGCGCTGACCACCGAGGCGATGCAGGACGTCCTGGCCGCGTGGCGACCCGATCGAGGCGCCCGCAGCTGAGCCCGGCCGCGCTCACCCGATGGCGGGCCCGCACTCGGCACGGACCACCATGCCGTCACAGGTTTTACCAATATGCAAGAAAGGCTTGTGGTATTGCCCGCGGAGGGCTAACTTGTGAACCGGATAGCAAATATCCGAGGCGGCTATGGGGAGACTCGATCGTGCGTAGCGAGCGGTCTCGGGCTGGTAAACGAGCAGACAATGTCGATGCAGCGTCGCGCCATCATCTCGTCCCCTAACCATCAGCTCTCGGTGTATGTGACATGACCGAGCACAAGGAGGATCGCCATGCCGCTTGACTCGACCGAACTTCGCACATTCGTTGATAAGGATAAGGGTCTCGTTTCCCCGGAGATTTTCGTCAGCCAAGAGATCTTTGAAGCCGAGCTCGAGCAGGTGTTCGGGCGCTCCTGGCTCTTCCTTGCGCACGACACGATGATCGAAAACCCGGGAGACTTCTACTCGACGTACATGGGCGGGGATCCGGTCATCGTCGCCCGCCAGAGGGACGGGTCGGTCAAGGCCTTCCTGAACATTTGCCGCCACCGGGGTATGCGAGTGTGTCGCGCGGAATCGGGAAATGCGAAGGCATTCATGTGCACCTACCACGGTTGGACCTACGACGGTGCGGGCGCTCTGATCAATGTCCCGAACGCGAACGACGCGTACTACGGCGAGCTCGACAAGTCGCAGTGGGGTTTGCTGCAGATTCGCGTCGAAAGCTACAAGGGCCTGTACTTCGGCAACTTCGACGCGACTGCGCCTTCCCTGATCAATTACCTCGGCGACATGACCTTTTACCTGGACACGTGGCTGGACGGCGCCGACGGTGGGCTCGAGGTGCTCCCGGGTGTCATCAAGTGGACCGTTGACGCTAACTGGAAATTTGCCTCCGAGCAGTTCGCTGGTGACGGCTACCACGCACAGATCTCCCACCTGTCCTCGTTCCCCGTCCTCAATCCGAACTACCAGCAGAACTGGATCGCCCCAGGACGTCAGTTCAGCTCACCTGAGGGGCACGCGCACTCATTCATGCTGTTGCCCGGGAGGCCGATGCAGGACAGCCCGATCGGCAGGTATCAGCACGAGCACCAGCAGCGAAGGATTGAGAGGCTCGGTGAAGAAGCCGGCCACATGACTGGGAATTTCAACGTGTTCCCCAACTTCGCCGGACTGACGGGGCTTGTCGACCTCGGGGCGGTTGCTGCGATTCGGGTGGTTCATCCGAAGGGTCCGAACAAGTTCGAGATCTGGTCGTACGCGATGGTCGAGAGGAATGCCCCAGCAGATATCAAGAAGACCCAAGCGCGAATGGCGGGGCTCACCAGCGGGCCCGCCGGCATGATCGAAACGGACGACGGCGAGAACTGGAGCCTGATCGGCCAGATGCTTACCAGTTCCCCGCAGGGGCGCAAGCTCGCTTTCAACTACCAGATGGGCGTCGGCCATGAACGTGAGGACGACCCGACGTTCCCGGGTATCATCGGCAGTCACTATTTCGGCGAAGGTCCGCAGCGGCACTTCTACGGCCGATGGCTCGACTTCATGACCAGCGGTGATTGGCCGGTCATCAAAGAGTCGCAGACAGCAGAACTTGGTGCGCGCCGGTAGCGTCCCCGCTTGCGCATTCGCTGCAGCAGCGAACAGACAACGAAAAAAGGAGCCTGATGATGACTACCCAGTCCTCTGTCGCCGTGCAGTCACTGGTCTCGCCCGACATCCAGCACGAGATCGAGCAATTCCTGTACTACGAGGCGCGCCTGCTGGATGAATGGCGGTGGCGTGAGTGGCTCGGCCTCTTGTCAGAAGACATTCGCTACTGGTTGCCGACGCGGAAGAACCGTCTTCGCGCTCGCGACTTCAGCCACGAGGTCCCGGACGAGGTGGAGGTTGCGTACCTCGACGAGAACAAGAAATCCCTAGAGGGTCGTGTCGTGCAGTTGGAGTCGGGAAAGCACTGGGCGGAAGACCCGCCGAGCCGCACCCGCCGCTTGATTACCAACGTCTGGATCTCGGACGTCCATGAGGACAACGGCGTAGACGCCTACGATGTGCGCTCGTATTTCCTGTGCTATCGCAACCGTCTCGAGAACGAAGTCGACCTTTGGGCAGGCGTGCGCGACGATGTGTTGCGTAAATCCGCGACCGGCTACGAGCTTGCGAAGCGTACGATTCTGCTCGACCAGAACGTCATTCTGTCGAAGCATCTCTCTGTCTTTCTGTAACCGGAAATCGCTCGGTCGCTGGCGGACTCGATACGCTCGACGACTCAACATGTTAGGGGAACGACGAACCGTGGCGTTGGATGAGGACGTTGTGCGCTTGGCGAAGGGGCCGAACCTGGCGACAGTAGTGACCCTGATGCCGAGCGGTCAACCACAGGCCCTGCTGGCCTGGGTGGACACTGATGGTGAGTACTTGCTGGTCAATACCGAGCCGAGTCGGCAGAGGGTGAAGAATCTGTCGCGCGACCCTCGGATCACTGTCCTCATCCACTCCGCGGAGAACCAATGGGATTGGGCCGAGGTCCGCGGCACGCTCAGCGACATCGTGAGCGGGCAGCAAGCCCACGACCATCTCCACCAGCTGTCTCAGAGGTACTTCGGATCCGATTTCCCGCAACCCATCGGCCCGCAGGGCCGAATCATCCTCAAGATCGAACCGCAGAAAGTGAACACTCCGAAGAGCGTCTTCAAGTAGCCGATCGGCAGCCAGGCAGGGTCAGCTCGGGTTGGTCGCCGTCAGCAGCCGGAGTGCGGCCGGGAGCCTCACCGCCCCGTCGACGAGGTGTCGGCGCAACTCCACGCACAGGTTGGTCACGTTGGCTGCGACGGTTGTTTGCGGTCGTGGTGTTGCACGACCGTTGCACGCTGCGAGCCTTGACAGGGTTCGCGCCCTGACCGACCGACGCCTCATCGAGACCTCGATGCTCCGCGCCCACTCGCAATGTCATGGGGTGATCAAACGGAGCCTGACCCGCTTTCCCGGACACCTGTTCTGAGGCGATGATCGTCTCGGGAAGGAGTCCGCTATGCCTGCAGCGAAGCCGCCGGAGTTCCGGCGTCGTGCCGTGGACCTTGTTCGTCGAGGTGAGCAGTCGGTGCCGCAGATCGCCAAGGATCTCGGGATCAGCGAGTCGTGTCTGCGCCGCTGGGGGTCCGTTGACGACGTCGACACCGGCCGCAGAGACGGCATCAGCAGCGATGAGGTTCTCGGCTGCCCGCTCGGTCTTGTGCCGCACGTCGCAACCGTCGTGCAGGTATCGGCCTTCGTCCTCGCGGATGACCTTGCCGTCGTCGTACTCGTCATCGTCCTCGGGCTCGGTGTCAGCTTGCCTAGTCTCAGCGATGACCTTGGCGTCAGACCACAACCCCTCGGCCGCGTCACGGATGAACCGCGCTGCCGCGTCCGGCATCTCGATCAAGGTCGTCATCGACTTGCCGCCGACGCCGTTGATGGAAGCCCCGAGCCCGTACACATTGTGGTCACCGACCACCCACCGATCGTGGAACGCGGCCTGCCGCAACTCGCGCGCCGCACCACCGGGTTCGACTGGGGTCAACTCGATGAGGACAGCAAGCTCGGTCAGGCGGTTCTTCTGTAGCTTGTCGCCCACCAGAAAGCGCGACGCGCTGCTGTGCCTGAGAAATGTTGATCATTTCCTCGGTCCCGAGGTACGCATCCATGATGAAGGCGTCGCCGCACTCAGCGATCACGCCCATGACGCGGCCATAGGCCAGCTCATCGTCGGCCGCGAGGACCATGACGGACGAGTCGTCATCTCCCAGTTCGCCGCAGCAGCGCGTGGCCCAGCAGAGTGACGCCATAGCCGCCCTTCGCGTCACGCTCTACCCACTCAAGGCGGCGCAGGTGCGCCAGGAACTTCTCTGGTCGCTTGTCGCGGCCGTAGACCGCTGGCTTGGCGGGCGTCCCGGGGATGGTCTTGTATTCACCACCGGGCGATCGCAGCCCTGTCGCTGAGCACTTCAGTGGCGAACGCATCGGCCCGTCGTTACAAACAAGCCCTGACGAAAGCGGCTGAGCAACTCTCGGCGCAACTCACGCCGCATGCGACAGACCTGCCGGCCTAGACGACGTCTCAGCGATGTTACTGCTCTATCGTGACGCCGTTCAGCACGATCTCGGCTACTGCAACAGGATCAACCGGCCGATCGAGCAG
>JALYIL010000071.1 GCA_030775825.1 Actinomycetota bacterium
ACCCCGGCGCCGATCAGAGCCAGCCCGTAGCCCGCCAGCAACCGCGGGCCCCAGGTGCCCCCGGCGGCCGTTCGGGTGAGCGCGCGCCGCACGCCAAGGGCGCCGAGAAGAACCATGACGCCGGTCAGCGCGAGGTTGGCCTGTTGAATCCATCCCAGCCGACCCAATGCCAGCAGGCTCCATTCGTCGCGCGCCGGGTCGAACCCACGTCGGGTGAACGCCTGGATCAGCGACACCACGACGTAGAACGGGCCGGCCAGGATCAGGTATCCGAGCAGACTGCGGGTGACGTCGCCCGGCGTGAACCCATGGCGGCCCGCGCCGGGGCGCTGCGCACGCGAGCTCGTCCCGGCCCGATCTGTGGTGATGCTGGTGGACATCTGAACCTCCTCGCTGAACATGTCCGGGCCGATCGCACGGAACTAGACGGATCAGTACTACCAGAGTAGTCCTGTACTGTCCAGTACTACAACACCAATTGAGGAGGTGCCCGTTGCCTAAAGATGCCACCGACCAGTCCATTCGTGGCGAGACCGCCAACCCGAAGCCCAGCGCGACGCCCGAACCGCAGCCCCCGGGGGCGGCGAACGGTGTCGGGAACGGTCGGACGGAGCGCAAACGTCAGGCGATCATGGCCGCAGCCACCGCATCGTTCCTGCGCGACGGGTATCGCAACACGAGCATGGACCAGATCGCGGCCGACGCGGAGGTATCCAAACAAACCGTCTACAAACAGTTCGCCGACAAGGAACAACTTTTCCGCGACATCGTGCTCGGCGTTACCGGCAACTCCGAAGTGATCGTCACCGACATGACCTCCGTGCTGCAGCACCACGACGTGACGACACCCGCGCAGCTGCGCATCGTGCTCACCGAGCTGGCCCGCAACTACCTCGACGCCGTCCTGCAGCCGCACGTGCTCGCGCTCCGCAGGCTGATCATCGCCGAAGCCGAACGGTTTCCCGATCTCGCCAGTGCCTACTTCGAGCAAGCCCCCACCCGCGGCATCGACATCATCACCGACGCCATCCAGCGCTACATCGACCGCGGCCTACTCACCGCTGAAGACCCACGCCTGGCCGGCGCCCACTTCGCCTACCTCGCCCTGGCCATCGCCCAGGACCGGGCGCTCTTCTACCCACACGAGCGACCCAGCCGCGCCGAACGCGACCGGCTCGCCGCCGAAGCCACCCGCATCTTCATCGCCGCCTACGGCCCCACCCAGACACACTGAACACCCGACGACCAACCGCAGCCAGGTCATGCGCCGCACCTCACTCCCCGCCTCGCAGCGCAGGGCCGTGTTACTCGGCCGGCCAGTTGCGCTTCGCCACGATGGCCGGCTCCCTGACGATCAACCTTGCTCGCGGCCGCGCGGTGTTCGCCTGCGACCACATACGGCCCATCGCGCGGCCGCGACCAGACGGGCCGAGCGGCGGCCCGTACTTGGTTCGTGTCGAGCAGGACGTCGACGACGACCAGCTGCCGTGGCCGGACAACCTCGACGCCCGCACCAAGACGTTCGGACCGTGGGTCGTCGAGGCGCCCACGCCGCTGCAGGCCATGACCAACCTCGTCGACCAGCTCACGCGCGACCAGCACCAAATCGCCCCGAGGCTGCAGCAGCACATCCTCGATCAGACGATCGAGCACAGCCGCCCCGCCCTCAGCGGCCCGTCGACCCCGGTTCAGCTGTAGCCGCAGTCGAGCCCTGGCGCCGAGGAGTCCAACTCAAGACCTGGTGACGATGAGAGCCCAGGTGGCGCGTCGCGGCGCCAGGTCGCCGACGGCGGGCTGGTCGGCGGCGAGCCGGCGCAGCTCGGGGAGGGCCTGGAGGTCCTTCTGCCGGCCGGCCGCGGTCTTGCTGGTGATGATGTCGTTCAGCGCAGCGACCTGGACGGTGACGCCGTCGACGAGATGAGGCCGCGCGTGCCCGATCAGGTCGTCGTAGCCGGCGGGGAAGCCGGCCGGGCTGAACGTGAGGTCCATGTCGCCGTGGGGGGTGCGCAGGTTGAGCATCTTCATCCCGCGCAGGGCGTCCGCGGACGTGTCGAACGGGAGGCCGTCGGGGACGTCGTTGACCCGGATGCCGGCCTGCAGCTCGCGCAATGCGGCCACTAGGCGCGTCAGATTGTCCTCGGTGGTCGCCGGGGCGACGTCCACGTCGGTGGTCGGACGGCGTGCGCCGTAGAGCTGGGCCGCGTACCCGCCGAGGACGACGTAGTCGACGTGGTGACGGTCGAGAACGTCGAATATCCGGTGAGCGTCCAGCTCGGGGGAGGTCATCGGTCGGCGCCGGCGAGCGCGGCAAGCATCCCGTCGCGGGCCCGCTCCATCGCCTTCTGCTTGTCGGGGAACTGCGCGGCGAGTGCGTCGAGGACGTCGTCGTGGTCCTCGTACGGTTCGAGCCGCACCCGCATCTCCAGGTCGACAGCGGCGAGGATGCGGCACAGCACGGGCCAAGAGGGCTGCCGAGTGCCTGACTCGATCTTGGCGATGGTTGTGTGCGGGACGGCCGCGGCCGCGGCGAGCTGGCGCTGCGTCAGCCCCTTCTCCTGGCGGGCGAGCTTGAGCATCGTACCGGGGAACGCCTCGACGGCTCGGGCAGTTGTCGGTCCCATCGTCGCCATACCCCCATGCTACCCGATCAGGTACCAGCCTGCTACAGGCCGAGGTGCGGGCCTTGGAGAGTCGGGTCGTCGAAGCCGGTACCGAAGTGGGGGTCGGGGCCGTCGATGCCGAGGCCGGTGTCGATGAGCAGGCCGGCGTCGGACCAATCGCCGGCTCACTGCCGATCGCAGTCTCCTCGTCCGGGCTGGGGGAGTGCTCGACCTCGCCGAGGGTGGCATCCTGCTCGGCGTCCAGCGCCAGGTCGCGGTCGACGGCGCCGGCGTTCTCGAGCGCGGTGAGGGTGTCGGCGTAGGGATCGCCGAACAGTGCCATGACCTGGCAACTGCCGACCCCCACGGCGCGGGGCTGTGGGATGAGATTGCGCAACTGTCGCCCACCGGGGACCTCACGGCGACCCTCACTCCGGCCGGTCAACTGCGCGGACGGGCCCTGGTGGTTCACCCCGGTGAAACGGTTCAGTTCCGCGTCGCTCCCTCCGCCGTCGAGTGGGAACACCGGGACGGCGCTCGCCAGGGCCAGGTGACGCTGGATTCCACCAACCTCCCGGGCGGAGGATCATCGGTCCACCTCAACTCCGATTCGGCGTACCGGGTGACATTCACGAAGCCCGGGGTGTACTCGTTCCACTGGCAGGTCGGTGCGGTCGATCAAAGCCGGACGGGCCCCGAGCCGCTGTCGGAGTTGGTGCGGGTACTAGGGAGGGGCGTGGACAGCGTCCAGCGGTGGACCGGCCTGGTGATCGTCGGCGCAGGCACCGCAACGGAACGTGCCGCGCTCGAGGCTCGGACGGACGCGGCCACGACTCCCACTGGCCAACCCTCCGACGTCGCCGCCCCACCGCAACGTCCTACGTCGACGGCCACCGGGGTCCTGGTGGGCGCCGGCAAGTCGGCAGGTGCACCTCGGCCGGCGTCGAGCGGAGTTAGCCCGCTCGCCGAAGGGCCGGAACCCTCAGTTAACGCGCTGCCGCCGGCGTCGCCGCCACGAACGGCACCCCACGCTGCCGCCGTGCCCATGACTCCGGTCGCCGATTACGTTGTCTCGGGTCTGTTCGGCTTCCTGATCCTGGGCATCCTCTGGATGATCTGGATCGCCAGCATCCGGCCGATTCTGGGGCGATAGCCCCGCCCGCCGTGCTAGGCGGCGATGAGGACGATCGCTGCGGCCGCGAGACCCAGGCCCGCCCGCTGCACTTTGGTGGAATGCTCGTGCAGCACACCGACGGCGAGCATGACGGTGACTGCGGGATACAGCGACGTCAGGACGCCCGCGAGGGACAGCAGGCCGTTGCGGCTGGCGAGCAAGAAGCTCATGTTGGCCAAGGCATCGCATGTCCCGGCGAGGACTGTGATCGCCAGCATCGGACCGTGAATGCGGTGTGCTGCTCGGCGGTGAATCGCGATCGGGACGATCATCACTGCCGAGGCCAGCCGCGAAACCACCAATGGCCACAGACCCGAGTCATGCCCAGCACGGGCCAGGAAGATGAAGTAGAAGCCGAATCCAAGGCCCGCGATGAATGCCAGACCGAGAGTCCACAACCCGATCCTGCCGTGCGGATGATCGTCGCTGGTGCGGCTAACCAGGATCACCGCTCCGATGCCGATGACGATCCCGAGCCATGCGCTCAGGTGCGGGCGCTCGCCGACTGCGACGCCGAACAGCACCGGGACCATGGCCGCCAGGACCGCGGTGACCGGCGAGATGATGTTCATCGGAGCGACCGCCATGAGCCCGTACATGATGGTCACTCCGATGAGCCCGCAAAGCCCGCCAGCGATTCCGAAGATCGTCACCCGAGTGCCGAGGTGGCCTGGAAAGGCGGGCAGCAGTGCCAGCATCAGCACTGCGCCCACGGGATAGCTG
The DNA here is from genome assembly GCA_030775825.1 of Actinomycetota bacterium. Taxonomy (GTDB): domain Bacteria; phylum Actinomycetota; class Actinomycetes; order Mycobacteriales; family Jatrophihabitantaceae; genus JALYIL01. Next base: position 4,498 of record JALYIL010000071.1, read on the forward strand.
TGCAGCAGGACGGTCACTGCGAGGTGAGTCCGAGACGCCAGGCCGCCGACGAAGTCGCCGACGCCGTAGAAGAGAGCGGCGAACAGCCCGAGGACGACGACCACGCCCCACCGTAGCGGGGCGTGACGAGCTGGTTATCGGGCTGGCTTGGTCAGGGTGAATTGCGTGACGTCGAGGTACCCCGTGCGAAATCCGGCTTCGGAGTAGGCGAGGTAGAGCGACCACATGCGCCGGAAGGTCTCGTCGAAACCGAGGTTCGAGACCTCCTTGGCGCGGGCCTCGAAACTTTGCCTCCAGCGCCGCAGCGTCTCGGCGTAGTGCCTGCCGAACGAGTATTTGTCTGCGATGCGCAGGGAGGTCGCGCGTGCCAGGACACGTTCGATCGCTTCGACCGAGGCAAGCTGTCCGCCAGGAAAGATGTACTTGCGGATCCAGGTGTAGGAGTCACGTGTGGCCAGCACCGTGTAGTCGTCTTGCAGGATCGCCTGCAAGCCCACCCTGCCGCCGGGGACCAGTAGCCGGTCAATCATGCTGAAGTAGTCGTCCCAGTGGTTGGCGCCCACGGCTTCGATCATCTCGACGCTGATGACTGAGTCGTAGGTACCTTGCGCCTCGCGGTAGTCCTGCATCAGGACGCTCGCCCGGTGGGAGAGGTTGGCGGCTTCGATGCGCTGGCGCGCGAGCGCTGCCTGCTCGGTCGAGATCGTCAGCGAGGTCACGGTCGCGCCACGCCTGGCCGCCCGGATCGCTAGTTCGCCCCAGCCTGTGCCGATCTCGAGCACCCTGCTTCCGCTGCGGACGTTTGCCGCGTCGAGCAATCGATCGACCTTGCGGCGCTGCGCGGCGGCGAGGTCTTCGTCGGCCCCGGACGGTTCGCCGTTGAAGATCGCCGACGAGTACGTCATCGACTCGTCGAGGAATGTCTTGAACAGGTCGTTGGACAGGTCGTAGTGGTGGTGGATGTTCTGCCGGGCGCCCTCGACCGTGTTGTCGTGAGCCTCGGGCTGACGGTGCAACACGGCATGCCGTAGCCGGTGAAAGACTGCCGGGACTAGCTCCCTCATGTGGCCCGCGAAGGCGGCAAGGACTCCAGCGAGGTCGTCGGCGACCCAGTCGCCAGCCATGTATGCCTCGCCGAAGCCGATCGTGCCGGTGGCGCCCAGGCGCCGGTAGAACTCGACCGGCCGGAGCAGGTTTAGCACCGGGTCCGAGTGGGATCCCCCGCCGTAGAATCTCCCGTTCGGTTCGATCACCCGCAACGGGATGCGGTTGGCTGCGCTTCGGAAGATGCGCCGGGCAATGGCCGCTCGCATCGGCGTAGCCGGCACGGTCGCGACATCGGGCCAGAGGTGCCGATCGATACCGGGCACCGCGTGAATGCCCGGGTTGAGCTCGGTAACCGCCATCTGCCGTTCTCCTCGTCCTCGTCGCCGCCCAGGCCTGACTAATCAGACGACGAGTGACGGCTCTCCGGCAAGTGCCTTCGTCAACACATTCGCGGTTGCTGAGTCTCCGGTTCCCTCAGGTGACCGCGCCAACAGGACGCCAGTGACGAACCCGGTGGCGAGTTCATGCCAGACAGTGGCGCGTTTGAGCATGGCGTGGGCGTCGGCCTTGACCGCGATATAGCTGACCGATCTGGCGACGGTGGCGGCCCGGCGCGCATACGCACCCGATTCGGTGGCACTGGTCATCCGGTCGAGCGAGCCATGCGCGATCAGGACGCGGCGCCCGGCGAGCTGCACCACCGGGTCGCCCGGTTCCAGCCAGGGGGCCAGCCCCACCACCGCCTCGACATTCGGGTGGCCGGCGGCGTAGAACGCGGTGCGGCCGCCCATTGAGTGGCCGACGAGCGCGACAGGCGCGTCCGGGAAGCGGCGACCGAGCTCGTCGAGTGCCCATTCGGCGTCGGCAACGGGGGAACGCTGCTCGCCGTTCCATCCCCGCTCGCGGTATCGCAGCCTGGCGACCGCGAGGCCGCCCGCTGCGCCTGCTCGGCGCAACGACGTAGCGAAGGGCAGCATTCGGAGCACCGCGAGCTGGCGCGCCGTCACCCGTCCGTGCCCCCGTGATCGACCGCCGTGCATGACCAAGGCAATACCGCGCACCTGAGCCTGCGGGGAGTCGACGCTAAGCACGGGCGCTGGAGCTAGCGCGGGCACGTCGTGTTCACCGGGGGAAGGCTGCCACTAATCAGGTAGTTGTTGACGTAGTTGTCGACGCACGTATTGCCTTGCAGGTAGGACGTGTGTCCCTCACCGTCCCACGTGAGTAGGAGCGCGTTGCCCATCGTGTTGGCGAGATCCTTGGCACCCTGGTATGGCGTCGCCGGGTCGTGCAGGTTTCCGATGACCAGAACCTTCTGTGGGGTGGGCGCCGTCGGCAGCGGGACGGGGGTTCGTTTGGACTGCCAATCCTGGCAGGAGAACAGCGATGCGGCCGACCACCGTCCGAACATCGGATAGCTCTTTACCCAGGCGAGTGCCGTGGCGCGGATCGTGGCGTCGGTCGGACCTGGCTTCGAGTCGTTGCAGGCGATGGCGGTGTTCGCATCGTAGATGTTGCTGTAAGTGCCGTCGGGGTTGCGCTGGTTGTACTCGTCGGCCAGGGCGAGGATCGCCTTGGCATCGCCTTGGCGGGCAGCGATGAGAGCGTCGCCGAGGGAACCCCATTGAGATTTTGAATACAGGGCCGACAGCACGCCGGTGAGAACGAGTGACCCGGTGGCCCTGCGGTGGTCGGCGGGGTTGCTGGTACTGAGCGGCGTCTGATCGGCCTGGCTGACCAGGCTGTAGACCACCTGCCGCGGGTTGCCGAGAACGGCGCACGCCGGGCGGCCCACGCAGTCCTGCGCGAACTGGTCGAACGCACTCTCAAACCCGGCGAGTTGATTTGCGAAGGCGGCGATGTCCGCGGTGAGTGGGTCGACCGCCCCGTCGAGGACCTCGACTCGAACGTTGTGTGGAAACAGGTGGGCGTACACCGAGCCCAGTTCCGTGCCGTAGGAGAATCCCAGGTAGTTCAGCTGCTGACCGCCGAGGCTTTGCCGGATACGATCCATGTCCATCGCCGTCTGGACGGTGTTGAAATCGGCCAGCGATGCACCGTAGGCCGCGCTACACCCGTTCGCGACGGCCGCCGCGAGGCTCTTGGCCTCGGCGAAACCCGCAGGGGTCAGCACGTTCGGATCTGCCGCGTTGAGCTGGTCCTTGCGTTGGTCGGATACGCACGACACTGGATTGGACAGGCCGACCCCGCGCGGGTCGAACCCGATGATATCGAACGAGGCCAGCACGCGGTCGGCGAGTTGACCTGCCAGCCCGAGCGCGAGGTCGAACCCCGAGCCTCCCGGGCCGCCCGGATTGACCATCAGGGCATTGCCTGTCCTATTACGGTCGTCATGGACCTTGACGAGTTCGAGATTGATCCTGGGTCCGGCTTCGTTGCCGTAGTCCAGGGGGACGCCCAGGCGGGCGCAGCCGAAGGTGAGGTGGCTGGCCCGTGGTTGGGGGATCGTCAAGGCGGAAGGATCGAATATTTGGCTGCAGCTGCCGAAGGCGATCTGCTGGGGGCGCAGCGTGGGGCTGGCCCCAGATGGCGGTGTTCGCAGGCCCGCGGTATTGCCCGTTCCCGTCACCGTCGCTGTGCATGAGGCGAGGGCGGCGCAGAGCAGGACAGCACCGGGCAGGCGCACCAGTTTCCAGAGGGCGGACACGACAAACACGGTACGCGAAGCCGAGATGCTCAGCGCGAAGCGAAGTGTTCCAGCACGAGTGCCTGCACCTCGCCCATCGTGAAACCGAGCAGGGCTCCAACGGTGATCAAGATCCATTCGTCCTGTTCGAAGGCCGGCCGGATCAAGGCCTCGAACTGCAACTCGTCCAACGCCTGCATCTTCTGAATGAGGAGATTGCGGATGTCCATCGAGTCTCGGGCGTAGTCCTCGATGTAGGTCATGGTCTCGGGCATGCGCGCCATGACCTTGCTTGTGATCGAGCGCTTCATGGCCTGATAGCGCGACGTGCCCACAGTCATGACGACCAGTGGTTTGGCCAGGCCGGTGTTGCGGTCCAGAGCGGCCTGCACCTGCTTGCGGACCATCGCGAACACGCGGTCGGACAGGGGCCCTCGCAGGACGGCTTCGATCACCTTTCGTGGAGTGATGATCTCGTCGGCGATGAGTGCGCCATATTCGGCCGCGACCTCCTTGCGACGCTTGAGGAATAGGCCCTGCCACTCGATGCCGAGGATCCGGATCGGCTCCTTGGGGTTGAAGATCATCTTGAGCGCGAGCCAGTCGGTGAACCATCCGACGATCAAGCCGAAGGCCGGCATGATCAGGGGCTCATGGAAGAGCACCCACAGCGTCATCTGCAGCAAGCCGATCGTCGCCCCGAAGTAGATGCCCGAACGCGCGATGAACTGGAACTCCTTGCGACCGGCCTGCTGGAAGATGCGGTTGAGCAGGGCCTTGTCGGTGACCAGGTTCGTGATCACCATTTCCCTCAGGTCGAACACGCTCTCGACGTCCGCCTGGATCTCGGCGAGCACCTCGCGCACCATTCGCGGCGACTCGGCCTGAACGCGGCCTATCACGAGTCGGCGCATGGGCTCGGGCATCGCCTCCCACAGCCCCGGCTGGTATTCAGTCATGATTTCGCGGGTGATCTCCTCGCTGGCGGTGCGCATCGGTTCGGCGATCTCCTGGGCGACGAGTTCAGGATCAAGCCTGGAGACGACCTCGCTGGCTGAGATGAGATCGCGCGTCATCGTGTCCACGGCGATGCTCGCCATGCGCGCGGCTCGACGGGGCACGATGCCCTGCCACCCGAGGTAGGGCTTGACCCCGACGAACTCCAAGGGTTGAAACATCATGCGGATGGCTACGAGCTTGGTGATGTAACCGATCAGCGCGGCGACGACCGGGATGCTGAAGTCGATGTACCAGTGGTCGGCGATGTCGCGCAGGACACCGCTCATTACGGCGCGGGAGGGGAAGGCGCGGGAGGGGACGGCGCGGGACGGGACGGCGCGGGACGGGACGATGGGGGTCGCGCGGGGTCGGTGGCCGACCAGAACTCGCGGCCGAATTGCGAGATGGACAACGTCTTGCGGATCAGGCGGGCGGAGCCGAGCTTGCGGGCTTCCACGGTGGCTTCGGCCGCTTGGACGCTTGCGTCCGTCACCAGGATGTCGTACTGGGTGTTGATCGAGTCATCCGGCGGCCCGAGTTCGACGAGGCCGAAGCCGAGCAACCGCGTTAGGTAGGTCGTCACGTTGTCCGGCGTCACGACGCCGGCCGATCGCCCCACGGTCGAGGCGTTGGCGAGAACAACCCGTGGTGGACGGCCGAAATGTTTCGCCACCACATCTGCCGCGGCGAAGACTGAGCCGTCGGACAGGGCGGCGAGGATTCGTGCTTCGTCAGGCACGAGCTGACTGATGATGTTGCCGTAGAGGTATTCGCGGCTGGCGCCGCGGTCGGGCTCGACGGAGCGTTCGAGTAGCTCGTTCATCGCGGATCGGAGCGGTTCCGGGCCGTCGCTGTCGTGGATCAGCATCATGGCGCGATGCTCTTCCCTCGTCACGTCCGGCGACGCCGCAGACCCGGGAACGTCCAGCATCCGGCGGACTTCGTTCAGTGCGGCGTCCTGGAGCCGCTGCACCTCACGCTGTAACGCCTGCCCGCCCGGCAGACGTCGAGCCAGACCCCATCCCGAGCGGCTCAGCATGCGTCCGACCTTCGCCACGCCGACGATCGCGGTGCCGGCCGCGGCGACAACCTGAGCCCCGGGAACGGGCTCGATGCGAGAGAGCTGCCGGTCACGCGACGGCGCGGGCAGCGCTCTGCCTCGCCGGTCCGGAACAGCCATCTCGGATTCTCCCTGCAACTCCAAGTCCTGTAGAGGATAGGGGGACCCCTGTAGTCCTGACGCCGTGGGCAACCTCCGGAGCCCCGGGTCACACGCATCCGACACGGTGCCCGGTAACAATGGCGCTCATGAAGCTGCCGGTAATGCCCCCACTGTCACCGATGCTCGCCAAATCCGTTCCCTCGATCCCGCTCGGCGGTTCCTACGAACCGAAATGGGACGGCTTCCGGGCAATCATCTTTCGGGACCGGGACGAGGTGGAGATCGGCAGCCGCAATGAGAAGCCGATGACCCGCTACTTCCCGGAGCTTGTCGAGGCCTTCCGGGCCGAATTGCCGCTCCGGTGCGTTGTCGATGGAGAGATCGTCATCGCAACCGGCGCGGGGCTTGACTTCGAAGCCCTGCAGCAGCGCATCCATCCGGCGGTGTCGCGCGTCACCTTGCTCGCCGAGCAGACTCCTGCCGCGTTCATCGCCTTTGACCTGCTGGCTGTCGGCGAGCAGGCACTGCTGGATCAACCGTTCGCCCGGCGCAGGGCGGCCCTGGAGCAGGAGTTGAGCGCGCGCGGTCGATCGGTGTTCGTGACCCCGGCCACGGTGGACCGCGATATCGCGGTCCGCTGGTTCTCGGAGTTCGAGGGCGCAGGCCTGGACGGGATAGTTGCCAAGCCTCTCGAGGGAACGTACCAACCCGACAAACGGGTCATGTTCAAGATCAAACATGAACGAACCGCCGACTGCGTCGTGGCCGGCTACCGGCTGCACAAATCGGGACCGGACGTGATCGGTTCGTTGCTGCTAGGCCTGTACGCCGACGACGGGGCCTTGGCCTCAGTAGGCGTCATCGGAGCGTTCCCGATGGCTCGACGACGGGAACTCTTTGCCGAATTGCAGCCACTGGTCACGTCGTTCGACGGCCATCCATGGAGCTGGGCAGCGGTGCCTGAGACGACCCGCTCACCACGCGCGGCGGAGACGTCCCGGTGGAATGCGGGCAAGGACCTGTCGTTCGTACCCCTGCGCCCAGAGCTCGTCGTAGAGGTGCGTTACGACCACATGGAGGGCGCGCGGTTCCGCCACACGGCTCAGTTCTCGCGATGGCGACCGGACCGCACGCCGCAATCGTGCACGTACGAGCAGCTCGAACGCCCGGTGACCTTCGACCTCGGCGATATCGTGCCGGGCCTGGTCTAAGCAGGACTCGGACGTCCCTCGCCGCTGTTCCCCGGCGGCTCGGGGGCAGCGCCAACTCGATAACGGCAGAACAGGGCTCCGTCCTCCTCCAAGAGCCCGACGAGGGCCAAGGCCATCGGAGCGGTGTCCCACACCGGGCCCGCGACGATGCGTCGTGCTCCTGGACCCGCCAACAGCGGCGAGATGCTCAGGCAGAGCTCGTCGACGGCACCGGCGCGGGCCAGGTCGGCGAACAGCGTCGGGCCGCCCTCGCACAGAATTCGCGACATCCCACGCTCGGCGAGAGCAGCTCTGGCGGCGGTCAGGTCAACGTCGCGATCACCGGCGACGATCACGTCAGCGATGCGTCGGAGTTCGCCGAGCACGACCGGGTCGCCAGCGGTGCCGGTGATGACGATCGTTCGCGCCTGCCGCGACTCGGACTTGAACACCTCCGATCGAGGATCCAGGCGCAGTGATCTGCTGATCACGGCGGTGGGCAGGTACGGGGCAAGGCCGTGCTGGGCGCGAAGTTCCTGCCGTCGCGCGCTCACCTGGATCGCCCGGTACCCCTCCGCGCGCACCGTTCCTGCGCCAGCCACGACGACGTCGGCCAGGTCGCGCAGGGCGGCGAAGACGCGGTTGTCACCCTTGGTCTGCAAGCCGCTTGACAGGCCCGAGTCGGTCGCGGCCCCGTCGACGCTGGCGACGAAATTCATCCGGAGCCCAGCCCCGTCGACCCAGTCCGCCGCGTACCACGCGTGGAGATCGACGTCATTGGCTACAGCCGGGAGCAAGGCGCGCATACGCTCCATCAGAGCACGTAGGCTCGGAAGCCATGGGTAAGAAGCCGACTCGGTTGCCGGTCAATGTGGAGCGCGCGCTCGACGCCGCCCTGGACAAGGCGCTCGCGATCCAGCGCCCTGCCGTGCTTGGGTACCTGAATCGCGTGCGCGAGAAGGAGCCTGACGCTAGTCCGGAGCGAGTGATCGAGAAGCTCGAACGCCGGTATCTCGTCGCGGTGATCGGTCTAGGCGGCGCGGCCGGGGCGACGGCCGCCGTCCCGGGTGCGGGGACGGCGGTGGCTGTCGCGTCCGGGGCAGCCGAGATCGCCGCGTTCGTTTCGGCAACGGCGTTGTACGTGCTGGCGGTAGCCGAAATCCACGCTGTCCCGGTGAGCGATCCGCAGGTCCGGCGGGCACTCGTCCTGGCCGTGCTGCTCGGCGAAGGGGCGACCGCGGCGCTTGAGACCGGCGTCGCCGAAGCGCCGCATTGGGCCCAGGTCATCGGTCGTTCAGCCTCACGCGACAAGATCGCCGGCATCAACAGCCGGCTGGCTCACCTGCTCGTGGCGCGCTTCGGTGCGCGTCAGGGAGCGCTGCTCGTAGGGCGGGCATTGCCGCTCGGTATCGGGGCGGGTATCGGTGCGGCGGGAAATGCTGCGCTGGCGCGCACCGCCGTCGCCTCGGCGCGCAAGGCATTCGGCCCTGCTCCCCGCAGGTTCGGGCCCCGCGTGATCGACGGCTGAAGACTCACGCTTCCAGGACGACCGCGAACGGAACAGAACGCCGACTCGTGCCGTCGTAGTCCAGGAAGATCGCCAGCGCGTGCCGGCCCGGCTTGGTGGCCTTGAACGGCACCGACATCACGACGGGAACGACCACGGGCTGGCCGGGCTTTAGGGCTTCGGGCGGCGGCCAGGTCACCGTCAGCTCGCTGCCGTAGGTCGCGGCACCGCCCGGATCGAGGATGAACACCCGAACCAGGACCGTGTCGATCTCCTCCTCCGGCTCGGCCACGAGGACCTGCACGAGCTGGATCGCGAGTGATTGCGGGAGCGCGGGGACTTGCAGCCAGGCCCAGGCGCCCCCGCTCACATAGAGCTTGTCGCCTTCGATTTCAGCGTGGTTGGCGACAAGTGCGCTGGCGATCTCCATGTCCGCAGGTTGACAGATCAGCTCATCCAGCTCAAACCGAGCGGCCCAACTCGTCCCGGTCGGTGGTCGATCAGTCCACCCGCACGATTGCTGCTGACTGTGCCGGGAGGATCAGGCCATCCTCGAACGCCGTCACCTCTGCAGTTGCGAGCAGCAGCTCATGGGCCGATATCTGGATCGCCTGTGCCTCGTCGGCGAGGTTGACGACGACGCGCACAGTGCCGCGGTGCATCACAAGCCATCTCGCCTGCTCGTCGAAGTCGACAACCACCTTGCTCAGATCGGGGTCTCGCAGGTCTGCGACGGCCGCGCGCAGGGCGATCAGCTCGCGATAGAGCGACAACACCTCGCTGTGTTCGGGCTGGCTGGGCTCACGCCAGTCCAGGATGGCCGTCCGGTACGCCGCGACATCCTGCGGGTCGATCATCGCAGTGACGTCCCACCCGTGGGTTGCGAATTCCTCGATGCGGCCCCTGCCGGTGGCCTCGGCCAAGCCGGGCTCTGGGTGCGAGGTGAAGAACGGCCACCGAGTGGTTGCCGCCCACTCCTCACCCATCCAGAGCATCGGGGTGAACGCGGATGTGAGCAGGAGTACGGCCCCGACTTTCACCAGCTCCCGGGAAGTGATCTCGGGCAGGCGATCGCCGACGGCGCGGTTGCCGACCTGGTCATGGTTCTGCAGGCACACGACGAATCGCCAGCCGGGGGTGTGCGCCCGGTCGACCGGTTTACCGTGGGCGCGCCCGCGAAACGTCGAATAGGTGCCGTCGTGCAGAAACGCCGATGTCAGGACCTTCGCAAGCACTTCCAGTGATCCGAAGTCGCAGTAGTAGCCTTGCTGCTCGCCGGTGAGCAATGCGTGCAGGGCGTGGTGGACATCGTCGTCCCACTGGGCATCCAAGCCGTACCCCGCGGGCCGATCGGTGATCATGATCGGGTCATTGAGGTCCGCCTCGGCGATAAGGGTGAGCGGACGGCCCACCGCCGCGGCCAGCTTCTCCACCTCAGCCGACAGTTCGGCGAGCACATGTACCGGCGAGGAATCCACGAGGGCGTGGACCGCGTCGAGCCTGAGCGCGTCGACGTGGAAGTCCCGCAACCACATCAGAGCGTTATCGATCACGAAACGACGTACCGCGGGTTCCTCGAGGTTGACCAGGTCACCCCACGTATTGCGTCCCGATTTGAGATATGGGCCGAAGCGGGGAAGGTAATTTCCTGATGGCCCGAGGTGGTTGTAGACCACGTCCAGCACCACGGCAAGTGAGCGAGCATGGCAGGCATCGACGAATCGCTTGAAGCCATCCGGGCCGCCATATGGTTCGTGTACGGCATACCACGCGACGCCGTCGTAGCCCCAGTTCCAAACACCGTTGAAGGCGTTGATGGGCAGGAGTTCGACGTGGGTGACACCCAGATCCACGAGGTGGTCCAGCCGTTCGATGGCGCTGTCGAACGTGGCTGCGTCGGTAAACGTGCCGACGTGAAGTTCGTAGATGATCGCCCCGGATAGCTGGCGCCCGCGCCAGGAGCCATCCAGCCACTGATGGGCCGACTGGTCGTACGCGCGGCTCGGGCCGTGGACTCCGGACGGTTGCCACCTCGACGCCGGGTCGGGGACTGCATCGTCACTGTCGTCGAGGAGGAGCGCGTAATCGGTGCCTGGGAGGATGACGGGACCCACCCACCAGCCGCCGCCCTCGGGTGCGGATTCCAGCGGGGTCTCGGTGCCCTCGGCGAGCACCCGCATCCGCTCGACATTCGGTGCCCAGACTCGAAGCGCGCTCATCCACCTACCCTGCCCTACCGTGTGATGGATGAAACAACAGCCGCTACGGCGCGCGCTCGCGGTTCCAGCCGGGACGGTCGATCTCGCCCGGTTCGATTCGGCGGCAGTGCCAGGTGCGCCGGTCGGTAAGCGGGGCAAGATCAACAAGCCTCTTGCTTCGAACGGGATGGTGGCGCTCCAGGAGCGACTGTATGCCGAGGCGACTGCGGGCAGCCAACGGAGGATTCTGCTGATCCTGCAGGGCATGGACACCGCGGGCAAAGGGGGTGTCACCAACCACGTAGTGGGGAACTTCGAACCAATCGGCGTGCAGTACACGGCGTTCAAGAAGCCCACCGCGCAGGAGTTGGCGCACGGCTTCCTCTGGCGCGTTCGCAAGCGATTGCCTGAACCGGGCATCATCGGCGTGTTCGACCGCTCACATTACGAGGACGTGCTGGTCCCGCGAGTTCACCATCTGGTCTCCAGGGAGGAGCTCGACCGGCGCTACGACGTGATCAACGACTTCGAGGCTGAACTCGCCGGCGGGGGAACGACCATCATCAAGTGTTTTCTGCACGTGTCCTACGACACGCAACGAAAGCGCCTGCTCAGGCGCCTCGACCGGCCAGAGAAGCGCTGGAAGTTCAATGAAGCGGATGTGGCCGAGCGCGCGCATTGGGCCGACTACGCGGCCGCGTATCAAGTCATGCTCGAGCGCTGCAACACCGAACGGGCGCCATGGTTCGTGGTGCCCAGCGATTCGAAGAAGCACCGTGACTGGGCGGTCGGCGAATTGCTGCGGGAAACCCTCGTCCAACTCGACCCGCAATACCCTCAGTCACACCTGGACGTCGAGGCCTGGCGCGCCCGGCTGGCCCCGCCGAACTGAGTTCACCGCACGCGCCGCCGGTCGCCACCGATTGAGCCCTGCCACCCGATTGAGCCCTGCCACCCGATTGAGCGCAGCCACGCGATTGCGCGCAGCCACGCGATTGCGCTCAGCGCACGAGTAGCGCGACCGGGTACGCGCTGAGAAGGTCGCCGAGCTCGACGGCGCCGCGAAATGACCTTCCGGTGATCACGTCCGTCGCGGCGCCGGAGAGGTCCAATCTTGTGTCACGCCAACCGCCATCGCGCCCGAGCTGCACTGGAAGGCGCGTGGCCAGCGCGATGACGCCGCCGCGATCGTAGGCGATCGCGTGGTGTGCCGCAGGCCCTACGGCCTCGACCGGCGCGTACCGGTCGAACAAGTCTGGCCAATCACGCCGTAGCCGCAGGGCACGTGAGGTCACCCAGACCTTGGCCCGGCCCGTCTGGTCAATCGGTGGCGGATCGAGCGAGCCGTCCATCGCATCAAGCATGCTCTGCAACGCATCCAGGTCGACGGACCGGCGGTTGTCAGGGTCGACAAGGGAGTCCTCCCACCGCTCGGTGCCCTGGTAGACGTCAGGAATACCCGGCATTGTGAGCTGCACCAGCTTCTGGGACAGCGAGTTCGACCAGCCGAACGGTGTTATCTGCTCGATGAATCTGGCCAAGGGATCATGGAGCTCCGGGAGATCGTAGGCAGCATCTACGGTGCGGTGCACGGTCTGCTCGAACTCCTCGTTCGGTTCGATCCACGTGGTGTGCACCGCGGCTTCCCTCATTGCCTTCACGACGTAGTCGTGCAGCCGTTCGCGCGCGATGAAGCCGACGCCGGCAAGTGTCTGCCACAGCAAGTAGGCGAACGTGGGATTGGGGATCGGCGCGGTTGCCATGAGTCCGCCTACCAGTTTCTCCCAGGCCTCGGGCAGTTCACTCAGCACGGCGAGGCGAGCCCGCACGTCCTCACCCCGCTTCGTGTCGTGCGTCGACAACGCGGTCATGCTCCGCGACGCATCGGCGTGGCGCCGCAGCTGGGCGGAGTGGAAGTCCGCCGTGGACAGGCCGAACTGAGCCGGGTTTCCGCCGACCTCGTTGAGGCTGATGAAGCGCGTGTACCGGTAATAGGCGGTGTCCTCGACCCCTTTGGCCATGACCGCGCCCGACGTCTGCTGGAATCGCGCACACAATTCGTCGGCCGGGTCAGCGAGCCGACTCGCCAGTCGCGCGATGGAGTCGGCCAGATCCGGGCGGGCGGATCGCGCGGCGTCGATTGCCGCGGCCAGGTGTTCGGCACCGTCAGGCAGGTAGGACCGATAAACGGGGAATGCGACGAGAAGTTCCGTCAACGCCTCCGCCGCGCGGTCGATGTCAGGCACCAGGCGAGCCAGTCTGAAGACCTCTGCGCGCAAGATCGTTGACGCCGCCAGTCGCTTGCCTCGTTTGACGTGCTCGGCGAAGTCGGCGCAGTCGCCGGTGAGTTTGCGATACAGCCGATCGAGCTGCGCCTCGGCTGCCGGATCGATGATCAGGCCACCCACCTCGGTCATCGCGTCATAGCCGGTCGTCCCGTCGACGGGCCAATTCGCCGGCAACTGCTCGCCGGGCTCCAGGATCTTCTCCACGGTGATCCATGCCTGCGGGCCGGCTAGGGCACGCAGGCGGGTGAGGTAGCCCAATGGGTCGGTCAAGCCGTCGGGATGATCTACCCGAAGCCCATCGATTCCGTCCTCTCGGACCCACCGGGAGATCTGCTCATGCGTAGCCGCGAACACTGATTCGTCCTCCACGCGGAGCCCGGCGAGGGAGGTCACGGCGAAGAATCGGCGGTAGTTCTGCTCGGTGTCGGCCTGCCGGAAGTTGACGAGCTGATAATGCTGGCGCTCGTGCACGTCGGCGGCGTCGCCGCCTGCTTCCAAGCCGGTCTCCGGAGCGATCGGGAAACGATGGTCGTAATAGCGAAGTTCGCCGTCGTGAACCTCGAGCTCCGCCGGGGTGAACTGGTCACCCAGCACCGGCAGCAGCACTCGACCGCTGCTCCAATCGATGTCGAACCACTTCGCGTACGGTGAGCCCGGTCCGAGCCGCAGCGTTTCCCACCACGCGTGATTCTGGTGTGCGTCCGCAACCCCCGTGTGATTTGGGACGATGTCCACGAGCACCCGCAGACCTCGTGCCCGCGCGGCGGCCAGAAGTCGCGTCCATCCGTCCAGGCTGCCGCGCTGGTTGTCGATCGCGTCGAAGGCGACGACGTCGTACCCGTGAGTCGAGCCCCGCGCCGACGGGAGCAAGGGGGACAGATACGTGGCGCCGGCGCCTAGGGTTGCCAGGTAATCGCAACTGGCAGCCGCTGCGTGCAGGTCGAAGGTGGGACTCACCTGCAGCCGGTAGGTGGAGGTGGGACTCGGCACGTCAATTCGCTCCAGGGTCCGCGGCCGCAGGGTGCGACCCCATAGACCGGACAGCGCCGATGGCTGGCCACGCTTGCATGTAACTCCTCGTCGCCGATGGGCGATGGTTGCCGGTTGGGTCGCTTTCAGCCTGCCAGAGGCCTCTTTGCCGCAATTGCCGGGCTGCACTCAGACGAGGAATTCTGCCTCGTCAAGGTGCATCTCCGACTCCGCGACGGCAGGAATGTACCCGGCCTCGGCGCTGATATCGGCTGACGCCCCGTGCGCTGATTCGTTCGGGCGTGGCCAGACATAGATTGCGCTGGCGGCGGCGGCACACGCGAGCGCGGCGACCGCCAGCCAGATCGACGGACCGATATGCGTTTGGATCGCCGGCGACCCGGATCCGGTCGCGGACCCAGCCGCGACCGTGGCGTTTTGGCGGTTGATGGCGCGGTAGCCCGACAGCACGCCGTCAATGACGAGCCATTCGGTCAGCGTCACCGCGGCCAGGACGCATGGTGCGACGACAGCCAGGGAAGTGATTGCCCGATTCGGGGTGGCGCGCGCCGATCCGCGCCACGCCCGCCAGGCTGCCAGGGCCACCAGCAGAGCCATCAGCCCCGCAACCACGCAAAGGGCGATGCCCAATCGCGCACCGTGCTCACCGAACGTCGCGGTGCTGCTCGGAGCCCGCTCGCGGCCCCAGCCATCAACGCTGAAGCGAACAGTAGGTCCACCGACACTTGCCAGGCTCGCGGAGAAGGCCAGCCGCAACGACGCGAGGATCGCCAGAGCGCCGGCGAGGATCCAGCCGCCCAGGGTGATCAAGGACGCGATCGGAAACCGCGCCGCCAGGCTGACGTGGACAGGAGGCGGCTCACCCTCGACGACGGGGACGCCGCCCGGATCCAGAAACTCGACGTCGGGCCATGTCACCTCGCCATCATGCCCGAGGGCGACGACCGGGCGCGCTCGGCTGAGCCCGCGTCGTCTGTCACGCCCGGCGGTTAGCTCGAGGTCGAGGGCGCGGGCACGTTCGGCAATTGCGACGGGCGCAGCCTCCCTGGGCCCGGACCCTGTGGGAATTGGCCGCGGAAGGAGTTCTGCGGTCCCATTCTGAATTCCGAGCCCGCGTGCCCGTGGCCGTCCGAGGCTGCCCATCCGATCGCCACCCCGGCCCCACCGAAGATGAGGGCGATGGCAAGCAACGCAGCCCCAACGTGGGTCCGGCGAGCGGGGTTGACCCACGGTGTGCGCGGCGTGCGGGCTTGCGGCATGAACGGATCTGGCAGCGGCGTGGTCCCCGGGGGCACCCATCCGAACGGCGGCTGGGGTGGCGGTGCCTGTGAGACGGGTGCCTGCGATTCGTGAGGCAGCTGAGGTCCCTGCTCTGGGGTCGCCGGGTCGGGTGGGGTTTCAGTCATTGAGGTCTCCTGGTGATTTCATCCACGACGGTACGTCGATGACACGTCGAATTCCTGTGTATCAGTGATGGCTGTCAGAGGCGCCTCGTACCGTGGAGGACGTGAGAGTGCTCAGCGACATCATCCCCACCACGGGGAAATTCGAGGTCATCTCCGACTTCGAACCCTCCGGTGACCAGCCGAATGCCATAGCCGAACTCGAACGCCGCCTGCGCGGCGGGGCCAAGGACGTGGTTCTGCTCGGCGCCACCGGCACCGGCAAGTCGGCCACCACCGCGTGGTTGATCGAGAAACTGCAGCGACCGACACTGATCATGGCGCCGAACAAGACATTGGCCGCCCAGCTGGCCAATGAACTGCGGGAGATGCTGCCGAACAACGCGGTGGAGTATTTCGTCAGCTACTACGACTACTACCAGCCAGAGGCCTACGTTCCGCAGACAGACACCTACATCGAGAAGGACAGCTCGGTGAACTCGGAGGTGGAGCGGCTGCGGCACTCCGCGACGATGTCCCTGTTGACCAGGCGCGACGTCGTGGTGGTTGCGACCGTGTCCTGTATCTACGGCCTCGGCACGCCTCAGGAATACGTCGACCGATCGGTGCGGCTGCACGTCGGCCAGGAGATCGGTCGCGAGACGATCCTTCGTGGCCTCGTCGACGTCCAGTACACCCGCAACGACCTGTCGTTCACCCGTGGCACCTTCCGGGTTCGGGGCGACACGGTCGAAATTTTCCCCGCCTACGAGGAACTCGCGATCCGGGTGGAGATGTTCGGCGATGAGATCGAACGGCTCTATTTTCTGCATCCGCTGACTGGCGAGGTCGTCCGCGAGGTCGACGAGGTATTCGTTTTCCCGGCGACGCACTACGCAGCCGGGCCCAAGCGGATGGAGCGGGCGATCCGGGGTATCGAAATGGAACTCGCAGAGCGCCTCGCTGAACTCGAGTCCCAGAACAAGCTGCTCGAGGCGCAGCGGTTGCGGATGCGGACGGCCTATGACATCGAGATGATGCGCCAGGTCGGCTTCTGCTCAGGAATCGAGAACTACTCGCTGCACATCGACGGCCGGGAGCGGGGCAGCGCCCCGAACTGCCTGCTCGACTACTTCCCCGAGGATTTCCTGCTCGTGATCGACGAGTCGCACGTGACCGTTCCCCAGACGGGGGGGATGTACGAGGGCGACATGTCGCGCAAGCGGATGCTTGTTGAACACGGCTTTCGGCTGCCATCAGCGATGGACAACCGGCCCCTGAAATTCGAGGAGTTCGTAGATCGCATCGGCCAGACGGTCTATCTGTCGGCCACCCCCGGCAACTATGAGCTCGGGCGAACGAACGGTGAGTTCGTGGAGCAGGTAATCCGGCCCACCGGGCTGGTCGATCCTGAGGTCGTGGTCAAGCCAACGAAGGGCCAGATCGACGATCTGGTCCACGAGATCCGTGAGCGGGCCGAGCGCAATGAGCGCGTCCTGGTCACTACGTTGACGAAGAAGATGTCTGAGGATCTCACGGACTACTTGCTCGAGCTCGGCATTCGGGTGCGCTACCTGCACTCGGAGGTCGACACGCTGCGGCGAATCGAACTGCTGCGCGAGTTGCGGATGGGCGAATTCGACGTCCTGGTCGGCATCAATCTCCTGCGCGAGGGTCTGGACCTCCCCGAGGTTTCTCTGGTGTCGATCCTCGATGCGGACAAGGAGGGATTTCTGCGGTCAGGAACGTCGCTGATCCAGACGATTGGGCGTGCGGCGCGAAATGTTTCCGGGCAGGTGCACATGTACGCCGACACCATCACACCGTCGATGCAGAAGGCTATTGACGAGACGAACCGGCGGCGCGAGAAGCAGGTCGCGTACAACCTGGAGCGCGGTGTCGACCCCCAGCCGCTCCGCAAGCGGATCGCCGACATCACCGACATGCTGGCTCGCGAGGCCGCTGACACCGAGGAGCTGCTCGGGTCGACGCCGGTGGGCGGCTCCGGGCGCTCGCAGTCCCGCGGCAAGTCCGCGGTACCCGGGCGTGCCGGGCGTGGCACGTCGCCCGGAGTGATCGGGGTTGGGACCCACGCGGGTGGCGGCTTGGACGTGAAGGAGATGCCGCGCGCGCAGCTAGCTGACCTCATCCAGCAGCTTAACGACCAGATGCTCGGTGCGGCGCGGGAACTCCAGTTCGAGATCGCAGCCCGCCTCCGCGATGAGATCAACGAGCTGAAAAGGGAGCTTCGGGGCATGGACGCCGCAGGCATCGGGCGTTAGTGGCGGGACGCGTTAGGCTGGACGGACGTCCAGAGCCAGTATGCATCGTGATCAGGTCCGGAAGGCGAGATCGGCCGGCAGGCCGATGAAGGCGCCGATATCGGCAACTTCATCCTCGATCGCGAGCAGGACTTTGCGGGAGGGCGGGCTGAACATGGACACCGTTACCCGCGCCGCCTTGGCAGCTCGGGTCAGTCGCCAGGTTCCGACGATGCTGCCGTCCAGGAGCACAGTCGGGCGGATAACCCCGCCGACGTAGACTCTGTCTCGGTACTCCGCGTCCATGAACAGCGCGCGCGCACGGTAGCCGACGAGGTAGTTGTCGAAACCACTGAGCAGGCGCAGACCACGCTGTGGTTGGACGGAACCCAGCGTGAAACCGGCATGACCGTCGGTCTCGGCCGGAGTCAGCTCGTCGCGAATGAGGGCAATCGCCTTCGAGGAGGCCAGGCCTGACCAGGTTACGAAATCGGCCGGGGTTGCGGGGGAGAATGCGGCGAAATAACGTCGCGCCAGCTCCGCGAGTGCTTCGTCGCCAGACGGTCCGCCCGGTGCGGCGGGCAACCATTGATCGAGCAGCGCAAACGTGGGGTCGCGCCCCCGGTCGGGGCCGCGGCACACCATTCCGATGCCCGTTGCGTGCAACAGGATGTGCGACGACGTCTGCGGATCCGTCAGGTCGAGTCCGATGCCCTGCTCGAGGAGGTCCGCCGTGATCGCCCTTCGGGTCTTCGGGCCGTCGGCCAGGAGAAGTGGCAATGCGGCTGCGGTGCGCTGGAGAACCTCCGGAGTCAGGCCGAGGTCGAGCCAGCGTTTGCGAAACTTTCCCGCGAAAGACGGCCCGATCACCGATGTCAACCACCGAACGTCATCGGCGGCCACCAGGTGAACCGTCGCCCTCATGAGCCAGCTCCGGACAACCGTACGGTCCTGCTCGATCGCGCGCAGAACGTCGCGCTCGGTGATCTCGCGGGCCCGGGCGCGCAGGCCCAACCGAGAGGCTCCGGGATCCTGAGCCTGAATCGCCGTAGTGAGCCGGGCGGCCTGCGCCACCGTGCGCGCCGGGCGGTTGATGAACCCATGCCGTGCCACGCGTTCAGCGAGAACTGGATTGGCGGCGCCCGGCACGTACAGATTGTGACCGATGCAATGATCGCAGGGATGTCTTCGCGTCGTGCCCCACGCTTCCCACGCCGCCGGCGGCTCGGCAGGTGGCTGGTTGCGATCGCTGTCCTCGCCGTGCTGGCGGTCGGGGCCGATCGCGCCACGCTTATCGTCGCCGAGCGTGCCGCGGCATCGAAGATCCGTTCAGCGCAGAACTTGGACCGAACGCCATCGGTCCACATTCGCGGGTTTCCGTTTCTCACGCAGCTGGCCGGCCAGATGGTGCAGCAGGTCGATGTCACGATCGATGACTTCGTGGCGGGAGGGTTCGGCCGCACGATTCGAGTCGCCCATCTGGACGCCCACCTCAAGCGTGTCCACATTTCCGGGTTCCGGACGGCGCGTGCTGAGACCGTGACAGCATCGGCGTTGATCGACTACACCTCGCTGTCGAATACGTTGGGCGTGACTGTCGGGTACGGGGGATCGAGCAGCGACGGCATCGGCCGGGTGCAAGCCACCCAGTCCGTCTCGGTGCTGGGTCAGCAGGTTTCGGGGACAGCCAGCGCGGAGGTTGCGGTCACCGCAGGCAACGTTCTGAGCTTCGCCGATCCGCGGGCATCGGTCGACGGGGCCTCAGTGCCCGCCGCCGTAGTCGCGGCCCTCACTCGCGTGTTCAGCGCGCCCATCCAATTGCGGCGACTACCCCTGGGGCTGGTGGTCAGTTCGTTTCGAGCGAGTCCGGCCGGCGTCACCGTCGTGCTCACCGGAGCGAATGTGACCTACGGCTGAGCAGTGTCCTGCGTGGGTCCGGCGTAACGGGTCGGCGCCCGGTTACTTTGACTCTGGCCGTTCGAGCTACCGTCTCGGCGGTCGCGCGCCGACGCGGCGGCAAGCTTCGGCACCGGCCACGTGTCCGGCTCGCAGCGCGTCGGCGGGGTCGGCGCCGCGGAGGTGTTGGCCGAGGACCGCAGCGGCGAACGCGTCACCGGCACCGGTGGAGTCAGCGACCTCCGTCTGGGTTGCCGGTACCTCGATCAGCATGCCGTGCTGACTCCATGTCGCTCCTGATGCCCCATCAGTGACGACGGCCCGTCCCACCCGGTTGCTCAGCTGTTCGGCTGCGGCGCGCGGCTCCCGTTGGCCGGTGAGGATGCGTGCCTCCTCGCGATTTGCGAACAGGAGCAGGTCCGCCCCGATCAGTTCGAAGAACGCGCCGGCACCCAGAGCGGCCAGTGGCGCCGACGACGCTGCGCCGACCGAGACCGTCATCTCTGCGGCGCGCGCCAGCGATAGCGCGTGCAGCGCCGCAGGCCGGGCGCCTGAGAACAGGGCGTATCCGGAGACGTGGAGATGGCGGCCCGCGGCGAACTCGCTCGCGCCGAGATGCTCGGGCCTCAATGCCGCGTTCGCTCCGGGGTCTGGGGCCATGGTCCGCTCACCATCAGGCGCCACCAGGACGATGCAGGTCCCGGTGGCGTGAGTGGCGTCAGTCGTGACCCCGCTCGCCAGCTCTGGCCCCAGCTGGTCACTCGACCAGGTTCCGAGGACGTCCGCGCCGATGCGCCCGAGCAAGCTCGTCATCACGCCGAGGTACGCGAGCCAGCAGGCCGTGTTGGCTGCCGACCCTCCGCCGCGGAGCTCCGTCTGGGCCGGTCGATCCGAGCCGGTTTCAAGCGGTCCCGAGAGGCGAGCGACTACGTCGACCATCACGTCCCCGAGGCAGATGACGTGCGGCGCGGCCTCGACCAGCCGGTCGTCGCTCACGCGCAGCACGCCACAGCTATCTCGGCGGCGAGCCGCGCGTTGGCTTTGACCAGCGCGACATTCGCTGTCAGGGAGGCCCCGTGGGTTTCGTGATGGAAGTAGTCGAGAAGGAATGGCGTCACGTCCTTACCGCGGACCCCGGCGGTGGTCGCTGCGGCGAGACCGTCAGCCAGGACGCGATCGTGCAGGCCGGCGTCGAGTTCGTCACCACTCGGGATCGGATTGGCGAGCACGACACCGTAGACGTCCGTCCCGAGGTTGCCTCGCGCGCGAAGGATGCCGGCAACTTCGGCGGCAGAATCTACCCGCCAGTCCAGGCGATACCCCGAATGCGCCCGGTAGAAGCCGGGAAACTGGTTCGTGCGGTAGCCCAGAACGGCGACATTGAGAGACTCGAGCCGCTCGATCGTCGCCTCGACATCGAGGATGGATTTCACCCCCGAGCACACTACGAGGACCGTGGTCCGGGATAGCGTCATCAGGTCTGCGGACTCGTCCCATGTATCCCGGGCACCCCGATGCACACCACCCAGGCCGCCGGTGGCGAGCACCGCGATCCCGGCACGAGCGGCGAGGTGAGCGGTGGATGCCACGGTGGTCGCCCCCATGCCGCCGCGCGCCGCGACGGCGGCGATGTCACGGACACTCACCTTGACCACGTCCGTGTCCCCGGCGATGCGGGCCAGGGCCGCTTCGTCGAGCCCGATACACGCCTGCCCATCGATGATCGCAATCGTGGCCGGCTGCGCACCACCGTCGCGCACAGCCGCTTCGATATCGCGAGCGATGCGGAGGTTGTCAGGCCGCGGTAGGCCGTGGCTGATGATGGTGCTCTCCAGTGCGACCACGGGCCGTTTCTCGGCCAGCGCGGACGTGACGTCGGGGTGGATCAGCACGCTGGCTCCTTCGCCAGCGATCGGGCGAGCAATCCCGCGAACATCGCTGCACAGGCAGCGACCACGAACGAGGATATCGACGCACTCATCCAGGTCGCGGGGGTGAAGTGCAACCATGACTGCGCGTGCCCCCACCAGCTCGACCACCAGGAGATGGAGCCAGGGTTCACGAGCTGGTAGGCGACGAAGCCGAGGGCCCAGGGAATCAGCGTGGACCAGCGCGCTCGCACGTCCTCGCCAAGATTCCACACCATTCGTGAGATCACGAAATAGTCGACGACGAGCACACCGAGCAGCGGGACGAATACCGAGCCGATGAGGATCAGGAAGTTCTCGTAGTCGTTGATGTTCAGTGCCAGCGCGCAGATCGTGGAGATCGTACCGACGACAAGTGCGAGGACCCGGCGGTCCCAATGCGGGCGGAAGTTCTGCACCGAGACCGCCGTGGAATAGGTGTCTGCGAACGACTGGTCCAGTTCTCGGATCGCAATCACCGCGAAGGCGAGCGTGCCGACCGGAACCGCCATGAACGAGCCGAAGATCTGGTTCGGGTCGTGGTGTGCCACCGTCACCAGCGCAATGAGACCGAGGGCGTAACACGCGATCTGGGTGAGCGAGTAGCCAACGAATGCCCCCGTGAATGCGCTGCGAGCCGAGCGGGAGTGGCGCGAATAGTCCGACGCCAGCGGCACCCACGACACCGAGACACCGATCACCGTGTCGACCGCGATCCAGAACCCGTTCCATGATCCGTGACCTAGTCCGGGAAGTGGATGACGAAGCAGCTGCACGAACAAGTAGGCGAGGGCAACGAGGACCGCGACCGTCACGTACTTGCGCAGGACGCGAATCCAGCCGAGCGGACGTAGTGCAAGGGCGGTTGTGAGGGCCCCAGCGGTGAGAATGTAGGCCCAGCGCGGAACGTCCGCGGCGAGCTGGTGCATCGCCGTGCCGATCGTGACCAGCTCGAATGTGGTCCACCCGACGAGTTGCAGCACGTTGAGCACCGTCGGCAGATAAGAGGGCTTGGTACCGAACAGGCCCCGGAGCAAGACCATAGAGGGAGCTCCGGTGCGAGCGCCGGGAATCGCGGCCGCGGCCAACCCCAGCGCCCCGAGGAGGGTTCCGAGCACCACGGCGGCCAGTGCGGCGCCCAGTGACATGCCTGGCTCCGCGATCGGAACGAGGACGAAGATCGCGCCGGTGAAACCGAGCAGGCTGACGCCGAGATTGCCCCACAACCCCAGCTGGTCGATCAGGCGCAGCGAGCGCGGGGCCGGCTCGGTCAGCGTATGCGGCACCTCAGCGCGTTCGGCATCAGCTACTGGCGATGCATCGGTGATCATCAACTCTCCTTGTGGGGGGATCGCGTGGGGTCATTGTTGGTTCCCTGGGGGGGTTACAGCACTGCCATGCCTTCGGTCGGCGACGAGGCCCGGGCCTCGCCCCTGCGGGGGATCCTCCCGGCGCGGTGCGCCAGGCGTCCGGCACGCACCGCACACGCCATGGCCTCGGCCATTCGAACCGGTTCTTGCGCGCGCGTCACGGCCGATGCGAGCAGGACGCCGGCGCAGCCGAGCTCTATCGCAAACGTGGCATCCGAAGCGGTCCCGATGCCGGCGTCGAGGATGACCGGGACCACTGCCTCTTCGACGATCACGGTGATGTTGTGCGGGTTGCTGATGCCGAGCCCGCTGCCGATGGGCGAACCCAGTGGCATGACCGCTACGCAACCGAGCTGCTGCAGCCGCCGCGCAAGCACCGGGTCATCGTTGGTGTAGGGCAGCACCTGGAAGCCCGCCGCGACCAGCGCCTGGGCAGCATCGAGCAATTCCACCCCATCCGGCATGAGCGTGCGCTCGTCGGCGATCACCTCGAGCTTGACCCAATCGGTCTCCAGCGCCTCGCGCGCCAGTTGAGCGGTGCGAACGGCCTCGCGCGCGGTGCGACAGCCCGCCGTGTTCGGCAGGACACGCACACCGCGCCGGTCGAGCACGTCGATGATCGAACCGACGGTCGACACATCGACGCGCCGCATCGCGACGGTGCACATCGCCGTCTGGGAGGCGGCCAGCACGTCATCGACGACCTGCAGGCTGGGCGCGCCTCCTGTGCCCATGATCAGCCGGGACGCGAGTTGTACTCCGGCGATGACGAACCTGTCGTCCGGGTCACCCCGTTCGTTCAAGACCTGTTCGCCCATGTCAACCTCCTTGCATCGCGGTGATCAGCTCGATCGACTGGCCCGAACGCAGCGGGC
Organism: Actinomycetota bacterium; assembly: GCA_030775825.1. Taxonomy (GTDB): domain Bacteria; phylum Actinomycetota; class Actinomycetes; order Mycobacteriales; family Jatrophihabitantaceae; genus JALYIL01. The sequence continues at coordinate 28,217 of JALYIL010000071.1, forward strand.
AGCTTGCCCACTCGCTGCGCGGCACTACCTCGCCGTCAAGCGCGGCGGCGCTGCCTCGACACGACCCGGTGACGGCTTCGATGAGACTTGCCAGCGTCGTTCCGTCCTCGACTTCGCGCCCGACACCGTTGACGTCGACCCTCATGCCAGAGCCGCCTGGGCGAAGCGCATCGCAGCGAAGTGTTCCAGGCCGTCGGGCAGTTTCCCGGTGCTCACCAGTTCGGTAATGGCATCCGCGGTCACCGGCGCGAGCAGGATGCCGTTTCGGTAGTGGCCGGTGGCCAGCACCAGGCCGTCTGGCCGCCCTGGGCCCAGGAGCGGAGCGTTGTCGGGCGTGCCGGGGCGAAGCCCGGTACAGACCTCCTCGAGGGTGGCCTCGCTGAGTTCAGGCAGCAGCGATTGGGCGTCCCGCAGCAATTCGTAGACCGCGCCGGCCCGAGGTGCCACGTCGTAGCCGGCTTCCTCGCTGCTTGCGCCGACGACCAGCTGGCCATCGCCGCGGGGGACCACGTACACAGCACTGCCCTTTATCGAACCTCGCACGACCTGCCGCATCGTCGAGGCCGCCGGCAGGCGCAGGCGCAACGTCTGTCCCTTGACCGGACGCACCTGCGGGGCGCTCCTGAGATTCAATCCCGCGACAGTCGCAGACCACGCGCCGGCGGCCAGCACCGTCGTCGAGGCGCTGAGCCGAGTTCCCTCGGTAAGGATGACGCCGACGACCCGCTCGCCGCCGCCTGTGGCGTCGCCGGCACCCTCGACGTCCAGGCCTGCGAGGTCGGTGATGACGCGGACTCCTGCCTGTCGCCCGGCGGCAAGCAGGGCTGCGTGCAGCAGACGCGGGTCGACCTGATGGTCGCCGGGAGCGAGCAGGCCGCCAGGAAGGCCGCTGGCCAGCGCAGGCTCCAACGCGCGCAGTTCACGGCCCGTGAGCATTTGCGCGCGCATACCCAGATCGATGAGAAAGGCATGCATGTCCCGCAGGGCGACCAGATCGGCGCTGTCCCACGCCGCCGACACGGTGCCGCAGGCGCGGAAACCGGTCGGCAGGCCGGTCAACTCGGTCAGTTCGTCGACGAACGCGGGATAACGAGACAGCGATTCAGCATTCAGGCGCAGCAACGGCGCCTCTGTGTAGTGCAACTCGGTGACCGGCGCGAGCATGCCGGCTGCCGTATGCCAGGCCCCGCGCCGGGGAGCGGGATCGATCAGGGTGACGTCCAACCCGCGCTGGGCACAGCGCCAAGCGATCGTCGTGCCGATCACGCCGGCTCCGACGACGATGACGTCGCTGGTGGTCCTCATGGCTCCCTCACGCCGGAATTACCCGGATCAGGTTCGACGGTCGGCTGCTGCCCTCTCAGCCCGCCCCGCGGCGAGCTCCCGTGCGGCCCTCACCTTACCCTGGCCGCGTGCCCAGCATCGATTCCGCCCGCCTCTACCTGTGCACCGACTCCCGGTCCCGCCGCGGCGATCTGGGTGAATTCCTGGACGCGGTACTTGCCGCCGGAGTGGATGTCGTCCAGCTCCGCGAGAAGGGCCTCGAAGCCGCGGACGAGATCCGGTTGCTGGAAACCTTCGCCGCGGCTGCACAACGCCACGGCAAGCTCTTCGCTGTGAACGACCGCGCCGACCTTGCCCGCGCAGTGCGTGCTCCCGTGCTGCACCTCGGGCAGGACGATCTTCCGATCTCGGTGGCGCGCGACATCGTGGGACCTGACGTGCTGCTCGGTCGCTCCACCCACAGCGCGGTCCAGGCCGAGGCGGCACGCAATGATCCCCGGGTCGATTACTTCTGTGCCGGCCCGGTGTGGACCACCCCGACAAAGCCGGGCCGCAATGCCGTCGGTCTTGGATTGGTCCAACATGTGTCTCGGTCTGCCGCCAGCTCCCCGTGGTTCGCCATCGGTGGCGTCGAGTCACTGGAGCGCCTGGAGGAGGTTCTCGCGGCAGGGGCCCGCCGCGTGGTTGTGGTGCGCGCAATCACCGAGGCGGAGGACCCGGCAGCGGCGACGAGCGCCTTCGCGAACCGGCTACGCCGAGCCTGACTCCGGCCAGTCGCGGACTCGCCAGAAATGCCCGACCGGCCCAAGACCCGCACCGAGGGGGAAGGAGTTGCCAACCGAAGCGCTGATGAATCGCTTGCCCTGCTCTACCGCGGTGAGCATGTCCAGGCCCCGAGCCAGACCAGCCGTGATGGCGGCGGCGAGAGTGTCCCCGGATCCGTGAGTGTGAGCACCGGCGTTGCGCGGCGCCGCGAATTCGTGGAAATTCGTCCCGTCGAAGAGGACGTCCAACGCGGCGTGCCCCGGACTGGCCTCGGCCAGATGGCCACCCTTGACGAGGACCCACGTCGGGCCGAGGTCGTGTAGCGCGCGGGCGGCCTTTCGCATGTCCGCCACCGAATCGACCTCGAGGCCTGTCAACAGCCGCACCTCGCCCAGGTTCGGCGTGATCAGGGTGGCAGCGGGGATCACCACGTCGCGCAGAGTGGCTAGCGCGTCGGGACGCAACAGTGGGTCGCCGTGCTGCGATGCCGCCACCGGGTCGACGACGAACGGTGTGATGCCCAGGCGTGTAATGGCTTCGGCAACCGCCTCCATGATCTCGGCCGTGGCGAGCATGCCGGTCTTCGCCGCTCCGATTCCGATGTCGGTGGCCACCGAGTCGATCTGGTCGGTGACGAGTTGGGCGGGCAGTTCACAGAATCCGCTCACGCCGAGCGAGTTCTGCACGGTGACTGCGGTGATCGCGCACATTCCGTGGACATGGCAGGCCAGGAAGGTCTTGAGATCGGCCTGCACTCCGGCTCCGCCGCCAGAATCGGACCCGGCGACGGTGAGGGCGGTCGGGGGCTGCGTCTGCTGCTGGCTCACCGCGCAAGTATCCGGGCCCGGCGCGGTGGGACGCCGGGGGCATCGCTCGGACAGCTGGGGCGGGTCATCATCGGCCCGTAGCGATATCGCTTACGAGCTCAGATGTCGGCGAAGTGCTCCACGACGGGCGGATGGGCGAAGAACGGACCGATCGCCGCTCGCCATGCCGCGAATCGCTCGGTACCGCGGAAGTTCTGCTCGTGTGCCTGGACTGATTCCCACTCGACCAGCAGGACATAGCGCGACGGCGATTCGATCCCGTGCGTCATCCGGACCGACAGGCAGCCCAGAGTCGAGGCCAACACTTCTCGGGCGCCGCGGAAGGCCAGCTCGAATTCCTCTTCGGCACCGGTGGCGATACGGATATCGGCGATCTCCACAACCATGGGTTCAGCCTGGCAGAGGGCCGGATCGGGTGGTTGACGAGGGAGCGGATTATTGAATTCACTCTAGTAACTTGTGACTCACATGGCACACTGTTCACATGCCGGTCGGACGAATCGTTTCGTCAATGGCTGCTGCGGCGGCGGTGGCCGGCTGCGCTGCGCTCGCCGTCGGCATGAGCCACGCGGTCAACGGGTCTTCGGCCGCGCCACAGCCCAGCGCGTCGACCGCGACCAGTGCGTCCAGCGATGAGTTGCCCAGTACGCTCCCGGCCCGCGTTGCCCTCGGCTCCGCGTCAACCACAATCGCGCCGCGCGAGAGCCCATCTGGCCCTGCCCCCGGTTGGTGGACACGGGGTTATGCGGCTTGTTGATCTGCCGCGCTGTGGTTGCAGTGTTGCATCTCGAACGTGACGGGGCTGATGTTGCCGATCGATGAGTGTCGGCGTCGGCG
>JALYIL010000072.1 GCA_030775825.1 Actinomycetota bacterium
CCCCCGGCGCCGACTGCGGCGAGCTGCCGGTCGTCGCCGACGAGCCGGACGGAGGCGCCGCGCTTGCCGGCGTATTCGACGATCGCGGCGAGGTCGAGCGTGCCGGCCATGCCCGCCTCGTCGACGATCAGCAGGCTGCCGGGCCCGATCGCGTTGACCCAGTCGGGAACGGCCGTCCCCGTTCGTAGCGTGTGGACGAGTTTGGCGAGCGTGTCGGTCGCAGCGACGCCGTCACCGAGCTCCGCGCGCAGGACGCGGGCCGCCGCGGCGGTCGGGGCGAGGCCGATGACGGTGTGGCCGTCGGCGGCCCAGGCGTTCGCGAGGGTGCGGAGTGTGGCGGTCTTGCCGCTGCCCGCGGGAGCCAGTGCCAGCTGCACCCGCGCGCCGGAGGTGGCCAGCTGCCGGACCATCTCAGCCTGGTCGGGGCCGAGCCGGACGCCGTTGGCGACAGCCTCCAGCAGCGCCAGGTCGACGGTCTCGGGGGCAATCATGCAGAAATTCCAATATCCCGCCCCCTCCAGCACTACCTGCTCGGCGTCCAGGACAGCGGCGGAGGTGTAACGGCGGGAACCAGCCACCTCGTACACCGAGGCGCCATCGCGACGGCGCAGCAGGTGCGGCTCGTCGATGCTCGACGGGGCGGTGAGCAGTACCGAGCAGGCGGGCGACAGTGCGCGCTCCGTTACCTGATCGACGAGAAAGTCTGGCACGGCGGCAAGGCAGCGACACACGCGCTCGGCCTCCGCGCGGATGTGGTGCTCCTGCCACGTCGCCCGGGACGTCTGCACCGTCTCGATCACTGTCCCAGCGAGCTGGTCCACGTCCACGGCAGCCGGAGCCGTCGTGTGGCCGGTGACCCGCCGTACGAGGGCTTCGACCTGGTCTTGGCGACGGAGGACCTCGGCGGCTTCCGCTTGCCAGGTGCGCCGTTGCTCGGCCTCCGACCGCGGTTCGTGCTTCCGGTCCCGCGTCGAGAGCGTCGCCTGCTGTGCCAGCTCCGACCGCTCGATTGTGGTCGCAGGGCGGCCGTGTTCCGCCTGGAAGCGCCGCGCTAGGGCTGCGAGTTCCGTCTCGATGTCGGCCCGGCGCGATGACCAGGCCCGCAGCAACTCGGGCGGGAGTCCGGCGATCTCGCGGACCTCGCGCCTGCCATCGCCCGCGTCGCCGCGCTCGGCGAACCGCACTCCGACCCGTTCGATCATCAGGGCTTCGAGGCGGGTGTTGTAACGCTCGGACGCGGCGACCTTGTTCCGGTAGAGGGCACGCCCGTCCAGCGACAGCCACCGTCCGTCGGCGGTGCAGACCTTGTTGCTAATCGCGACGTGCGTGTGCAGGTCCGGGTCGCCGGCGCGCGAATCGCGGTGGGTGAACGCGGCCGCGATCAGCCCTGTCGTGTCGACCTGGGCGACGCCGTCGGTGCCCCGCCGGGTGTAGGCGGCGTGCTTCTCCAGCCAGCCGATCGTGTCCCGCACCGTCTCGTCGTGACACGCGGCGATGGTCGCGGCCAGCTCGCGCGGCGCGATCGCCCACAGCGCCGACACGCTCTTGACCGGTGAGAACGTCAGGTCATAGCCCGCCACCGGCATCGGCGCCGGCCGGGAGATCCGGGCCAGGTAACCGGTGAACTCGCGGGCATCCAGCGGGTCGCGGTGGTGCTCCGCGTGGAACCACTCGCGACCCAGTTCGGTGCGGATCCGGGCCCGGACGGTGTCCGGGATCCCCGCGTCACTGCGCGCGCCGCGGGCGGTGTTGAACTCGCGATACCGCCCGGCGACCGCGGTCTGGAACGCGCTCGGCTCGTAGAAGTGGTACGCGTGGCCGAGCTTGGTCGCCGCGTCCTGGACACGTCGCGACGCACCGTCGCGCGCCAACTGCCGGATGATCGCCCGGTCGTTCGGGTGCCGCCCGAGCCCGAACAGCGCGCACATCTGCTCCTCGGTCACCGTGCCGGCCACGACCGTCCCGGGCAGCTCGCCGGCCAGCGAGCCGAGTCCGGAGCCCAGCCAGACACCGGGCGACTCACCCTTCTGCTCGTAATACTCGCCGAGCGACCCACGCCCGCGATGCGTGTCGTCCGCGGCCGCCACCTGCCGCGTCAGGTACGTATACCCGTCGCCGGCCGACAGCTTGTGCAGGCTCATCACCGACCGACCGTGACACGCCCCTATGCCACCTCGACCACAAGATGATCTTGCGGCTCGAAATGCACCAGGTGTGTAGCTTCTCGTTGTCCGCGTCCGGGGTGGGTGACAGAGGCTCGTCAGCGCGACAGACTGACGTGGTGGACGTGGACACGTCGCGAGAGGCTCGGCGGGTGCTGTACGAGGGTGACGGAGCGGTCGCGCTGGCCCTCGCGCGATCTCTCGGCCGCGATGGTCCGCTGCAACTGGTCGGAGAACTCTCGCTCCTGGCCCTCGCTCACGACTCGTCCGAGGCGGACGAGTTTGCCGCGCAGTGCACCGGAGCGCTGCGGATGCGCGCATGCGACGGTGATCAGGAACTCGCGGACGCAATCGACGCGGCTCGTGAAATCGCGGTGCCCGAGGCTATGACTCTCAGGCAGTTGGCGGTGGACCTGGAGCAGCTTGCCGACCTGGTCGACGGCGGGCCAGACAGTGCTGGCGGCCGCCTGGATCTTACGAACGGTGAGGTGTGGCCGGAATTCGTGTTCGAGGAGTCCGTCGACGAGGACGACGACCAGGAGGAGCCGGACCGCTGGCTACACGTCTGGCCCACCGGATCGCGGCGGGCCTACGGCGACATGGTCGACTTCACGGCGACACGGTCGGACCAGCGGCTACGTGAACGACTGGATCGCGCACTGGAGGGACGTGGCGCCTTCCGCCGGTTCAAGGACGTCCTCTTCGACTGGCCGGATGACCGTGAGGACTGGTTCGTGTTCTCCGAGGACCGTCGTCGAGGACGTGCCCGCGAGTGGCTCGCCGATGCGGGCTACCGACCCGAAATACGAAACGGCCCCGCCCAACCGCGCTGAGCCGCGGCAGAGTCGGTCGAGCCGCTCCGCGGCACGAGCGGACGAATTGCTTGGGTTCGGGACTTGAGACGGGCAGTATGACGATCATGGTCGTCCGATGAACAACCCGACATACCGGCTGATCTACAGGGTGCTTTTCGGATGCATAGCCCTGGCAGGACTGATCGTTGGCCTTGCCACTCACGACTGGACGAAAGCTCGCGTCCTGTTCCTCGTCGCGCTTCTCTGGCTCGCCTTCTATGGTGTCGCGTACCTCCGAACCGGCGGTTGGGGCTCGGGCAGAGACGGTGGATGACACCGCTTTGCCGCCACGCCCGCTACGCGGCATAGCGTGCGTCACGCTATGCCATGTCAGCGGCACGAGCGGTTCAATCCGGTTGAGGGGATCTTGTGGTGTGCGAACTTGACGAGCACTCTCGGTCGTCTATATCTGCGAGAGCCTCACGAGCACGGAATGGGGGCGGCGGTTATGCCGGTTAGTCCGTCGATCGTCGTGGTGCTCGCCGCCGGTTGCGTCGCGCTGACGTCATCGTGTACCCCGGGCCGAACCCCGGGGGTCCAGGCCTCCGACACGACGATCGTCCGGGCGGGCACATCGACCGTGGGAACGAAGACCGCTGGTCCTACCGGAGGCGAAGCGATCGCATTTCACCTCTATACACACTGCGGGCTTCGTTTCGCTGGCTTCGCGGGCCGCACATGGATGGCCGTAGGCACGCCCGCCGTTCCCACCCCGGAACCAAACGGCGCGGGAGTCACAACGTACGACGGCTATACGACCGGGACAATGACGCTAGTCGGACCCGATGAGCTTCGATTCGACGTCGACGAGACAACAGAGTCAGGTCCAACCAAGGTGGTCATCTTCCACCCCACGTCGCTGCGCCCTCCGCTCTGCGCTTGAAGAGCGGCGCTAGCATGCGAAGGTTAGCCTCGGTCTGGCCCTGCCCCCGGTTGGTGGACACGGGGTTATGCGGCTTGTTGATCTGCCGCGCTGTGGTTGCAGTGTTGCATCTCGAACGTGACGGGGCTGATGTTGCCGATCGATGAGTGTCGGCGTCG
>JALYIL010000073.1 GCA_030775825.1 Actinomycetota bacterium
GTACACATCGCCGCCGCCGCCGTACGCGTTCGGCCGCAGGCGAGGCCGCGGCGTCGGCCGATGATCCGCCCAACACCGTCGTCCACGTCCGGCCGCCTCGCGAGCCTCGCAACGGCGATGGCGACGACGGGGTGCGCGGCGTCAAGGGTTCTACGCGCCTGGAAGCAAAGCGCCAGCGTCGCCGGGACGGACGCGACACCAACCGCCGGCGCCCGCCGATCCTGACCGAGGCAGAGTTCCTCGCCAGGCGGGAGGCCGTCGACCGGGTGATGGCGGTACGCCAGAACGGCGAACGAACCCAGATCGCGGTCCTCGAAGACGACGTGCTCGTCGAGCACTATGTGACCCGAGCGAGCGCCACGTCCTATGTCGGTAACGTCTACCTCGGGCGTGTGCAGAACGTGTTGCCGAGCATGGAGGCAGCCTTCGTCGACATCGGCAAGGGTCGCAACGGCGTGCTCTACGCCGGCGAAGTGAACTGGGACGCTGCCGGGCTCGAGGGTAAGTCGCGCACGATTGAGGACGCCCTGAAATCAGGCGACGTCGTTCTGGTCCAGGTCACCAAAGACCCGATCGGGCACAAGGGCGCCAGGCTCACCAGCCAGGTCTCGCTGCCCGGCCGATTCCTGGTCTACGTCCCGGGCGGGGGCATGACCGGCATCAGCCGCAAGCTTCCGGACACCGAGCGCCATCGGCTGAAGGCCATCCTGAAGAAGATCGTCCCCGAAGACGCCGGCGTGATCGTCCGCACGGCGGCCGAAGGCGCGAGCGAGCAAGAGCTCACTCGCGATGTCGAGCGGTTACAAGCCCAATGGCAGAAGATCTCGAAGAAGGCGGAAAAGACCTCGGCGGCACCGACGCTCGTGCACGCTGAGCCGGACCTGGCGATTCGTGTCGTGCGCGATGTCTTCAACGAGGATTTTGCCAAGATGATCGTCCAGGGCGAGGACGCCTGGGCCACGATCTCCGAATATATCGAGGCGGTGGCACCGGATCTCGCCGATCGGGTGTTCCGCCACCTGTCTGACGCCGACCTCTTCCATGACCTGCGGGTGGACGAGCAGCTCATGAAGGCGCTCGACCGCAAGGTATTCCTGCCTTCCGGGGGCTCGCTGGTCATCGACCGCACCGAGGCAATGACGGTCATCGACGTCAACACCGGCAAGTTCGTCGGCTCTGGCGGAAACCTGGAGCAGACCGTCACGCGCAACAATCTGGAAGCGGCGGAGGAAATCGTGCGCCAGCTCCGTCTGCGCGACGTGGGCGGCATCGTGGTCATCGACTTCATCGACATGGTGCTCGAGAGCAACCGGGAACTCGTGCTCCGCCGACTGACCGAATGCCTGGGCCGCGATCGGACAAAGCACCAAGTCGCCGAGGTGACATCCCTCGGTTTGGTCCAGATGACGCGCAAGCGGGTCGGCGAAGGGCTGTTGGAGGCGTTCAGCGAGCCGTGTTCGGTGTGTCATGGCCGGGGGGTGATCCTGCACACCGAGCCCGTTGACCTGCCGTCCGCGGTCGAGGACGAACCTGAGGACGTTGATCGCCCGAAGGGCAAGCGCAAGCGTGGCGGCGCGAAAAAGTCGGCGCAGCCCACTGCGGAGGAGATCGCTGCAGCCGAAGAGCAGCGTCGGATCGCCTTTGCGGCGATGACGGCAATCCACCGGGCCGCGCACCCAGACGACGACGCCGCCGCCGCAGAGGCCGCGTTCGCGGCCGCTGAGGATGCAGGATTGCTCGGTAACCAGGCAGAGCCAGAGCCCGAGCCAGAGCCAGAGCCAGAGCCAGAGCCAGAGCCAGTGAGCCTCGCCGAGCCCGTCCCGGTGGCCGCTCGCCGCCGCCGCCGGGCCGCCAGCCGCCCCGCGGGTCCTCCAGCCGCAGCCACTGGGGGATAGGCGTTTTGCCTCACCTGTGGCACGTGCCGTAATCTGTACTACGGCCCATCTCGCGGTGGGCCATCAATGTGTGTGACGGGTCATCGAGCCCACCGAGCCCACCGAGCCCACCCGAGCCCAGCGGGCCCTCTCGTGGCCGGAGCCCCACGCTTTAGCGAAGTTCGAGCAAGTAGGAGTGGATCCGCGATGTATGCCATCGTCAAGACCGGCGGCAAGCAGTACAGGGTCGCCGAGGGCGATGTGATCGAGATCGAGAAGCTCGACGCAGCGCCCGGTGCCGAGGTCGCCCTGTCCGCGATCCTGCTCGTCGACGGCGCGGCAGTTACCCACGACGCCGCCGAGCTCGCCAAGGTGGCAGTGACTGCGCACGTGGTCGCGCAGACCAAGGGGCCAAAGATCCGCATCCACAAGTACAAGAACAAGACCGGCTACCACAAGCGCATGGGTCATCGACAAAAGTTGACGCAGGTCCGGGTAACCACCATTACGAGCGGCAAGTAAGGAGCAGGTAGATGGCACACAAGAAGGGTGCTTCCAGCTCCCGCAACGGTCGCGACTCCAGTCCCCAGTTCCTCGGTGTAAAGCGGTTCGGCGGTCAGAGCGTGAACGCCGGCGAGATCCTCGTGCGTCAGCGCGGCACCAAATTCCACCCCGGTAGCAACGTGGGCCGCGGGGGCGACGACACGCTGTTCGCGCTGGTGGGCGGGGCGGTCCAGTTCGGCCTGTCGCGCGGCCGTAAGACCGTCAACATCGTTCCGGCCGAGGTCTAGAGGCCCAGAGCATCGCAGCGCGAGTTCTCCGCAAGGGCGGGCCCGGGTAACCGGCGCCCGCCCTTCGTCTTTCTCGATCGAAACCCGCTCACCGAAATACCCGCACAGTCCAGGAAGGAGCAGTGAGACCGTGGCCTTCATCGACCGCGTGGTGCTGCACCTTTCGGCCGGCAAAGGCGGCCACGGGGTGGCCTCCATCCATCGGGAGAAGTTCAAGCCGCTCGGTGGACCTGATGGCGGCAACGGCGGCCGAGGCGGCGACGTGGTGCTGGTCGTCGACGAGAATGTCCACACCTTGCTGGACTTTCACCACCACCCGCACCAGCACGCCGGCAACGGCAAGCAGGGGGCGGGCAGCCATCGCAACGGAGCCGAGGGAGGCGACCTGGAACTCCGGGTCCCTGATGGCACCGTCGTCATCAGCGAGTCCGGTGAGGTCCTCGCGGATCTCACCGGGATCGGCACCCGCTTCATCGCCGCGCAAGGTGGGCGCGGGGGACTGGGCAACGCCGCGTTGGCCTCCATGCGCCGCAAAGCTCCTGGATTCGCGCTCCTCGGCGAACCCGGACAGGCGCGAGATCTCGTCCTGGAGCTCAAAAGCGTCGCCGACGTCGGGCTGGTCGGCTTCCCGAGCGCCGGCAAGTCCTCCCTGATCGCCGCGATGTCGGCGGCCCGGCCCAAGATTGCTGACTACCCGTTCACCACCCTGGTGCCCAACCTGGGCGTCGTCAGCGCGGGAGAGGTCACCTATACCGTGGCGGACGTTCCGGGTCTCATCCCGGGAGCCGCGCAGGGCAAGGGCCTCGGGCTCGACTTCCTGCGGCACATCGAGCGGTGCGCCGTGCTCGTGCACGTCCTCGACTGCGGCACGCTCGAGCAAGGACGTGACCCGATCAGCGACCTCGACGCGCTCGAAGCGGAACTCGGCCAGTACGAGGGAACGTTCGGCGAATTGCTTGCCAAGCCGCGCCTCGTGGCACTCAACAAGATCGATGTGCCAGAGGCGGCGGAACTGGCGGCATTCGTGCGTCCCGAGCTCGAGGCACGTGGACTAGGTGTGTTCGAGATCTCTGCCGTCAGCCACGCTGGCCTGCGCGCACTGACCTTCGCCCTGGCCGAGGCCGTGCAGGCCGACCGCGCGAGGCGTCCCGCACCTGACTCAGCCCGGATCGTGCTCCACCCCAAAGCCGTCGACGACGCCGGGTTCACGGTCACTTCGAACCCGTCGGACAGCGGTGGCTTCATCGTGCACGGCGAGAAGCCCGAACGATGGGTCCGCCAGACCGCGTTCGACAACGACGAGGCCGTCGGCTATCTGGCCGACCGCCTCGCGCGCTTGGGCGTAGAAGCCGAACTGGCCCGACAGGGCGCGCTACCCGGGGCCGCGGTGACCATCGGTGCGGTGACCTTCGATTTCGAACCGAGCGCGGGCATCGACGACTCCTACATCCCCACCCGGCGTGGCACCGACGAGCGGTTCGAGAACAGCACGCGCCCCCGAGCGGACCAACGGCTCGCTGCCAAGAAGGCGCGCCGGACACACGATCAGTACGACGGCGAGTGGATCGAGGGCGATCCCGACTCGGAGGTGCCGTGAGTCGGGCCGCGATCGCCGGTGCCCATCGCACGGTGGTCAAGGTGGGCTCGTCATCGCTGACCGCCGATGGGCGCCTCGACCCGGAGCGACTGGATGCGATCGTCGATGCGCTCGCGCGACGGCACGCCGGCGGCCAGCAGGTCGTCCTCGTTTCCTCGGGAGCTATCGCGTCCGGTCTGGGCCCGTTGGGCCTCAGCACCCGACCGCGGGATCTCGCGACCCAGCAAGCGGCCGCCAGCGTTGGGCAGCTGCTACTCGTCGAGCGCTACGCAGCATCGTTCGCCCGCTATGGGCTGCATGTCGGGCAGGTGCTACTCACTGCCGACGACCTGCACCGGCGCGGCCATTACCGCAACGCGGATCGCACGCTCGAGAAGCTGCTCGCCTTTGGCATCATCCCGATCATCAATGAGAACGACACTGTTGCCACGCACGAAATCCGCTTCGGTGACAACGATCGTCTCGCCGCGTTGGTGGCGCATCTCGTCCATGCCGATGCCCTGGTGCTGCTCTCTGACGTCGACGGTCTATACAGCGGCGATCCCCGCCGGCCTGGTTCCAAATTTATCGCCGAAGTGCTTTCCTTCGCCGATCTCGAGGGAGTCACGGTCAGCGGTAGGGGCACTCACGTCGGCTCCGGCGGAATGATAACCAAAGTCGACGCCGCGGCTGTCGCCACCAGCGAGGGAATTTCGGTCCTGCTGGCGGCCTCCGGCGACATCGATGCGGCCCTGGCTGGGTCCACCGGGACCCTGTTCCACCCTTCGGGTGATCGCACGGCATCACGGCTGTTCTGGCTGCGGCATGCCAGCACGCCTCGCGGACGCATCATGCTCGACGCCGGTGCCGTGCTCGCGCTCGTCAGCAGGGGTGCCTCGCTGCTACCGGCTGGGATCACCGCGATCGAAGGAGACTTCGATTCGGGTGACCCCGTCGAGCTGGTGGGACCAGACGGCATCGCCGTGGCACGCGGCCTCGTTGGCTATGACGCGGCTGACCTGCCCGCGCTTCAGGGGCACAAGACCGGCGAGCTTCCAGTCGAGTTCCGCCGCGAGGTCGTGCATCGCGACGACCTCGTCCTGCTCTGACCACCCGCCGGCCACATTCGGACCGAGCCCGGCTCTTGCATCCGATTAGGCTGGATCCATGCAGGAGGAGCCCGCCACTGAGCAGGATGTCCGGGACAGCGCAATGCGAGCGCGTGCTGCGGCGGCGGAGCTGGCCCCGCTGTCCCGAGCGGCCAAGGACCCGGCTCTGCATGCGATGGCGGACGCGCTCGAAGCGGCTGGCGACGTCGTCTTGCAGGCCAACCGGCGTGACGTCGATGCCGCGCGGCCAGACGGGCTCACCGACGGCCTGATCGACCGCCTCTCGCTGGACGGCGCACGGGTCTCGGCCATGGCGCAGGGGTTGCGCGACGTCGCGGCACTGCCCGATCCTGTCGGTGAGGTACTTCGCGGTTATACCCAGCCCAACGGTCTGGAGATCCGTCAGGTGCGGGTGCCGTTCGGCGTCATCGCCATGATCTATGAGGCCCGCCCGAACGTCACGGTCGACGCCGCGGGTCTCGCCCTCAAGAGCGGCAACGCCGCGTTGCTTCGCGGCTCGGCATCCGCGTACCACACCAACCTCGCCCTCGTTGACGTCCTGGCCCAGGCGTCGGAAAAGGCCGGGCTGCCCCGCGACAGCATCCAGCTCGTGCCTGGCACGGACCGCGCAAGCGTGGGCCATCTATTGCGCGCCCGCGGCCTCGTCGACCTGGCCATCCCCCGCGGCGGAGCTGGTCTGATCAACTTCGTCGTCGATAACGCGACTGTCCCGGTGATCGAAACCGGAATCGGAAATGTGCACATCTACGTCGACGAATCAGCAGATCTAGACATGGCCGAGCGCATCGTCATCAATTCCAAGACCTCACGGGTAAGCGTCTGCAATTCAGCCGAGTCGCTGCTGGTCCACCAAGCGATCGCAGGGGCGTTCTTACCGAGGATCACATCCGCGCTGCAGCGGCAGGGTGTCGTCGTGCACGGTGACGACAACTTCGCAGGGCTAGCCGGCGTGCGCCCGGCAACTGATCATGATTGGGCCACGGAATATCTCTCCATGGATATAGCGGCGCGGGTTGTCGCTGACGTCGATGAGGCTATCGAACACATCCGGCAGTGGTCCTCAGGTCACACGGATGCAATCGTGACCGGCAATCTCGGCACTGCTCGCCGCTTCGTCGCCGTCGTCGATTCCGCGGTGGTGATCGTGAATGCCTCGACGCGATTCACCGATGGCGGGGAATTCGGGTTCGGTGCCGAGATCGGGATTTCCACCCAGAAGATGCATGCGCGCGGGCCGATGGGATTAGCCGAGCTGACATCCACGAAGTGGGTTGTCAGTGGGGACGGTCAGGTGCGTTGACGACCCACCGCGCTGACAACCCACCGCCGTTACGTGCGCGCGCGCCGCGCCGTGGACTTGCGCCCGGACACCTTGCGCGCAGGTGCCTTTCGGGCCGGGACTCTCCTCGCGGGAGCCGCTGCCGGAGCTTCGCTGGTCGCCGAGCGGTAAGCGTCGATGATGCTGGCCGGGATGCGGCCACGACTGGCGATAGAATGACCGTTCTTCGAAGCCCAGGCGCGAATATCGCTCAAGTCCGCGCGTGCGGCAGACGATCGCCGCCCCGAAGTTCTTCCGCTGGCCGGCGCCCGCGTCGCGACCTTCACGTACGGGTCGATCGCCGCGTCGAACGCTCGGGCATTCTTGTTGCTCAGATCGATCTCGTACTGGGTTCCACGCCAGGCGAAACGCACCGTAGTGTCGGCCTTCGACCCGTCGATATCGTCGATCAGCTGAACGAATGTCTTCTTCGCCATGCCCTCTCCTTCAACATATGGGCTGTTTCAAGAAAGGCTACCGACAATCTTGTGCTCAGGCACGGATTTCGGTCCCGCAGGCGAGTTATGTGAGTCGCCGAAGAGATGTCGCCGCCACGTCATCGGCAGGAAAGAACGCCTCGATGGCAAGTTCTTCGACGGTGATGTCCAGGGGTGTCCCTATCACCGATGTCATCGAGAAGAAGGACAGCTCGACATCCTCGGGCACGATATTTCAATGGCACGAGCACATCAGCATGTGCCGGTATGCCGGTTGAGCCAGCGGGATAGCTTGAGCCACCGGGATAGGAAGACAGTTCGGCGTGCAGCTCGAGCAATGTCGGATCGCCGGTGAGGTGAGCTTGCCGCAGCAATCTCGAGAGCAGGTGGCTTCGCCATTGGGCCAGGTTCACGATTCGCCTGGACATACCTTCCGGGTGAGGGCTCAGACGCAGGACATTGACCGGCGGCTCGAGCAGCCATTCCGCGCAGTCGCCAGTGAGCAGGTCGACGGGCGAATTATGGTCGACGAGCTCCCACCGCCGGTTGACCACGAGTGCGGGATAGGGCTCGTGACCTGCGAGGACCTTACGAAGGGCGGGAAGCAGTTCACCCACCGAACGCGCCGGTGGGGGCCGGCTCGTCACTGCGATCATCCCAGTCACGGTATCGGGCCGGTGGGCGAGCCATTACCTGCAAGGCCAATGGATCAGGGCGCCTCACCGGTTGGGCGGATTCCTGGAGGTACCCCGGACAGGCCGTCATCTTCGGACACTGTGGACTGAACTGAAGGCCGCAGGTGACCCTGGCGTGAAGCCTGGTTGGTGTAACGGGCGCGAGTGCACGACACTGCCAAGAACACTCCGGCTGGGGGATTCGATGGCTTACTTCGTGACGGGCGCGACCGGGTTCATCGGGCGATTCCTGATCGCCGAACTGCTCAAGCACGAGGGCACGATCTATGTCCTGTGCCGAGCCGGTTCGCTCGACAAACTCGATGACCTGCGCGTCCGACTGGGGACCGACGACAAGCGCCTGGTGGCCGTGCTCGGCGACCTGTCCAAGCATCGGCTCGGGGTAGAGCACGAGGACATCGAGCGGCTGGATGGCCAGGTCGAGCACTTCTTTCACCTGGCCGCGATCTACGACCTCACGGCCGACGCCGACAGCCAGCGACTGGCCAACGTGGAGGGCACCCGGCACGCGCTGCAGCTGGCCGAAGCCGTTCACGCCGGGCATTTCCACCAGGTGAGTTCGATCGCAGCGGCCGGGTTATACCGCGGGACGTTCACGGAGGACATGTTCATCGAGGCTCAGGACGTCGAGCACAATCCGTACTACCTCACCAAGCACGAATCCGAGGCCGTCGTCCGAAACCAGTCGAAGGTGCCCTGGCGGGTCTACCGGCCGGGCATCGTGGTGGGGCACTCCGAGACCGGTGAGATAGACAAGATCGACGGCCCGTACTACTTCTTCCGGGCTATCCAGCGTCTACGAGGCACAGTCCCGGCCTGGTTGCGCGGGGTCGGCGTCGAGGGCGGCGAGATCAACATCGTTCCCGTCGACTACGTTGCGAAAGCCCTGGACTACCTGGCACACGAACCGGGCCTCGACGGCCACGCGTTCCACCTCACCGACCCCGAGCCGCTGACCGTCGCGGGACTCATCAAGGTACTGACCAAGGCGGCGCACGCGCCTGGCCCCGTGGTGAACATCGATGCACGGGTCCTGGACGCCCTGCCCGTGCGCGTCGGATCGGTGCTCGCTGCCCTGCCCGGCGCGAAGCAGGTCACGGATCTCGTCTTGGCCGAACTCGGCATTCCGCGGGAGATGTTCGCGTACCTGACCTACCCGACCCATTTCGATTCGAGCAAGACCCAGCAGGCGCTGGCCGGCTCGGGGATCTCCGTCCCGCCGCTTGCGACCTACGCTCAGACGCTCTGGGAGTACTGGGAACGCACTTACAGCCCGGATCGCCGCAAGGACCGAGCGCTGGCTCGCGCAATCAAGGGCAAGACGGTGCTGATCACCGGCGCGTCCTCGGGAATCGGGCGGGCCACTGCGCTGCGGGTCGGCGCGGCTGGAGGGCGCGTCATTCTGGTGGCGCGCACCGCCGACAAACTCGAGCAGACCAGGCAGGAGATCGAGGACCTGGGCGGGATCGCCTTCGTGCACCGGTGCGACCTGTCGGACATGACCGACATCGAGCGACTGGCCAAGGAAGTTCTCGACGAGCACCGTCGCGTCGATGTCCTAGTGAACAATGCCGGGCGCTCGATCCGCCGTTCGATCACACTGTCCTACGACCGTTTCCACGACTTCGAGCGCACGATGCAACTGAACTACTTCGGCGCGGTGCGGTTGATCCTCTCGCTGCTGCCTGTCATGCGTCAGCCGAGCCCCGACGGTCGCAAGGGCGGCCACATCATCAACATCAGTTCGATCGGCGTGCAGACGAACACCCCGCGCTTCTCGGCCTACGTCGCCTCAAAGGCCGCGTTGGATGCGTTTTCGAGGTGTATCGCGTCGGAGGTCATCGACGACGGCGTTCATCTCACGACCATTCACATGCCATTGGTGCGCACGCCGATGATTGCTCCGACGACGATGTATGACCGCTTCCCGACGATCACCCCGGCCGAGGCCGCCGAGATGATCTGCCGTGCGATGATCCGTAAGCCCAAGAAGGTCGGCACCACGCTCGGCAATATCGGTGAACTCGCCTACCAGGTCGCGCCGCGCGGTGTGGATGTCATCCTCAACGCCGGCTACAAGATGTTCCCCGACTCGAGGGCCGCCCGGGGCGGCGATCGGCCGGGCAAGGCAGAGGAGCCGTCCACCGAGAGCGTGGCGTTCGCACACATCCTGCGTGGCGTGCACTGGTAGGGCGTCCCTAGGATCGCGCCATGACACTGCGGGTCGGGATCATGGGCGGCACGTTCGACCCGATCCACCACGGCCACCTCGTCGCGGCATCTGAAGTGCAGGCGCTGTTCGCGTTGGATGAGGTCATCTTCGTCCCCACCGGAGCACCCTGGCAGAAGTCGGAGCGAAAGGTCAGCCCAGCCGAGCACCGATATCTGATGGCGGTCATCGCGACCGCGTCGAATCCTCGGTTCTGGGTGAGTCGGGTCGACATCGATCGTGCGGGCCCGACGTACACGATCGACACGATCCGCGACATCGGCGCCCAGCGGCCCGGTGCCGACCTGTTCTTCATCACCGGGGCCGACGCCCTCGGCCAGATCCTGTCCTGGCACGACGGGGAAGAGGCGTTGAAGCTGGCGCGTTTCGTGGGCGTCACGCGGCCGGGGTACGAACTGAGCGACGCGCACCTTCCCGTCGATTCCGCGACATTGCTCGATGTCCCAGCGATGGCGATCTCCTCCAGCGATTGCCGAGAACGCGTGCACCACGACAAGCCGGTCTGGTATCTCGTGCCCGACGGGGTGGTCCAATACATCAACAAGCACGGCCTGTACTCCGACGCCCCGTAGACTGGCTCGTTGTGACCGCCACCGAACACTCTCGCGAGCTCGCGCTGGTCGCGGCCCACGCCGCCGCCGACAAACTTGCGACCGACATTGTCCTCATCGACGTCAGCGATCGCCTGGCAATCACCGACGTGTTCGTGATCGCAACCGGCAACAACGAGCGCCAGGTCGAGGCAATTGTGGACGAGGTCGAGCAGAAGCTTCGACTCGTGGGCTCAAAGCCGCTGCGACGCGAGGGGCGCCGCGACGGCCGGTGGGTGTTGCTCGATTACGCTGATGTGGTCGTGCACGTCCAGCACGCTGAGGAGCGCGTCTTCTACTCCCTCGAGCGGCTCTGGAAGGACTGCCCGTTCATCCCGTTCACTGCCGACAGTGGTGAATCCTCGCTCCCGCGCCCGAGCATTCTCCAATCGGGCGATGCCTGAGTTCCCCCCGCGCAGGCTCGTGCTGCTCAGGCACGGCAGGACCGCGTGGAATGCCGAGCGCCGGTTCCAGGGGCAGGCTGATCCTCCGTTGGACGACGTAGGGCGCGCGCAGGCCTACGAGGTCGCGGCGCTCATCGCCGCGCTGGCGCCGGATCTGCTGGTCAGTTCCGATGCGGCACGAGCCATGCAGACCGCGGTGCCCATCGGGGCGATCGTGGGGCTGGACGTGCAGCCTGAGCCACGCCTTCGCGAGCGATCGCTTGGGCACTGGGAAGGACTGACCCGCGAGGAAGTGCAGCAGAAATATCCCGACGAATACCTGGACTGGGTGTCCGGCCGCGATGTCAGCCGCCGCGGCGGCGAGTCCAGAGCCGAGGTTGCCGACCGAGCCCTGGCGGCATTCACTGCGTTGCCCGCGGTGCCGACCGCGGTCCTCGTGACGCATAGCGCTACCGCGATGGCGCTGTGCTCCGCGTTGCTCCGCACCCCGCAGGACGTGCACGTGCTCGGTCCTCTGGCCAACTGTCACTGGTCCGAGCTGTCGGCCGAACCTCACGAGGGTGCCCCGCTGATGTGGCGTCTGCGGGCGCACAACATCGGCGCCCCGGGCGTCGTCGCGCCGCTGCCGGTGCGTCAGACGCTGTTCAACGACGACGCCCCCGACGCGGACGCCTGAAGGGGTTCGAGGTAAAGCGCACGTGAGCTATGCCACACGTCCTGCTGTCCCGTGGGCTAGTTGAGGCTTCTACAGTTTGAGGTGGTGCCCCCGCGTTCGGCGGCGACGGACGGCGAACGCGGGGCGAGCACCGAATTCCCCTGTTCGGGCAGTGTGCCGCGCCGGTATTGTGCCGTCCCGGTATTCTGTGAGGGTGACCTCCGGAGGACTGCTCCTTACCAGGCCGCGCTGACCTTACGCACGACGCCAGCGCGGCCGAGCCTCTGCGAACTTCGGGCAGAGGCTCTTTGTCTGTCCGGAGAACCCAGAAGGAGCAGCGAAAACCATGAGCAGCACCGATCGGCCCGCGGGCGGGGACACCGTCGCCGGGAGCAACCCGGATGAGATCCCCCCCCACCGCTACACCGCGGCCCTGGCCGACTCGATCGAGCTGGCGTGGCAACAACGGTGGGCGAGTGAGGGCACGTTCTACGCACCCAACCCGATCGGATCGCTGTCTGAAGGATTCGACCGTGTCGCCATCCGGCCACACTCCTATGTGCTGGACATGTTCCCGTACCCCTCGGGCGCTGGCTTGCACGTCGGCCACCCGCTGGGCTACATCGGCACCGACGTGTACGCGCGCTATCGCCGCATGCGCGGAGACAATGTGCTGCACACGATGGGTTTCGACGCGTTCGGCCTGCCGGCCGAGCAGTATGCCGTGCAGACCGGCCAGCATCCGGCTACCACGACCTACGCCAACATCGACGCGTTCAGGCAGCAGTTGCGGCGCCTGGGCATGGGCCATGACACGCGCCGCTCGATCGCCACGACTGATCCGGACTTCTACCGGTGGACCCAGTGGATCTTTCTGAAGATCTTCAATTCCTGGTATGACACCGACGTTGACCGGGCCCGCCCAATCGAGGAATTGATCGCCGAATTCGAAGACGGAACGCGTACACCGGCCGCGCGGACGAACCCGTTCGGTCGGCCATGGGCCGAGCTGGTGGACCACGAGAAGCGACAGGTGCTCGACAATCACCGACTGGCCTATCGCGCCGAGTCGCTGGTCAACTGGGCGCCCGGTCTCGGCACGGTGCTCGCGAACGAAGAGGTCACCGCCGACGGCCGCAGTGAGCGCGGAAATGTTCCGGTTTTCCGCCGGCCCCTGGCCCAGTGGAACATGCGCATCACAGCGTACGCCGAGCGGCTGCTCAACGATCTCGAGTTCATCGACTGGCCCGAGAAGGTTCGCACCATGCAGCGCAACTGGATCGGCAAGTCGACCGGTGCCTACGTCAGCTTCCCGTGCCAGGTCGACACCGGTCCAGAATCGGTGCCCACCATCGAGGTCTTCACGACGCGGCCCGACACGATCTTCGGAGCGACGTACCTGGTGCTGTCCCCGGAGCACCCGTTGGTCGATGAGCTGACCGCCCAGCGATGGCCGCCCGACGTCAACCTGGCGTGGACGGGTGCAGAACCCACGCCGGCGCAGGCTGTCGCCGCCTATCGCTGCGCGACCGCAGCCAAGCCCGAGATGGATCGGCAGGCGGAGGGGCGGGCGAAGACCGGGGTGTTCCTGGGCACCTACGCCACCAATCCGGTGACTGGCGCCCCGCTGCCGGTCTTCGTCGCGGACTACGTCCTGATGGGCTATGGCACCGGCGCGATCATGGCGGTACCCGGACAGGATGAGCGCGACTGGGACTTCGCGGAGGTGTTCGGCCTGCCGATCCTCCGCACCGTGCAGCCCGCGCCGGGGTTCGTGGAGGGCGGCGGTAAGGCGTTCACAGGTGAAGGCCGGGCGATCAATTCGACGATCCCGGGGCTGGACCTCGACGGATTGAGCATCCGCGACGCGAAGGTCGCCATTATCGCCTGGCTAGAGGACAACGCCAGCGGGCG
Organism: Actinomycetota bacterium; assembly: GCA_030775825.1. Lineage (GTDB taxonomy): Bacteria > Actinomycetota > Actinomycetes > Mycobacteriales > Jatrophihabitantaceae > JALYIL01. Next base: position 13,615 of record JALYIL010000073.1, read on the forward strand.
CGCGGCGACGACCTACCGGCTTCGGGACTGGCTGTTCAGCCGGCAGCGGTATTGGGGCGAGCCGTTCCCGATTGTCTACGACGAGACCGACTCGCCGATCGCGCTGCCCGAATCGATGTTGCCGATCGAGTTGCCCGACACAGATGATTTCTCGCCGAAGTCCTTCCCGGCCGATGATGCGGACTCAGTGCCCGAGCCGCCGCTGGGAAGGCTCAAGGACTGGGTCACGGTGGAGCTGGATCTCGGACAGGGGCCGAAACAATATCGGCGCGACACGAACACGATGCCGAACTGGGCCGGGTCGTGCTGGTACGAGCTGCGTTACCTGGACCCGACAAATGACGAACGCTTCGTCGACCCTGACATCGAGCGGTACTGGATGGGGCCAAGCGCCGAGCGCCCCATGGGTGGGGTTGAGCTCTATGTCGGCGGTGTGGAGCACGCGGTACTCCACCTGCTCTACGCCCGTTTCTGGCACAAGGTGCTGTTCGACCTGGGGTACCTGTCCAGTTGCGAGCCGTTCCACCGCTTGGTGAACCAGGGAATGCTGCAGCTGCCCGCGTACACCAACAAGGACGGTTTCTACGTCGAAGCGGCCGAGGTGCAGGAGCGCGATGGCGGGTACTACTTCCACGACGAGCAGGTCAACCAGGAGTTCGGCAAGATCGGTAAGAGCCTGAAGAACGTCGTGACCCCGGACGACTTCATCGAGCAATACGGGGCAGACACGTTCCGGCTGTTCGAGATGTTCAGCGGGCCGCTGGAGCAGTCGCGCCCCTGGGATGCCAAGGCGATTGTGGGGCCGTTTCGGCTGCTGCAACGGGTATGGCGGGTCGTGGTGGACGAGGCGAGCGGCGCGGCGCACGTCCGCGACGAGGACGTGCCGGACGAACTGAATCGGTTGCTGCACCGGACGATCGCCTCTACCCGTGAAGGGTATGAGACCCTGCGGTTCAACACCTCGATTGCACGGCTCACGGAACTGAACAACGCGATCACGCAGGCCTACCCTCACGGTGGGGCGCCGCGAGCCCTGGCTGAGGCACTCGTCCTGATGCTGGCGCCGCTCGCCCCGCACGTGGCAGAGGAGCTGTGGGCGCGGCTGGGCCACGAGTCATCGCTGGCCTGGGAGAGCTTCCCGGTTGCTGATGGAGCGCTGCTCGTCGACGACACGATCGAGGTGCCCGTTCAGGTCAACGGCAAGGTTCGCGCGGTCATCACAGTTCCCGCCGACGCTGACGCCACCGAGCTCGAGATCGCTGCCCGGATCGACCCGCGCATTCTCGCTGTCCTGGACGGCCGCGACACCAGGCGAGTCATCGCCGTGCCGGGGCGGCTCATCAACTTCGTCGTGTAGGGCTGGGCTGTGACCGAGGAGCGCGTGTGCGTCGTCACCGACTCGACCGCCTACCTGCCTGCGGGCGCGGCCGAGGAGCTTGGCATCCGAATCGTGCCCTTGCGGGTGTCGATCGGTTCGCGCCTGGCCACCGACGGCCTGGATGTGTCGCCGGCGCAGGTGGCGAGCGCGTTACGAGCGCACAAGGCTGTCACCACGTCCCGGCCGACCCCGGCCGAGTTCGCGGCGGCGTATCAGCAATGCCTGGACGCCGGTGCCACCCGGGTCGTCTCGGTGCATCTCGCCTCGGCCCTGTCAGGGACCTGGGAATCAGCGGCGCTGGCGGCTCAAGATTTCGAGCACGGCGTCGTGCGCGTCGTCGACTCCCGCTCGACGGCAGCGGCCCTGGGGTTCGCGGTGCGCGCCGCTGCGCAACGCGCGCTGGCCGGGGACTCCGCCGCTCAGGTGCAAGGCGTCGCGACCGACACGGTGGACCGCACCCGAACGCTGTTCTACGTCGATACCACCGAGTACCTGCGCCGCGGCGGGCGTATCGGCTCGGCGGCGTCCCTGCTCGCGACCTCGCTGTCGGTCAAGCCGCTGCTCCAGATGGTTGAGGGCCGGATCGTCGCATTGGAGAAGGTGCGGACCTCGACCAAAGCGATCGCGCGCCTGGTAGCGCTGACCGTCGAGGCAGCCGGGGGCGGTCCGGTCGATCTGGCGGTCCACCATCTCGCGACGCCCGCTCGGGCGGCCCAGGTTGCCGACCAGTTGCGACATTCGGTCGACGGGATCGGTGAGCTCTACGTCGCCGAGCTTGGCCCCGTGATCGCCGCCCACTTGGGCCCGGGCGTCATCGGAACCGTGGTCGTCCGGCACTGACGCCCGGTGCCGCCCGGAGCGGTGTCGTCGTGCGGTGCCAAGATGGCGCCATGGCCGTTCGCCCGATCCCGCTCGATAACCTGCCGGCGGATCTAGGCGGAGGCATCCTGGTCGTTGGCGACGAGGAGCTGCTCGTCGGTCGGGCGATTCTCGCGATCTCGGCCTCGGCACGGCGCCGCGACGCTGATGTGGTCGAAACAGAGCGTGCCGGTTCGGAGCTCGAGGGCCCTGAGCTGCACGAGCTCCTCGGGCCCTCCCTGTTCGGTGACGCGCGGCTGCTCGTCATTCGTGCTGCGCAGGACATCCGGGCCGCCGCGATGACCGTGCTCCGTCCCTATCTGGAAGATCCGGCGCAGTCCTCTGTCATCGTCGCCCAGCATGCCGGCGGCGCGAAGGGAAAGGCGATCCTCGAGGTCATGCGAGCGGCCAACGCTCTGGAGATCAGCTGCGCGAAGCTCACCCGCGCCGAGGAGCGCCACGACTTTGTCCGCGCCGAGGTGCGCCGTCACGGCGGCTCGATCACCCCGGAGGCGGTTGCGATACTCGTCGACGCCGTGGGCAGTGACCTGCGCGAACTAGCGGCCGTGTGCTCACAGCTGGTCAGCGACTCCGGCGGACAGGTCGGAGCGGACCTGGTCCGGGCCTACCACCGCGGCCGGGCCGAGGTCACTGTGTTTGCTGTCGCCGACCTCACGGTGACGGGCCGGACCCCCGAGGCACTGGAGACATTGCGCCACGCCTTGACGCTGGGGGTTGCCGAGGTACTGATCGCCGACGCACTCGCCGACGGCGTCCGTTCGATCGCCCGAGTGGCCTCGGCTGGGCGGGCAGATCAGTACGCCCTGGCCCAGAAGTTGGGGATGCCGCCGTGGAAGGTGAAGAAAGCGGCGGGGCAGGCCCGAGGCTGGACCGAACCCGGAATCCGGCGGGCGCTGGGCATCGTCGCGGTGCTGAACGCCGAGGTGAAGGGCGCCGCCGCACACGGGCCGTACGCGCTCGAGCGGGCCGTTCGAGACCTCGCCGGGGCGCGGTCCAGCCGCTGACGACCGCGCTGACCAGCTCGCGCGAACGTCGCCGAACATAACGAAGCCGCGTAGCCCCTCGGGGCTGCGCGGCCGTCTCGGTCCGAGTGGGTCTGCCCAGTCGCTCTAGAGCGCGTTGGCGCGCTGCGCCATCGCGGACTTCTTGTTCGCGGCCTGGTTGGGGTGGATGACACCCTTGCTCGCGGCCTTGTCGAGCTGGCGCGAGGCGGCAGTGAGCGCTGAGAGCGTGGCCTCGCGGTCGCCGGATTCGGCAACCTCACGGAAGTGACGTACAGCCGTCTTCAGCGCTGAGCGCACGCTCTTGTTGCGGACCCGAGCCGCCTCGTTGGTGCGGATGCGCTTGATCTGGGACTTGATGTTTGCCACGAAGAAGCCTCAACGTTCGTCTGTGAATTGATGGACGGCCGCCGACAACCGAGATTAGGCCGAGCGGACAACCCCACCAGGGTACCAGCGCGCTGCTCTCGCCCCCAAATTCCGGGCCGAATGGGCCGCTGGAGGAGTCACAGGTCGCCGAGCCCGGCAGGCAGCCTCGCGCTCAGGCGCCGGTCGCTCGCACTGTGACCAACTCGTAGCGGGTGTACAGATAGACCCGAACCCCGTCCTGTGCGCTTACCACGTCGACAACCGGTTGATCCTCGCCGTCGTCGTTGACGATCATCGCCACCCCGTCGGCGAAGTAGACACCTGAGTCGACGGGGCCCAGATCGGTGAGTTCGACGATCACGTACCGGCCACCGAGAGACTTCGCCAGTTCGCGGACATCGGCGTCCTGAGCGCTGCCCGCGTTCACATGAACGCGCAACACTTCCTGCCAGTCGTCCTCCCCGGGGGAGGTGTTGACCAGGTCGCCGGCCTTGAGCTTGACGGCGGGGACGCGGTACTCGACGGCGGCACGGGGGTCGTTGGTCATGCCCGCCATCCTCCCCGACGCCCCTGCGCGCGCGATACCCGGTGCCGCCCGCGCCCGCGCAGGTCCGGAAGCGGGTGGTCGGCGTGCGAGGATTGACCTGACCCATACATCCGGCAATGAGGAATCTGCGACCAGGCATGAGAGAACGACAGTGACAGGTCAACTGACTGCCGCCGGCCGCACCGACCCCGTGCACATCCGCAACTTCTGCATCATCGCGCACATCGATCACGGTAAGTCCACCCTGGCCGACCGGATGCTGCAGCTCACCGGCGTCGTCGACGGCAGGCAGATGCGGGCGCAATATCTCGATCGGATGGACATCGAGCGTGAGCGCGGAATCACCATTAAGGCGCAGAACGTCCGGATGCCCTGGTCCGCCGCGGGCACCGACTTCACGCTGCACATGATCGACACTCCGGGGCACGTCGACTTCACCTACGAGGTGAGTCGCAGCCTCGCGGCGTGCGAGGGTGCGGTGCTGCTCGTAGACGCCGCGCAGGGAATCGAGGCACAGACTCTGGCGAACCTGTATCTGGCCCTCGAGAATGATCTGCACGTCATCCCAGTGCTCAACAAGATCGACCTTCCCGCCGCCCAGCCTGACCTCTACGCCGCCGAACTCTCGCACATCATCGGATGTGACGCCGACGAGGTGCTCCGCGTCAGCGCAAAGACCGGTGAAGGGGTAGCCGAGCTTCTCGATCTCATCTGCCACGACATTCCGGCACCGGTGGGGGCTGCCGATGCCCCGCCGCGAGCGATGATCTTCGATTCCGTGTACGACATCTACCGAGGCGTGATCACCTACATCCGGGTCATCGACGGGCAGTTCATACCGCGCGAGCGGATCAAGATGATGTCCACGGGCGCGACCCACGAACTGCTGGAGATCGGCGTCATCTCGCCAGAACCGAAGCCCACCGACGGTCTCGGGGTCGGCGAGGTCGGCTATCTGATCACGGGCGTGAAGGACGTTCGCCAGTCGCGGGTCGGTGACACGGTGACCGATGCCACCAAACCGGCAACTGAATCGCTCGGCGGCTATCGCGACCCCAGGCCCATGGTCTACTCGGGTCTGTATCCGCTGGATGGCTCGGACTACCCGCTGCTGCGTGACGCGCTCGACCGTCTGCGCCTCAACGATGCGGCCCTGGTCTACGAGCCCGAGACATCAGCGGCCTTGGGGTTCGGTTTTCGGTGCGGATTCCTCGGTCTGCTGCACCTGGAGATCACCCGTGACCGCCTGGAGCGCGAATTTGACCTCGATCTGATCAGCACGGCCCCGAACGTCGTCTACCGCGTTGTCCTCGAGGACGGCTCCGAGGGCACTGTCACCAACCCGTCGGACTGGCCGAGCGGCCAGAAGATCGCCGAGACCTACGAGCCCGTCGTGAAGGCAATGATCATCGCACCGAGCGAGTACATCGGCGCGATCATGGAGCTGTGTCAGGAGCGGCGCGGTGCGCTCGGCGGCATCGACTACCTGTCCGCCAACCGGGTCGAGCTGAGATACACGCTGCCGCTCGGCGAGATCATCTTCGACTTCTTCGATGCGCTGAAGTCGCGCACTCGGGGGTACGCGAGTCTGGACTACGAGGACGCAGGTGAGCAAGAGGCCGATCTGGTCAAGGTGGACATCCTGCTGCAGGGTGAGCCGGTCGACGCATTCTCCGCCATCGTGCACAAGGACAAGGCCTACGCGTACGGAACGTCGATGACGGCGAAGCTGCGCAAGCTGATCCCGCGCCAGCAGTTCGAAGTGCCCATTCAGGCAGCGATCGGATCTCGAGTCATCGCTCGGGAGAACATCAGCGCTATCCGCAAGGACGTTCTGGCCAAATGTTACGGCGGTGATATCACGCGCAAGCGCAAGCTGCTGGAGAAGCAGAAGGTCGGCAAGGAGCGCATGAAGCGCGTGGGTCGCGTGGACCTGCCGCAGGAAGCGTTTATGGCGGTGCTGCGGCTGGACGAGTCGTAGCGCCGGCCGGCTCTTCGGCAGTGGAGAAGCGATGACGCGCGGCGGCCGCGGCGCGACGGTGTACGTGGCGACGAAGAATGACGGGAAGCTGCGCGAGCTCGAGGCCGTGTTCGCGGGCGCGGGGTTTGCGCTGCGGACGTTCGACGCGTACGCGGATCCGGTCGAGGGCGATTCGTCGTACGCGGACAACGCGGCGCTCAAGGCGCGGGCGCTGCACGCGCAGTTGCTTGCCGCCGGTGTTTCTGCGAACGTGCTGGCCGACGACTCCGGGCTCGAAGTGCTGGCCCTGGGCGGGCGCCCCGGTGTGCTGACGGCGTACTACGGCGGCGCTGATCTGCCGTGGAGCGAGCGGCGGCGCAAGCTGCTTCACGAGCTCGCTGCACATAGGGCTGGTGCGGACCGGCGCGCGCGGTTCGTGTGCGCGCTGCATTTCATCGAGGCCGGCGGGCGCGAGTTCGCCGTGCTGGGGACGGTAGACGGCGAGATCTCGCCCGCGGAGCAAGGGGAGCTCGGGTTTTCGTTCGATCCGGTGTTTTTCTATCCGCCGGCGGCGCAGACGTTCGCAGAGCTTAGCGCGGCCGAGAAGAACCGGGTAAGCCACCGTGCAGTCGCGGCGGCGGCGCTGTTGGAGGCGCTCGGCCGTGCCAACGTCAGCCCCTAGGCGTCCCGCTCCGAACGCGAAGACGGCCCGTCTTGCGACGAGCCGTCTCATTCATGGTGCACCGCGAAGGACTCGAACCTTCAACCAATTGATTAAGAGTCAACTGCTCTACCGATTGAGCTAGCGGTGCAACGATGCAAAGAGTACCTGGTTGAGCCGCCCCCGTCAAGGAGGCGGCTGTCGCGGATAATTTGTGCGCCCGGTGGGACTCGAACCCACGGCCAATGGCTTAAAAGGCCACTGCTCTACCGACTGAGCTACAGGCGCGCCCTCACCGGATTCGACGGCACCGAGCCTGTCTCCGTCGCCTTCGCCCGCTCGAGTGACTGCACGAGTCGGCGTGCTTGAACGGCCCCGCGTCACCGACGCGGAGCCGTTCCACATTGGGGTGACTGACGGGGGTCGAACCCGCGACCTCTTAAGTCACAGTCAAGCGCTCTAACCAGCTGAGCTACAGTCACCGCGGTCGCCGCGTAGAGTCGGACACGAAGCATCTCAAACCCTCTTATGTCCAAGCTTGATAGCCCGGCAACCCTTCCGCGATCGATCTTGCCCCAAAGGCTTACCGCAGTACGACGACGATGACAGTTTGCACATCGTACGACGCACTTTTCCATCTCGGTCCGGATGATCGTGATCGACGCGCCTTCCCTGACAAGCGTGCTGACGTCGTTTCGTTTCCGGCCACGCACGTGATCGAACTCCATGACTATCGGATCGAGGATGCCGCAATCAATGCACGGATGTGACAAGAGATGCTCCTCGATGAAGCGGCGATTGCGCGCGCGGTGCAGCTTTAGCCGATCGCGCTTTCGGGCATTGAACTCCGCGGTGTTCGACCAATAATACCTGCGGCAATATCCGCGCCGGCAAGCTCGCCAGATCGTGTGAACGCGTCCCGTGCGAACATCGCGCACCGGATATTCTGATGCATCTTGCGCGACACCGCAACGCCCACACCGCTTCATGTCGAAAATTGTCGCACGGCGCGATGCCAGCATCATGGCACCGCACCAGCAAACAGTGGTGCGCCCGGAGGGAATCGAACCCCCATCGTTCCGCTTAGAAGGCGGATGCCTTATCCGTTAGACCACGGGCGCCGGGCCGAGGTGGAACTTGGTCGGGATGACAGGACTTGAACCTGCGACTTCTGCGTCCCAAACGCAGCGCTCTACCAAGCTGAGCTACATCCCGCAGGCCCCATCGTACCATGCGCGCAAAATGCGCTCCCAATTCCTCCGGAGGTCCCTTCTGGGAGGCTCTCGTTTGCGCCGTCTCATCGTTATCGCGGCCGCCGCCGTCTCGCTCCTAACCGCCGGGCGGCCCGCCGCCGCCCACGCCACGCCGCCCGCCCAGGGTACGGCCCTCGCGGCCGCCTCACCGAGCCCTGCGCCGGCACGCGCGCCCGCGCCCGCGGCAGCGCCGCTCACGCTCGCCGCGACGCCGCAGCCGCTCACGCTCGAAGCGCTGCGCAAGAGCGTCAGCGTGCGCCAGCCGCGGATCTCGCCCGACGGCACGCGGGTCGTGTACGTGCGAGGGGTCGGCGACTACAAGGCGGACGTCGAGAACACCGAGCTCGTGCTCGTCGATGCCGCCGGCGGCGCACGGCGCGTGCTCACCCAGGACCGCGAGGACGTGTCGAGTCCGACCTGGTCGCCCGACGGCACGCGCATCGCGTTCCTTGCCGCGCCGGGCAAGGACCAGCCGCCGGAGATCTACGTCCTCGCCCTCGACGGCGGCGACGCCAAGCGCATCACGCGCGCCGCCGGTGCGATCACCGACCTAGCCTGGCGCCCCGACGGCCACGCGCTCGCATACGTCCTGCGCGACCCGCCGCCGAGCGCGAACAAACCGTCGCCATCGCCGTCGCCGTCCCCGCAGGCAGGCGCATCGCCCGCGCCCGCCCCCGCGACACCGCCGGCCGCGACACCCAAGCCCACGCCGTCGCCGTCGCCCACACCGAAGGGCTACGCCGAAGCGTTCACCGTTACCGACGAGCACTACCTCACGCGCGCGGCTTCGCGGCCGTCGCACGTCTGGCTCGTCGACGCGGACGGCGCAAACCCGCACCAGCTGACGCACGGCACGACCAGCGACGTCAGCCTCGGCTGGGTGCGCGACGGCACGACGCTCGCCGTCGTGCGCCATCCTGACGCTGTGTTCGCGCACTTCACCAAAGCGCAGACGTTCCTCGTCGACGCCGCGAACGGCAGTGCGCGCCCGCTGCGCGCGGGCACGATCGACGACGGCGGCGTCGTCTCGCCGGACGGCACGCGCATCGCCGTCGTCGCGCCGCGCCACAACTCCCTGTACCTGCACAAGGACGTGGCGGTGCGCCGCCTGAGCGACGGCGCCGACGTCGCGACCAGCGTCGCGCTCGACCGCAACGTCGCGTGGCACGACTGGCTCGACGACCGCAACGTGCTGGTCGGCGCGCCCGACGGCGTTCGCACGTATCTCTGGCGCGTGCCGCTCGACGGCGGTGCGGCCGCGCGCTACGATCTCGGCGACGTCGATTTCGGCCAAGACGCGACCGTCGCGAAAGACGGCACGATCGCGTTCCTCGGCCGCTTGCAGGACCGCCCAGGCGAGATCTACGTCATGCGCCGCAACGCCAAGCCCGTCGCCGTCACCGACGAGAACGCCTGGACGCGAGCGTACACGATCGCGCGCTCGGAACGCGTCGACTGGACGTCCGACGGCATGGCGGTCAACGGCGTGCTCACGTATCCGGCGAACTATGCCGCGGGTAAGCAGTACCCGCTGGTGCTCGTCATCCACGGCGGTCCCGTCGCGTCGTCGACGCGCACGTTCAGCGCGCTGTCGCAGATGCTCGCCGCGCACGGATTTCTCGTGCTGCAGCCGAACTATCGCGGCAGCGACAACTCCGGCGACGCGTTTCTGCAAGC
>JALYIL010000074.1 GCA_030775825.1 Actinomycetota bacterium
ACGGCTTCATCGTGCTCGACGACCTCGACTTGTTTGCCGACGACCCTTCGTGGCTGGGCGCGCTCGGAGCGCTGCGTCAGGCCGGGTTCGGCCGGATCGACTTCTACGGTCTGGCCGTGTCGGCGCCATTTAGCCGCAGCCAAAGGTGCACGAGCATCCTCTTCCGGGACGGGTCGTTCGTTACGGGCCGGATCCCGGCACCGGTCCATTGATCGACCCCTCCGCAAGAAGGGGCCCGATCGATCCCACGACGCGGGCGGGATTTCCAGCCATGATCGTGTTCGCGGGGCAGCTGGAGGTGACGACCGCACCGGCGCCGATGACGCTGTTGTCCCCGATGTGGACGCCCTTGACAATGATCGCGCCAGTGCCAATGAAGACGTTGTCCCCGATGATCACGGCGTCGCGCGCGGCCGGCTCGGGGACGGCGGCGCTCACCCGAAGCAGGTCATGCACAGGGTGGAAGTCTGTGTCGAATACCGTGACGTTCGCCCCGAGGAGGCAGCGCTCGCCGATACTTACGGAACCATACGAACAGATTGTGCCGCCGCTGATTCCGGTCTTGTCTCCGATGATGATGCTGGCTCCCGGATGGAGCGCGCGGATGATCACCCGGTGATTCACGCCCAAGGGAGTGGCGCGGTCCACGGAGACGAGACGCACGCCGCGTCCGATGACCACCCGTGCGCCGGCGACCGCGGTGATCAACGGTAGGCCGAAGGCCATCACGCCTTCGCCGAGACGAATGTCGGACCTGCGATAGGTGTGCGCGAGGATCTGTGCCGTGGCTAATGCGAGCTGTTCGCGCAAGCGGGACATGGCCGGGAGCATATCGGCTCGTCTGATCGGCTCGACCTGATCGGGCTTGTCCGCGCGATCAGTTCCATTCGTTGGATACCCTACGTGCCGGGCAGACGCGTCGAAGCGGAGCCCGCAGCACGCAACCGAATTTCGGCAGTCAGTGGCAAACAGCACGCGGGAGCATTGTGTCGGAAGGCCTCCGCAACATGAGCTGAGTTTGCTCTCCCCTCCTCGAGTACTCCCGACATGAAGGCGGACCAGGTGAAGATCCCACGCGAGCAATGGCGTACGGCACGCAATCGGGGCCTGTGGTACGCCCTCAGAGGCGGCCAACGGCTCGGGCTCGATCTGACGCCGCACCACTTCTACAGCAACTCCCCGGATCTCAGATCGCTGCGCAGGAGCACGTACTGGCGGCGACCACGCACCATGACCGGTGTCAAGGGGGCAGCTCTGACCGACCAAGCACAGCAACTTGCGAAGTGGGTGCCGCCGCCCCTGAGCGAGGAGATCGCCGCACAAGATCTACACGGCGACGCGTGCGTGGAAAACGGCGCCGTCGGCTACGGGCGCATCGAAGCTGACCTGTTATACGCGTTCCTGGCCACGAACAACCCGGCACGGATGATCCAGATTGGCTCGGGCGTATCCACGGCCGTCGCTCTGAAGGCCAAAGTGCGCCACGGCCTCGCCACGGAGATCACCTGCGTTGACCCCTACCCCACCGAATATCTGCGTACCGCTGCGAATCGCGGTGACATCGTGCTGTTGCCCGAGCCTGCCCAAACGGTGCCATTAGAGACGTTCACCGAGCTGCGCGCCGGGGACCTTCTCTTCATCGATTCCACCCACACCGTGAAGGTAGGCAGCGAGGTCAACCTCCTCGTTCTGGACGTGCTGCCGAGTCTTACTGCGGGGGTATTCGTGCACTTCCACGACATCTACTTGCCATACGACTACGGGCGCGATGTCCTCGACGGCGAGCTGTTCTTCTGGAATGAGAGTGTCCTGTTGCACGCCTTTCTGATCGGAAATGAGCGGGCATCGATCCGTGTCAGCTGCTCCATGCTGCATCACGGGGCCCCGGAGTATCTGTGCCAGGCCTTCCCCCGCTATTCGCCGCAGCGAATGACCGACGGGATGCCCGATCCGCGCGAGGCCGGAGGTGATTATCCTTCGGCGCTGTACTTCCAGATCCTCTGACCGACATCCGCCTCGGAGATCAGGTGGAGCAGAGCCGACCGCGTCTCGGCAACCGTCCGGGCCCAGGTGAACGCCTTGCCGTGTTCGGCCGCGAACTCCAATCGTTCGCGGTCCCAGGCGAGCGCGGCGACGATGCCATCCGAGAGCGCGCGGGCTGACCACTCGGCCATGACGGTCGCGTGACCGCCGGCGACTTCGAGCACGGCGGCGTCAGGCCCGACGACGACCGGAATGCCAAGCCGCAGCGATTCCACCACGGGCAGGCCGAAGCCCTCGAAGTCGGACGGGAAGACGACGATACGAGCCGATGCCATGATCGACCCGAATTCGGCGTCGCGGAGGAACGGTAGCAGCTCGACTGAGTTGGTCAGCCTTAGCGATTCGATCACGGTCACCATCCGATCCCGCGCGGCCGGGGACAAGCCGATGACCTTCAGCCGGGGAACCTCGACATCGGCTCCTCTGGTACCGCACAGGCTGGCCCATGCCTCGATGACCATGTCGACGTTCTTGTTGGAATGGTGCCCGAATGCGACCGCGTACGGCTCAGAGCTCATCCGGCTCCAGGCATCGACGTGGTCCGCGCCGAGGTGTGCCACCGAGCCGGGGCGATCGCAGGTGTTTGGATGCAGGCGGTGCAGATCGTCGAGGCTACGCCGCGAAATCGCGATAAAACCGTCCGCGATCGCGTAACCGCGCCCGTAACTCACCCTCCGGAGGATGCGGCGCTGCAGAGGGAAGTGGTCCGGCCGCAGCTCATGGCGTAGGTCGTAGATCACCACCGCGGTCGGCACCGTCGGCTTGCGTAGCGTCGTGGAGGGGAGGGTGGCCAGCACGACGTCGGGGGCGAGCTCGTCCACCAGGTGGCGCACCGCGCGAGTCTGGGCGATGGGGCGGAACAGTATCTCCGGTCGGCGGATAGGAATCCGGTGGGCAACGACCCCGGCCGGCCAGCCCGGATTGGTCGACGAGGAGATGACGTGGAGTTCGTCCTCCGGGTAGACCGATGGCCAGGTTGCGATCAGGTTCTCGACGTAGGTTGCGATGCCGCCGTACTGCGCACACATCGCCTCGATGAGGACCTTCACGCGCAACATCCCGCCAAGTCCGCGGACATCAGGCCGAATCCACGCGGTCTCGCCGGACGAACAGGCCGTCACATTGGAGCAGCTGTCCCGTCTTCGGGTCGCCTATCCCCGGTTCGAAGCCGAACAGAACGTAACCGGTCCCCTCGAGTCGCTCGACCAGGTCGGGGTACAGCGTCTGTCCTTCGTACAAAGCGGCGAACGACAGCTCGAGCTGGATAGCGGCGAAGTAACTGAGGGCATCACCGGCGCCGTCGAGTACGTGGGACTCGAATCCCTGCGTGTCGATCTTTAGCAGGCACCGCTCGGCTTGCACCAGGTAGTCGTCCGTGAGGGCGGCAACCGTAGTGACCGGGACCTGCTCCGCCGAAGTAGTGCGCGACTTGGGGTCGGCGGACAGGTGCCGCTGTGTCATGGGTAGCAATGACGAGGAATAGGAATTGGCCGAGACATGAATAGTCGTTACCCCCGATTCAGCTCCGACCGCCGTGTGGACCGCCTCCCACCGCTGATCGCGTGCGGACCTGCGGGCAAGATCGGCGAAGGCGCCCGATAAGGGCTCACAGGAGATGACGCGGCCCTGGAATCCGCAATTGCGCAAAGATGATGCATACTGGCCGATGTTGGCACCGACATCGAGAACGGTGTCCGCCAGCAGCCATTCGAGGCAGGTGGCGACGCGGCGGGGGAACGGATTCAGCCCGAGGTCAAGGTTATGCCGGTACAGGACTGACCGAATTCCGAGTTTCGCGGATTCGCGGAGCCGCCTTCCGTCCACTTAGCCTACCTCCCGGTCGCCGCGCTAACTACGCGGCAAGCGGTTATCCTAGACCAAGCCACACCGTTCAAAGTTTGGCACTGCCGTCGCCACCGACTTGTTCCTCTGACCACCGAACACCGACCCGAAAGACCGGGCATGCCAGACAGCGAACCTCTCGGCTCAGCGAGGATATTTCGAGGTTATCACCTGGGAATTGACAGTGCGGTCGTGCTATTCACGCAGGCGCAGGCGCTGGCGACGGATGCGTCGGTGATCGTCGACGTGGGCTGTGGCCGAGGCGCCTTGGTCGACCCGGGGGGTGAGGGCCGGCGCCTGCATGATCTGAGGGCCCCGGGACGAAATGTGATCGGTATCGATCTCGACCCGGCCGCGGCCGACAATGCCGTGATCGACGATTTCCGCTTGATCAAGGATGACAACTGGCCGCTGGCCGACGGCAGCGTCGATCTGGTTTATTGTGACTGGGTTCTCGAGCACGTCGCGGACGCGAAGTCATTTATGAAAGAACTGACCCGCGTGCTTCGGCCGGGCGGTGCATTCCTCGCGCGGACGGTGAGTAGGTCATCTTTGCTTTCCTTGGCCGCGCGCATTATTCCGAATGCGCATCACGCGCGGGTGGTCGGCCGCCTTCAAAACGGTCGCCCGCAACGGGACGTATTTCCGACCATGTACCGGATGAACACCCTGAAGGATCTGGGGAAATACTTCAACCAAGACTTCGAATGGTCAGCCAGCTTCTACCCAGGCCTCGAGCACTACGCCACGCGCTGGCCGTCGTTGGCCCGACTACTCGCAGTCGCTGAGCCACGGTTGCCGCGGCGGATGCAGCTGGCACTCGTCGTCGCCGCCCGCAAGCGCTAGTAAGCCCCCCGCGACCGGAGAACAACCCATACTGTCCGAGCGATGATCGCCAGATCTAGCGCCAATGACCAGTTCTCGACGTAGTACAGGTCCAGCCGCACGGACTCATCCCAGGAAAGATCGCTGCGTCCGCTCACCTGCCATAGGCCCGTCATGCCGGGCTTCACCAGCAGCCGGCGATGATCGTGTGACTCGTAGCGTTCGACCTCATCCGGAAGCGGAGGCCGGGGACCGACGAGCGACATCGAACCCCCGAGGACATTGAATAATTGAGGTAGCTCGTCCAGGGAATACTTGCGCAGCATCCGACCGGCGGGGGTAATTCGCGGATCACGGCGCATCTTGAACAGCACGCCGCCTTTGGACTCGTTCATTACCAGCAAATCCTGCCGCTGAGCTTCAGTCCCGTCATACATCGAACGGAACTTATAAACTTTGATTTCTCGACCGTCCTGACCCATGCGCAAGCTGCAATACAGCGCCGGGCCACGGCTCGTGAGCCGAACCGTCGCGCCGATGAGCATTAGCAAGGGCGAGGCCGCGAGGAGAATCAGGGATGCGCCGACGATGTCCACGCCGCGCTTGACCAGCTGACGCAGGCCGGTGAACTGTGGCTGGTCGACCCACATCAAGGGCAGACCTTCGACTGGACTGACGTGCACCCTCGGTCCGGCGACCTCCGTAAGACCCGGCGCCATCACCATATTGCGGCCGGTACCTTCCAGGGCCCAACCAAGTTCACGAATGCGCCGCGGGCCGAGGCCACTGCCTGCGACGGCCACGATGTCTGCCCCTAGTTGTTCCGCCAGCGCCGCAGCCTGACTGAGCTCACCGACGACCCGCACGCCCAACCCAATTTGATCTCCGAGGCTAGCATCTTCACAACAGGCACCAACGACAACTAGGCCAGCCTCAGGATTTCGTGACGTGACCTCCGCCAGGTGGCGCACTGACTCCCTGGTGCCCACAGCAAGGATGGAGCTCGTCCAGTCGCCACGCCTGCGCCGATTGTGAACAGACTGACGCAGCGCATACCGGCCTAATACCATGAGTAGCGTGCCCAACGGAATGACGATCGCGACGAAAGTACGCGCCAACAGGACTCCGGTGAAGTAGCCGATGACCGCTACCGCGCCGAGCAGGCTGGCGCTGCCCCGTATTACTTGTTGGAATTCCCGCGCGCCGATGCTGATGCGACGAATCTCGTAGGCGCCCACCGAATGCAGACACAGGATCCAGCCGAGCGTGATGACAACGCTACAGAACACGTAGGCGCTGGTCAGCGCGTCCGTTGAAAAGCCAAAGCGGACCAGCCATCCCAGCGCGACGGCCGCCATCACACAAAGCGCGTCGGTAGCCAGCAGTTGCCGCACAAACACACGAGACCACTGCGCGACGGGCACCCGGCCTTGGCTGGCACGCGTCGCGACCCGATCGGGCGCGCCAGCCGCCGATGCCACCTCCCGATTCATGCCCTGAGTCGGGACGCTGTCCGAGCCTGACCAGGGCAGGATCCGAGTCACAAGTCCTTCCCTTCCGTACCGCCGGGGTTTGCGGCAAGCACTTGGCTGCGGCGTTGTTGAGAATCCGGTCGCGTCGCTTTAGCGAGGATTGCTTCAAACTGAGAACCTATCCGATCAAGGTCAAATTGGAAATCCGCAAGGTTACGGGAACGTATCCCTAGTGCGACCAATGCATCTCGTCCAGCGCCGACCGCGGACGAGAGCCATTGACCGGCCTGGCGCGCACCCTCACGGCTCGGCGCGGCGACATACCCCCCGGCGGCCAGCACATCCGCTGCGCAAGGATTTCCTTCAGGGACCAGCGCCACGATCGGTCGTCCGGCCGAGAGGTAACTCAGGACCTTGCTCGGGACGGAGAATTTCGCGGCGTCCGGTTCGAGCAGGGCAATCATCACGTCCCCGGTGGCCAGGACGTCGCTGAGATCCTCCGCCGGCTGGTAACCGAGGATGCGAACATCCCCACGACCGCTGGCCGCAAGCGCGAGATCATCCGCGCCCACGCCCTCGGAAACGACGATCAACATTGCGTCAAGGCCCTCAGACCGAACGGCATCCAGCAGTTCGAGCAGTAGCCCGGAATTGTGCTTGCGACCCAGGGTCCCGGCATACATCAACCGGATCGGACCATCCGGGATGTCGTGCCTCCTTGCCCACGGGTTGTCGCGATCGCCGGGCAAGAGTTCATTGAGGGGAGCCCAATTCGGAATGACGTGCACGTTGTCGCGTGACACGCTCCACCGGGCGTACTGCTCGAGAAACGGTTCACCGATCGCCACGACCGCGTCTGCCGCAGTCACCTGTGCTCGCTCCGTGCGCTCGACCCGTTGGCGCACCAGCGCGGCCAGCGGCCTGGGAAGGCGCCGGTCGGCCTCGGCCGCTACCCCCATGCTGTAGACATCCTGATGCCAGAGCACCCACGGTTGGTTGGACCGGGCGAAGTACCGTCGCATCCGGGCGAGTGCGAACAACGGCACATTGCAGGCGATGATCACGTCGAAGCGCTCACGGTCTAGCCTGCCCCGCCAAGCGCGGGCGTAGGCCATTTCAAAGCGCGCGCGGCCGAGCGGCGAATACTTGACCAACGGCACGGCGGCGGTCAGCGCTTCGATGCGAAGGGTGCCGGGGTCATCGGCCGTGATTCTCAGACGGCCGTGCCCCGTTTCATATTGCGAGCTGTACTGGTGCAGGACCTCATGCCCACGGCTAGCCAGATTTCGTGCCAGCTGAACCTGGAACGGGTGCCCGCTGAAGTCATGGAGGTTTACCCGCACAATGAACCAAACGACTCAACACGGGCCGAGTTGCGCCCAGGCGACGGGTCAGGGTCACCGCCACGCAACACATCGTTGAGTAAAGGACGAAGTATCCCTCGGCGTTCGTACATAATGTCGCACATGGCCTTCCACGTACTATACGTGTGCACAGGAAACGTGTGCCGCTCGCCGATGGCCGAATTGTTGTTTCGGGGTTGGGTCGACCCTCTCGCCGATGCCACCGTTGCGAGCGCCGGGGTGCGGGCGCTGGTCGGCCATGGGATCGACTCGTCGTCGGCAACCGCTCTTGCCCAACTGGGTATCGATCCGTCAAGCCACCGGGCTCGCCAGTTTGAACCGTCGATGGCCGAACGCGCCGACCTAATTCTGGCCGCGACCCTGGAACAGCGAGACATCGTTATGACCGCAGTACCTATGACACTGCGTCGTACGTTCACCATGAAGGAATTCGTCCGGCTGTTGAATGGCGTCCCTCGAGCCGCTCCGGCTGCCGTCGTGTCGGCTGCCGTCGTGTCGGCTGCCGCCGCTCGGCGTGGACGCGTCCCACTCGTGGCACCCCACGACGACGACGTCCGCGATCCATACCGAAGCGCCATCCCGCATGCCAAGGCCGTTGCAGAAGAGATCACCGAGACCGTCTACGCGACCGTTTCCGCGCTCGGTTTCGCGGCCGAGGGGTCGGCGTACCAGGCGCCGGTCCACACCACACCCTCCGGGCGGCCGGTGCGGTACTGAAGGCCGTACTGAAGCAACGTCGCCGTCGTCGAGCAACCGGGGTCGTTTAGGCTAATTCGCGTGGCAGGCACGGCGCGCAAGATCCGAGTGGTCGGCGACCCGCTGCTGCATGCCCGCTGCCGACCGGTATCGGTTTTCGACGAGGAAATCGGCGATCTTATCGACGACATGTTCGCGTCGCTGGCCATTGCCGAGGGTGTCGGGTTAGCGGCTCCTCAGATCGGATCCGACCTCGCCGTCTTCGTCTTCGACTGCCCAGACGAAGACGGCCGGCGCCACGTGGGTCACATCGTCAACCCTACGATAGAGATCAGCGGGACCCAGGTAGAGCACGAGGAGGGCTGCTTGTCGGTGCCGGGTCCCTATCACGAGTTGGCAAGAGCCGAGCAGGCGACCGTGCGGGGCGTCGACCGCGCCGGGGTCGCGCTCGAGATCAGCGGTTCGGGATTCTTCGCGCGATGCCTCCAGCACGAGGTCGATCACCTCAACGGTGTGCTGTTCATCGACCACCTCCCGCGCAACCGCAGGCGACGGGTACTGCGCGACATCGAGCCGTTCGAGTGGAACGCGCGCGTCCCTTAGCTTGAGCGCGCGAAAGGGACGCTCAGGCCGAGTGGGCAGCCACGAGTTCGGCAATCTGCACGGCGTTAAGTGCAGCGCCCTTACGCAGGTTGTCATTGCTGACGAACAGGGTCAGGCCGCGACCCCCAGCGACCGTCGAGTCCTGCCGCAGCCGGCCCACGAATGAGGGGTCCTGACCGGCCGCCTGCAACGGAGTGGGGACGTCGGTCACCACGACTCCAGGTGCGGTCGCGAGCAACTCCAATGCTCGAGTCACCGACAACGCTCGCGTGAACTCGGCGTTGATCGACAGTGAGTGCCCGGTAAAGACCGGAACTCGCACGCACGTGCCCGAAACCCGGAGGTTCGGGATGGACAAGATCTTGCGCGACTCGTTGCGAAGCTTCTGCTCCTCGTCGGTCTCAAACGTTCCGTCGTCGACGATCGTGCCGGCTAGCGGGATGACGTTGAACGCGATCGGTCGAACGTACTTCACCGGCGCCGGGAAGGTGAGCGCCGATCCGCTGTGGGTGAGCTCGGCGGCGCGGTCGGCGACCTGGTGCATCTGTTTGTCGAGTTCCTCGACGCCGGCGAGGCCGCTGCCGGACACTGCCTGAAACGTCGTGGCGACCAACCGGACTAATCCCGCTTCGTCGTGAAGCGGCTTGAGCACCGGCATCGCGGCCATCGTCGTGCAATTGGGGTTGGCGATAATTCCCTTACGCGCATTCGCGACTTCGGCACCGTTGACCTCGGCGACGATCAAGGGCACGTCGGGGTCCATCCGCCACGCTGAGGAGTTATCGATGACGATGGCTCCGGCTGCCGCAAAGCGCGGCGCGAGTTCGCGTGAGGTGACACCGCCCGCGGAGAACAGTGCGATGTCCAGCCCGCGAGGGTCCGCGGTCGCGGCGTCCTCGACGCGGACGTCGACGCCCTCCCATGACAGCATGCTGCCCGCCGAACGCGCGGAAGCAAAGAACCGAATCTCGTCAATCGGGACCGCGCGCTCCTCGAGGACGCGGCGCATGACGCCGCCTACCTGGCCCGTCGCCCCGACGATCCCCACCTTCATCGGCCCGTTCCCCCGTAGACGACGGCCTGCCCGTCAACCGAACCGAGCTCGAAGGCGTCATGGACGGCGCGCACCGCGACGTCGAGCTCAGTGTCACGGCAGACGACCGAGATCCGGATCTCTGACGTCGAGATCATCTCGACGTTGACGCCTGCTTCGGCGAGCGCGGCGAAGAACTTCGCGGAAACACCCGGATGCGAGCGCATGCCGGCGCCTACGAGCGACAGCTTGCCGACGTGGTCGTCGTAGAGCAACTCCTCAAACCCGACGGCCGCCTGCACCTTGGTCAGAGCGGCCAGCGCCGCCGCTCCATCCGTTCCGGGCATGGTGAACGAGACGTCCGTCCGGCCGGTCCCTCCAGTCGAGATGTTCTGCACGATCATGTCGATGTTGATCTCGGCGTCGGCCAGTTCGCGGAAGATCTTCGCAGCTTCGCCCGGTTTGTCGGGGACACCGACAACGGTGACCTTCACTTCACTGCGATCGTGCGCGACGCCGCTGATGATGGCCTGCTCCACGGGAAGATCCTCCATCGATCCGGTGACAATCGTGCCTGGCTTGGTCGAGAAGGACGACCGGACGTGGATGGGAACGTTGTACCGCCGGCCGTACTCGACACTTCGCAGATGCAGGATCTTCGCGCCGCTGGCCGCGAGCTCAAGCATCTCTTCGTAGGTGACGGTCGAAAGCCGCCGCGCGTTCGCGACGATGCGAGGATCGGCGGTGAATACGCCGTCGACATCGGTGTAGATCTCGCAGACGTCAGCCTCGAGCGCGGCGGCGAGCGCCACCGCGGTGGTGTCGGACCCACCCCGGCCGAGTGTGGTGATGTCCTTGGTGTCTGGGCTGACGCCCTGGAACCCCGCGACGATCGCGACGTTTCCCGCGGTGACCGACGACTGCACCCGGCCAGGCGTGATACTGACGATTCGCGCCTTGCCGTGGACGGCAGTCGTGAGCACACCAGCCTGGGACCCGGTGAACGACTCGGCCCTGTATCCCAGCGAGTTGATCGCCATCGCCAGCAACGCCATCGAGATCCGTTCGCCGGCCGTCAGAAGCATGTCGAACTCTCGCCCGGACGGCACCGGGACGATCTGCTCGGCAAGATCGATCAGCTCGTCGGTCGTATCCCCCATCGCCGACACCACGACCACCACGTCCTTGCCGTCGCGGCGGGTGGCCACGATCCGTTCGGCGACCCGCTTGATCCGCTCGGCATCGGCGACCGACGAACCGCCGTACTTCTGTACGACGAGACCCATTGCCTTCCTCTCGCAGCGCATGGAGACGGTCACGGCCGACCTGGCGGCTTCACCTTGTGCGCTTCAAGGATACCGGCCCTGCGTAGCCTGTTTCGCCCGTGGGAGACGCGGTGACAGAATCCGGTCAGAGGCTGGCAGCGAAGGCCTGATCGAGGATGTCCAGGCCTTCCTCGAGCAGTTGGTCGCCTATGACCAGTGGCGGGAGGAAGCGCAGCACGTTGCCATACGTCCCCGCCGTGAGGGTAATCAGACCTTCCTGGTGGCAGGCCGATGACACCAGGCCGGTCAACTCCGGATGCGGCAGCTTCGTCCCGGGCTTCACTAGTTCCATCGCGAGCATCGCACCCCGACCCCGGACTTCGCCGATGACGTCGTACTTCGCCGCCAGCGCGTCCAGCCGAGGCCGCATGATGGTGTCGATGTGTCGGGCCGCACCGCAGAGATCCTGCGACTGCATGGTCTCGATCGCGCCGAGCGCGGCCGCGCAAGCCACGGGGTTGCCGCCGTACGTTCCGCCGAGTCCCCCCACGTGAACCGCGTCCAGGATTTCCGCACGTCCGGTCAGGCCGGCTAGGGGCAGTCCTCCGGCGATGCCCTTGGCCGTGGTGATCAGGTCGGGCACGACGTTCTCGAACTCGCACGCGAACCAGTCACCGGTGCGGCAGAATCCAGTCTGGATCTCATCAGCGATAACCACGATCCCGTGCTCGGCACACCAGTCGGCGACGCGAGCGAGGAAGCCGGGAGCGGGAACGATGAATCCGCCCTCACCCTGGATGGGTTCGACGATCACCGCCGCGGTGTTGTCCTCCCCGACCTGCCCGTGCACCGTGGTGACGAACAGGTCGAAGGCCTCGTCGGCACAATCTTGCGCTCCGCTGGGCCATCGATACGGGTAAGCCATGGGCACGCGGTAGATCTCGTTCGCGAACGGCCCGAAGCGGTGCTTGTACGGCATGTTCTTCGCTGTCAGGGCCATCGCCAGGTTCGTCCGTCCGTGGTACGCATGTTCGAACGCGACGATCGCCTGACGTCCGGTGTAATGGCGCGCAACCTTCACTGCGTTCTCGACGGCCTCGGCTCCGGAGTTGAAGAGCGCCGAGCGCTTCGCGTGCACTCCAGGCGTCAACTCGTTGAGCTTCTCGGCGACCGCGACGTACTCCTCGTACGGCGTCACCATGAAGCACGTGTGGGTGAAGTCGCTGACCTGTGCCTGCACCGCCTCGACGACCCGCGGCGCGGCATTTCCCACCGACACCACCGCGATTCCCGCACCGAAGTCGATCAAGTGGTTACCGTCGACGTCCACGACGATCCCGCCTCCGGCACGCTCCACGTAGATCGGCAACGTAGTGCCCACGCCCCGCGCGACAGCCGCCGTCTTGCGCGCATGAAGTTCGCCGGACCTCGGACCGGGGATCGCGGTCTTCAGCAAGCGCTGCTGGTCAACGGTCATGACGCTTCCTCGATGAGGACGATGATGTCGCCTTCCTGTATGACATCGCCTTTTGCGACCGCAACCTCGCTTACGACGCCGGTCACCTCCGCAAGCACCGGGATCTCCATCTTCATCGACTCGAGCAGGACGACGGTATCGGTCGGAGTGACACGGTCTCCGACCTTGACTGCGACGGAGGCAACGTTGGCGACGAGTTCGGCGGCGATGGTGTGCTTCACGTACTCAGCCTCCCACCACAAGGAGGTCGGGACCTAGAAATCTCAGACGCAGCTCACCTCAGAAGTTGATGTTGTGCATGACGTGCTTGATCCGCGTGTAGTCCTCCAGGCCGTACACGGACAGGTCCTTGCCATAACCCGAATGCTTGAACCCGCCGTGCGGCATCTCGGCGACGATCGGGATGTGGCAGTTCACCCACACGCAACCGAAGTCCAGTCGGCGGCTCACCCGCATCGCCCGGCCGTGGTCCTTGGTCCAGACCGAGGACGCCAGCCCGTACTCGATATCATTGGCCCACCGGACCGCCTCGTCCTCGTCGGTGAATTGCTGCACGGTGATGACTGGACCAAAGATCTCGTTCTGGATGGCCTCGTCGTCCTGACGCATGCCGCTGACGACGGTCGGCTGCCAGAAGTACCCGCGCTCACCCTGCCGAGACCCGCCGGCGAGCACTCGCGCGTGATCGGGCAGGCGGCCGAGCATACCGCCGACACGCTCGAGCTGGCTGGCATTGTTCAGCGGGCCGTACAGGATGTCATCGTCTGCCGGAGCGCCGGTTCTGGTGTTGCGCGCCTGCTCGGCCAGTGCCTCGGCGAAGTCATCGGCGATACGCGGCGCGACAAGCACCCGGGTGGCGGCCGTGCAATCCTGACCGGCGTTGAAGTAGCCACCGATGGCGATGTTCTCGGCGGCGCTCTCGATGTCGGCGTCGTCAAACACGATGACCGGCGCCTTGCCGCCGAGCTCGAGGTGGGTGCGCTTGAGGTCCTTCGCGGCAGCTGCGGCCACCTCATATCCGGCTCGTGTCGACCCGGTGATCGAGACCATTGCCGGAGTCTTGTGGGCTACGACTGCGCGACCAGTGTCGCGATCGCCGCACACCACGTTGAAGACACCGGGGGGCAGGAATTCGGCTGCGATCTCGGCCATCAGGACTGAAGACGCCGGCGTGGTGTCACTCGGTTTGAGCACCGTGCAATTGCCTGCCGCCAGCGCAGGGGCGACCTTCCAGATTGCCATCATCATCGGGTAGTTCCAGGGCGCGACTTGGCCCACTACGCCGACCGGTTCCCGCCGAACGTAAGACGTGAATCCGGTCATGTATTCGCCCGCGCTGCGCCCCTCGAGCAGCCGCGCGGCGCCCGCGAAGAACCTGATCTGATCGAGGGTCGGCGGTACCTCCTCGGTCCGGGTCATCTCGATCGGCTTCCCAGTGTTCTCACACTCGACGGCGATGATCTCCTCGGCCCGGGACTCCAAAGCATCGGCAAACTTCAGCAATGCCCGCTGCCGTTCGCTCGGCGTAGTCTCGCGCCACGACTCAAACGCCGTCGCGGCGGCCCGATAGGCCGCATCGACGTCCTCAGCACCCGATACCGGTGCGGACCCGAATGCCTCGCCGGTAGACGGGTCGACCAAGTCGCTTCGACGGCCATCGGCTGCGTCCACGAGCTTGCCGCCGATGAAGTTCTGGACGTTTCGGGGCACGTGGCACTCCACTAGCTCTGGCGAGTTCAGGTTCCACACGTTACACGTGCCCATTCACGCGTTCCACAATGGATTTCGTTGAACCACCGGGTAACTCCTACGGTTTCCGTGGAAAGTCCTGGGGGCTCCCCTGCAGCGCCGCCACATCGGCCGCGACCATCTCCCCAACGAGCTCTTCGAACGACACCTCCGGCTGCCAGCCGAGAACCTCTCGCGCCTTGGCCGGATTGCCGCGCTGCTCGGCGGCGTCTGAAGGTCTCGCCAACGTGTCGTCGACCCGAACGTGTCGCTGCCAGTCGGAGACGCCGATGCACGCGAAGGCCTCCGCGACGAAGTCCTCCACCGAGTGGCTGACACCGGAGGCCACCACGAAGTCCGACGGGTCGCGGTGGCGAGCCATGAGGGTCAGTGCCCGCATGTAGTCACGCGCGTGGCCCCAATCCCGCCGTGCGTCGAGGTTGCCGAGGACGAGCTGATCGGTGGACCCGCACGCGATCCTGGCGACGGCCCGACTGATCTTGCGGGTCACGAAATGCTCCGGGCGACGCGGTGATTCGTGGTTGTAGAGGATCGCGGACGACGCTCCGACACCGGTCGACCGATACACCCCGACGCAGTGGTGTGCGAACGCCTTGGCGGCCCCGTACGGCGTCGTCGGCGAAACGGTCGAGCGTTCATCGTGCGGAGGAGGGCTGCCGGCGAAGATCTCCGCGCTGCTGGCCTGCACGAATCGGACGCCCCCGCCATTCGGAGCGCTCTCGCGCGTCGCCGCGGCCAGAGCGTGCAACAGCCGGACCACACCGACTCCGTTGATGTCGGCCACCCGCTCAGGCAGGCTCCAGGACTCGGCCACCGAGGACAGTCCGGCGAGGTTGTAGACCTCGTCAGGAGCTGCGAGAGCTACGGCGCGGGCCAACGAGTCACCATCCGCGAGATCTCCAGTCACGACGGTGGCGGGGGGCGGGACTCGGGCCGGATCGCCAGGGGTCACCAGCCCGTACACGTCGAAGCCGTCGTTGGACAGCAGTTCTGTGAGATACCAGCCGTCCTGACCGGTTATGCCGGTGACGAGGGCGCGCGGCACCTCAGCTCTTCCGAGCGGTCATCGCCCGCAGATCAGCTTCCACCATGAGCGTTACCAACCTGGCGAAGTCCACGGTGGGTTTCCAGCCCAGGACGTCACGCGCCTTGGCCGCATCGCCGATCAGCAGGTCGACTTCCGCGGGACGAAAGTATTGCCGATCCTGCTCGACGTAGCGCTCCCAGTCGGCAATGCCCGTAACCGCGAAGGCTGCGTCGAGCAGATCGCGGATCGAGTGGGTCTCGCCTGTCGCGACGACGTAGTCGCCACCGGCCGGCTGCTGCAACATCCGCCACATCGCGTCGACGTAATCGCCCGCGAATCCCCAGTCGCGTCGGGCATCCAGGTTCCCCATGACCAGCTTGTCCTGAAGGCCCAGCTTGATCGCTGCAACCGCCAAGGAGACCTTTCGAGTGACGAACTCAGGACCGCGCCGTGGCGATTCGTGATTGAACAGGATTCCGCTCGACGCGTGCATGCCGTAGGACTCACGGTAGTTGATCGTCATGTAGTGGCCGAACACCTTGGCCACGCCGTAAGGCGATCGCGGCCACAGGAGAGTGGCCTCGCTTTGCGGGACCTCCTGCACCTTGCCGAACATCTCCGAACTCGACGCTTGGTAGAAGCGGACCCTCTGGAGATCCTCGCCCGCATACAGCCGAAGCGCCTCGAGCATGTTCAGGACGCCCTTGGCGGTGACATCGGTCGTCAGCGCTGCCTGCTCCCACGAGTACGCGACGAAGCTGATGGCCCCGAGGTTGTAGATCTCATCGGGCTGGGCCACGTTGATGGCGCGCATCAGGCTGGAAAGGTCGGTGAGATCGCCGGCCAGTACCCGCACGCCGGGTACGCTGCGAGCCACGAGCTCGGCCTTGGGGTTGTTCTGGCCTCTGATGAGGCCGTACACCTCATACCCCTTGTCCAGCAGGAGTTCGGACAGATAGAGCCCGTCCTGACCGGTGATACCTGTGATCAACGCACGTGGCACGCCTAGCCTCCGAGTTTCGTCACGGCAGTCTAGCTGTGCCATCGCGCGGTAGCGGCTAGACTGAACGCATCATGATTCGCGCGCTGCTCCTTCGCGGCCGCGGCGAGGCCCGGTAACCACACCGGTCGGCCCCTCGTCGCGGGGCTCCGCTTTGACGCAAATCTGCGTTCGCCGACCGAATCCGTCTCACACCGGTCACCGGTCTTCTTCAGGAGCATTCCCATGAGTAATCCATCCAGTCAGCGCCCCTCGGGCATGCCGTGCCACCGGTACCGGCCCTTCCCAGCCGTCGACCTGCCGGACCGCCAGTGGCCCACCCGCACCATCACAACCGCGCCGCGCTGGCTGTCCACTGACCTGCGCGACGGCAACCAGGCCCTCATCGATCCGATGAATGCGCCGCGCAAGCTCGCCATGTTCGACCTGCTCGTCCGGTTGGGCTACAAGGAGATCGAGGTCGGCTTTCCCGCAGCGAGCCAGACTGACTTCGACTTCATCCGCAGCCTCATCGAAGGCGACAGGGTTCCCGGCGACGTGCGCATCTCGGTGCTCACCCAGGCCCGCGAGGAACTGATCGAGCGGACCGTCCAATCGCTGGCCGGCGCCAAGCAGGCGACGGTCCACATGTACAACGCCGCCGCCCCGACTTTTCGGCGCGTGGTGTTCGGCTGGCCCGGCGACGGTCGAGCCGAATGCCGTGCCGTTGCCGTCGACGGCACGGCAGCGGTCATGAAGTTCGCGGAGATCTACCTGCCGGACACCGACTTCGGCTTCGAGTATTCGCCCGAGATCTTCATGGACACCGAACTCGACTTCTCCCTCGAAATCTGCGAAGCGGTCATGGATGCGTGGCAGCCCGGACCCGATCGTGAGATCGTGCTCAACCTGCCGTGCACGGTCGAGCGCTCGACACCAAACGTCTACGCCGATCAGATCGAGTGGATGTCACGGCACCTGTCACGACGGGAGTTCATCGCGCTTTCGGTGCACACACACAACGATCGCGGCACCGCGACGGCCGACGCCGAGTTGGCCGTGCTGGCGGGCGCGCAGCGCATCGAGGGATGCCTGTTCGGCAACGGGGAACGATCGGGCAACGTCGACCTCGTCACCCTCGGCCTGAATCTCTACAGCCAGGGCATCGATCCGATGATCGATTTCAGCGACATCGACGAGATCCGGCGCACGGCCGAATACTGCAACCGCATCGATGTGCACGAGCGGCATCCCTACGCGGGCGATCTTGTCTACACGTCGTTCTCGGGCTCCCACCAGGACGCGATCAAGAAGGGCTTTGACGATCTGGAGCGCTCAGCGGCCGCTGCAGGCAAGCCGATTGGTGAGATGCCTTGGGAGATCCCGTACCTGCCCATCGACCCGAAGGATGTCGGCCGTTCCTACGAGGCGGTCATCCGGGTCAACTCGCAGTCGGGCAAGGGCGGCGTCGCGTACATCATGAAGAGCGACCACCATCTCGACCTCCCGCGCCGGCTGCAGATCGAGTTCAGCCATGTGATCCAACGCCACACCGACAGCGAGGGCGGGGAGGTCGACGCAACACACATGTGGCAGATCTTCGCCTCGGAGTATCTGGCGCCCGGAGATTTCGAGCTGGTGCGTTTCGGCTCGACGAGTGACGACGGGATCGAGCGGATCAACGCGACCGTTCGGGCCTTCGGCGCTGACTACGAGTTGACGGGCGTGGGCAACGGTCCGATCGCCGCCTTCTGCGAGGCGCTGTCGAGCATCGATATGGGACTCGGCGGTCTGCACGTCCGAGTCCTGGACTACTCCGAGCACGCGCTCACCTCTGGCCGCGACGCCGAAGCGGCGGCGTACCTCGAGATCGAGGTGGGCGATCTCGTCTACTGGGGCGTCGGGATCAGCGAGTCGATCGTGCAGGCCTCGCTTCGTGGCGTCATCAGCGGCATCAACCGGGCGGCCCGCGCCCAGTAGCCGGGGCTCGGTCGGCCCGGCCTGGCC
>JALYIL010000075.1 GCA_030775825.1 Actinomycetota bacterium
ACGGGTTCCGCAACTTCCATAACTACCGCATCCGGGCACTGCTCTACGCCGGCAAACCCAACTGGCGCGTCCTCGGCTCCATCATCGTCCAGTGACGCCTCCACCCCGCCAGAATCCGATGAGCCGGATTCAGGCCAATGGGCCGAGTGCACCAGCTTCGTTTGTCACTCGTTTGTCACCCTGTTCTGAGGTCGAATTTGAACATTCGCCAACCGATCGTCTGTATTTGCTGGGAAAGTGCTGACGGCGACGAAGTTGTCTAGGTGGTAGCCGGTTCGAACCTGGTTCTAAACGCTGCGGAGGCGGTGTCAGTTTGGGAGTCGGAATGAGCGTGTGGGCCGCCGACAGGCCAGGAGCCTGTCCGGTGGTTGATCGCTCAGGCTAGAGCGCCGGCTAGTTCGCCAGCGCGTAACTGACCACGGAGACGCCTTCCTTGACGGTGCTGTGGTAAGCGGTTCGCTTATAGCGCCGTAAAGCGGCTGCGTTAGGTGACGACTAATTCTTGCCACATGCCATCGGCGTAGTGGTTGGGCAGATTGCACAGCAGCTCGTAGTGGCCGGGGGTCAGGGTGACGGTCGTCCAGCCGACCGATCCGGCGGTCACGCCGTCGCCGGTGCCGCCGGCGCAGCTGGCGGAGGCCTCGCCCAAGCTGCCGGTCTCGGCGATTCTGCCATCAGAGCCGGCGATGCGGTGCCCGGCGGAGGCGCCCGCGGCCAGCGGGAGGATGACGAGTTCATGGGTGCGCCACCCCATGTTCGAGGCGACGATGCTGACCTGCCCCGCGTTCGCCGTGGCGGGTGTGGCGCGGAGCATCATGTGGGAGCCCAGCGGCGCGGTGCCGCTCATCATCTGGGTCATCCCCATGTCGGCGAGGGTCACGTTCACTACCGCACCGGGTAGCGACTTCGGCGCTGAACAGGTCAGGCCCGAGTAGTGGTAGCCGGACCCGCCCATCATCGAGGAGCCCGTGCATGGCTTGAGGAAGCGCAGCCGCTGAGCGTGAGAGCGGCCACGATGGCCGTGAGCCCGGCAGTTCTGCGTCGGAAGCCGAAGGTGATCACCGGTCCAGTTGACCGTGATCGACGGTATTGGCGAAGAGGCGAACGTCCTAATAGCGCCGGGTCGGACGAGGTCAGTCCTCGGTGTCCTCGGTATGGGTCAGGGCGACGAGCTGGCGTAGGCAGTGATCACGCAGTGGAGCGGGGAAGTCCTCGGCGAGCCGGTTGAACACGACCCGGCCGTCTTTGCGGGTGCGGACCAGCCCGGCCGTGCGGAGTAGACGCAGGGCGTAGGAAACGGAATCCTCGCTGACATCCAGGGCGAGCGCGAGGTCGCCGACGCAGAGTTCTTCGACGATGTCCAGGGCGTAGATGAGGCGCAGCCGGA
Organism: Actinomycetota bacterium; assembly: GCA_030775825.1. Classification (GTDB taxonomy): domain Bacteria; phylum Actinomycetota; class Actinomycetes; order Mycobacteriales; family Jatrophihabitantaceae; genus JALYIL01. Next base: position 1,388 of record JALYIL010000075.1, read on the forward strand.
CCGGGTCGGCCATCAGACTCAGCAGCCCGGTCAACCGGGCGGCGTCATCGGCGGACGGGAGCCGGCGGCGGGCGTGGGCCACCCGCTCGGGATCGATCGGGTGGTCGTGATAGGTGATGGTCACTGGCGCGCTCCACGGTCGCTCGGCGCATTGAGTTTAAGCACGCCGGTGTCCGGCGCGACGGCCGGAGCCTGGGTGAGGTAGGACTCTGGGTCGCTCAGGAACGCAACCCGGCAGCCCGCCCCGCAGAAGTAGTACCGCGTCCCGTGGTGGTCGGCAGTGTGTTCGGCTCCGTCGACGTCCCCTGTCATCCCGCAGACGGGGTCAACGTCGGTCTGGCTGTCGATCCGATTCAGTGTGCCGGTGGGCTCGCTGGCCGACCCGGCGGCGGTCGTGAGGTAGCGGGCAGGGTCGGCGGTGAAACGATGCTGGCAGTGATCGGAGCAGAACCAATACTGGGCTCCGCCCTCGCGGGCAGTGGCCGGGGCGTGTTCGATCTCGACCTGCATCCCGCACACCGGGTCCTTCGCGTAACGGTGGCCGCTGATGTCACGGTGGCGGTACAGCCAGTAGATGACGGCGAACGCGACCAGGGCGAGGATGTTGAGGACCGTGGTGTAGTTCCACTCGAAGCCGGTGCGCACGACGATCCGCGGCCGGACCGGATCCGAGATGCGAACCGCCCGGAACAGGTACTCCACGGCCAGCCCGGCGATGCTCATCGTCGCCCAGAACGTCGCGAGGATCCGAAGGGTGATCGCGGTGCCGAAGTATTTGCGGTAGATCGACAACAGCGGCAGTGTGATCAGGTCGGCGAACACGAACGACACCACCCCGCCGAAGCTGATGCCGCCCTGCCACAGCGCGGCGGCTAGGGGGACGTTGCCGACCGAGCAGACGAAGCTGATGATCGCCAGGAACGGACCCAAGATCACGTTCTCCAGCGATGACCAGAACCCGTGCCCGGTCAGGAACAACGATTGCCAAAATCCACTCGGTACGAGCGCGGCCAGGAAACCGGCGATGACGAACCCGATGACCAGTTCTTTGCGCACCATCGTGAGGTCGCTGATCGTGTAGCCGGACGCGTCGCCCCAGCCGGCCCGGCTGCGGATCCGCTGCCGCAGTGATTGACGCTCATCCGGCCCCGAATCCTCAACTGTCATATCCATTCCGGCCATCGCGTGGTGAGCATGCGGACCAGTACCGCCCGCCGAGGTCTGAGCCGTGTCGGCGTTGAGCCGGTCACGGGCCTCGGTGATCCAGCTCTCCGGGATGACGCGGGGCAGCACCAGTCCGAGCAGGACGATCATGATCGCCCCGCCGGCGAACTCGGCCAGCGCGAACTGCCAACCGATCAGCAACCACAACACGATCCCCAGCTCGACCACCAGGTTCGTCGAGGCGATCATGAACACCATCGACGCGGTGAAATCAGCACCCCGCGCGAACAAGGACTTGGCCAGTGCGGAGGAGGCGTAGGAACAGGACGAGCTGATCACCCCGAAAAAAGACGCCTTCCCGAGGGTCCTCGGGCGGTGATCACCGAGCGCTTTGCGCATCTCGCCCCGGGAGACGAAGGCCTGCACCGCGCCGGACAGGCCGAAGCCCAGGACCAGCGCCCACAGCGTCTCCCAGAACATGAAGAACGCCTCATCCAGCCCGTGCCAAACGCCACCGAAGAAACTCATCACCGCTCCATTTTCGACATCCGTACGGATCTACGGGTAACCGTTATCAGGTTTACACCCAACCCTCGCGAGTTGCAAGTCCGTACGGTTGTGCGGATATAGTCGGTGGTGTGACCGCTCGTGACCCGACCCGGCAGCGCGTCTGCCGCTCCTGGATCGCGCGGGCCGTCCTGGCGGTCGTGGTGATCGGTGGCCTGTTCGCGATGCACGGACTGGCTGGCACCGGCGCGGTCGAGATGGGCCACGCGGGTGCGGTGCCCAGTCAGGCCATGGCGTCGGAGGACATGGTGCATACCCTGCCGGCGGATCCGGACCTGGGCCCAAGTTCGGCCTCGATGGTGCTGGCCTCGCTCGTGCGGACTACCGAGGTACCCGCGGGCTGCGGGATGGACCATACGAACTGTGTCGCCGTCCTGCGCGCTGAGCACCACACCGCGCCAGTCGCCGTGCTCACTGCCATCGTGGCGATCCCGCCCGATCACGCCGCACCCGAGCGGGATCGGTTGGCTCGCTGTGACTCGCGAGCGCCGCCCGATATCTCCCTGACCAGGTTGTGCATTAGCCGGACGTGAATCGGCCCGTCTGCAGAACGCCCCAAGGCGTACTGCGGCCCGACTACCCACGTCCCATTTCGCACACCCTCTGTAAGGACAACTCTGATGAAACGACACCTGATCACCGTCGCCGCAGCGACCGCAGCCCTCGGCGTGCTGGCCGCCTGCAGCAGCAACTCGACCACCCAGGCGGGCCACCCGTCCATGTCGCCCAGCGGCATGTCGGCCAGCGGCATGCCGATGACGACCGGCTCGGGCGGCAGTGCCTCCCCGAGTGCCACGCCCGCTGTGGGCGCCCATAACCAGGCCGACATCACCTTTGCCACCGAGATGATCCCGCACCACCGCCAGGCCGTGCAGATGGCAGACATGGCCCTGACCCAGGCAACGAACGCCGACGTCAAGACCCTCGCCCAGGCAATCAAAGCGGCACAGGACCCCGAGATTGTCCAGATGTCGGGATGGCTCGCCGGCTGGCAGCAACCAGTCCCGGCCGCGTCATCAAGCGCGATGGGTGGGATGGGCGGCATGGACCACCCCGCTACCGGATGATGAGCGATGTCGACATGACCAGCCTCAGCAAAGCCACCGGTGCCGCCTTCGACCGGATGTGGGTCTCGATGATGATCCGCCACCACCAGGGCGCGGTCACCATGGCCACCGCCGAACAATCGACCGGACAGAATCCCGACGCCAAGAAACTCGCCCAGTCGATCATCACCAGCCAGACAGCGCAGATCACCCAGCTCACCGTCCTACTGAGCACACTGCCCAGTAGCTGATCCCGGTATCCGGATGCTTCTCGAACGTCTGAATTCATGTGGAAGCGCTGCTGAGCGAGCCCTTTAGAGCGCTTCATCGGCCTTCGGGAGGGCCAACCCGTCGGGCCACAGGACACCCCGGTTGTAGGACGTTGTGCTCTGCCCTGCCGGGGTACGGCAGAGCAGGCTGGCTGGAGTGGGCTTGGGAATGTCCCGGGCCCGAGGTGTGCGGAGGTGAGTCCCGATGATGGGTTGGAACAACGGAGGCTGGGGTGCTGGCCAATGGGTGGCGATGAGCCTGATGATGCTGATCTTCTGGGTCGCGGTGATCGCGCTCGTGGTATGGCTGGTGCGCAGCACCCGCCGCACGCCGAGGACATCTGAGTCGGCCATCTCCGAACGGACGACGGCAACCGATAGCGCGCAACGTCTGCTGGCCGAGCGGTTCGCCCGCGGCGAGATCGACGAGACCGAATTCACCCGTTCCCGCACACTGCTGCGTACCCCGCCCGCGAAGGAGGCCTCGCGATGATCGCCTACTGGCCGTGGCTGCTGTTTCTGGCCTGCCCGTTGATGATGATGTTCATGATGCGGGGCATGGGTCGCGGTGATGGCGGCACGCACCGTACCGGCCGCGACGCCCTTATGCCCGGAGGCGAGCTCGCGCGACCGACGGCGGCTCGGCCGCTCACCGCTGAGGAGCAGACACGCATCGCCCAGCTCGAACGCGACCTGGCCCAGCTCCTCGCGGGCGGGGACCGGACACCCGGTGACACCCCGACAAGCACACGATGAGCCCGGCCAAGACGGCTGAGTCTGAGCGAACCCGCAGCCCCGGACCCCGTCAGGATCAGCAAATCCTGACCCGGTTGCGCAAGGTCACCGGCCAACTGTCCGGGGTGACCAACATGGTCGACAACGGCCGCTACTGCATCGACGTGCTCGACCAGCTCTCGGCGGTCACTGCCGCTATCGACGCGATCGCGATGCTGGTCCTCACCGATCACATCAACGCCTGCGTGCGCCACGCGATCGAGTCCGGTGACACCGACGAGAAGGTCACCGAACTCACCACCGCGATCCGACGCTACGTACGCAGCCAATGAGGTGAGACCCAAATGACGATCACTGATCTCCTCGTTCTCGTTGGCGCCGTCGTGGGGTCGGGGCTGGCCTGGTTCTTCTTCGGCACCACACGACCCACGCAACACGCCGTGCGCAGCGGGCAAACCCAGCACGTGACGGTGGTCGTGCGCGGCGGCTACACCCCATCCCGGATTGAGGCGGTCGCCGGTATACCGCTACGGATCACCTTCGATCGCCGTGAGAGCGGTGACTGCAGCAGCCGGGTGGTGTTTCCCGATCTCGGGATCACCCGCGCGTTACCCGCGAATGCCAAGACCGACATCGACCTGGCGCCGGAGCAGGTCGGCGAGTACGGCTTCTCCTGCGCGATGAACATGATCCACGGCAGCCTGAACGTCACGGCACCGATCGCCACGCCATCGATCGCGGCCACCGCCGACCTTGAGACTCCCAGCGCCGCGGCGCCCGCGCTGACGGCGAGCCCAGCCGCCGCGGTCGGGGATGTTGTTCCCGACCCGGCGGCCGAGGAAGCCGCTGACGCCCACGCCCGACGAGTCGAGGTCCGCGGGCTGAGCTACCGCGTCCTGGCCGGTGCGATCCTCACCGCACCGGTGCTGTTCGCTGTGATGGCCCACGAGTTGTTCGGCGCCAACTGGATCCCCGCGCTGATGCTCAACCACTGGTGGCAACTCGTCTTCATCGCCCCGGTGATGTTCGTCGTCGGGGCACCCATCCACCGCACCGGCTGGCTCGCCCTACGTCACCGCGCCGCGGACATGAACACCCTGATCACCTTCGGAACCAGCGCCGCGTTCGGCTACAGCCTGCTCGTCACCGTCGCGCCAAGCCTGTTCCCGAGCAATGTTCGCAATGTCTACTTCGAAGCGGTCGGGGTCATCCTCACCCTGATCCTGCTCGGGCGGCTGCTCGAGGCGCGAGCCAAGGCCGGCACCGGCGAGGCCATCCGCGCCCTGATCGGACTCCAGCCCCGCACCGCCCGAGTCCTGCGCGACGGCGAGATGGTGGAGATACCGATCGAGGAAGTCCTCGTCGGCGACTCAGTGCTGGTTCGGCCGGGGGAGAAGGTCCCGGTCGACGGCGAACTGATCGACGGCTCCTCCAGCGTCGATGAATCCATGGTCACCGGCGAATCCATGCCCGTCACCAAATCCGTCGGCGACGCGGTCATCGGCGCCACCGTCAACCAAACCGGGGCGTTCACGCTACGGGCCACGAAGGTCGGCCGTGACACCGTCCTGGCCCAGATCGTGCGACTAGTCCAGCAAGCCCAAGCCTCCCGGGCACCGATCCAGCGACTGGCCGACCGGGCCGCCGGCGTCTTCGTCCCGGCGGTCATCCTGATCGCGATCGCCGCGTTCACCGTCTGGTACCTCGCCGGCCCCAGCCCGGCGCTGACGCTGTCGCTGGTGGCGGCGGTCTCGGTGCTGATCATCGCCTGCCCGTGCGCGCTCGGCTTGGCCACGCCGTTGTCGATCATGGTCGGCACCGGAAAGGCCGCCCAGGCCGGCATCCTGATCCGCTCGGCCGCCGCCCTGGAAACCGCCCACACCCTCGACGTGATCGTGCTGGACAAGACCGGCACCCTGACCGTTGGCAAACCCGCCCTGACCGACACGATCCCCCAGCCGGGGTGGACCCGCGAACAGCTCCTGCAGTTCGCCGCCTCCGTCGAGGCCCGCTCCGAACACCCCCTGGCTGCAGCGTTCCTGACCGCCGCCCGGGACCAACAGTTGGCCATCAGCAACGTTGAGGACTTCGCCTCGGTGACCGGTCACGGTGTCCGCGGCGAGGTCGACGGCCACCTGGTGATGGCGGGCACTCACCGGTTGCTCACCGACGCCGGAGTCGACGTTGCTGCCTTGCTGCCGGTGGCTGACGCCCTCGCCGATGACGGCAAGACCGCCGTGTTCATCGCCATCGACGGACACCCCGCCGGTGTCCTGGCCGTGGCTGACACCATCAAACCCGACGCCCCGGCCGCGATCGCCGCACTGCAGGCCCTCGGTGTTGACGTGCACATGCTCACCGGCGACAACCCCCGCACCGCCGCCGCGATCGCCCGCCAAGCCGGCATCACCCATGTACTGGCCGAGGTCCTGCCCGAGCACAAGGCCGCCGAAGTACAACGGCTGCAGGCCGAGGGCCACCGGGTCGGGATGGTCGGCGACGGCATCAATGACGCCCCGGCACTGGCCGCCGCCGACGTCGGATTGGCGATCGGCACCGGCACCGACGTCGCCATCGAATCCGCCGACATCACCCTCATGTCCGGCGCCCTTCACGGCGTCGTCACCGCGATCTCGATCAGCCGCGCCACCATGGCCAACATCCGGCAAAACCTGTTCTTCGCCCTGATCTACAACGGCATCGGCATCCCCATCGCCGCCGGAGTGCACTACCCGGCACTCGGCTGGCAACTGTCGCCGATGATCGCCGCCGTCGCCATGGCCGCCAGCTCGCTCTCGGTCGTCGGCAACGCCAACCGGCTCCGCCGCTACCAGCCACCCACCGTGCCGAAACCAACCGCGGACCTTCGTGAGCCAGCGAGTCAACTACCAACCCCTGAACTCGCTCGAGCCTAAAGTCTGACCGCAGCGTCGACGTTGGGCGTGAGCCTAGCCGCGGTCTCTCGCGCGACATCCACCGACGGTGCGCATCATGGGATCTATGGATGTGGATCTGCTGGTAGTGCCGGACTGCCCGCACGAAAAGCCGGCAGCGCTACTGCTCCGGTCAGCTCTCGACGACATCGGCCTTGAGGCGGTCGACGTCGCGCTCACGGTGATCGCTACCGAGGAAGACGCGCAACGGCGTGGATTCGTCGGCTCTCCCACGATCCTGCTCAACGGCATCGACCCGTTCGAGGTGCCTGGTCAGCAGACGTCGGTTTCCTGCCGCCTCTACCCAGGCACGGGCGGTCTGCCCGACCTACGGGCGCTGCGGAAAGCACTCAAACGCGCCGCGTTCGACACCGCGCCACGATGACTGAGGCCTCCGCCGACGACGTGATCCAACGTGGGCTGGCCGCGTGGAGCCGAGGCGATCTCGACGCGCTGGAGTCGATTTTGCACCCAGCCGTCACCCTGCGGGCTATGCAACCCGGACCGTGGGACTGCGAGAACCGTGAGCAAGTGATGCAGCTCCTGCGGCGGCACAAATCCCAGCGAAGCGCGGGCGATCCGCGCAGTCGCGAGGTGCGCCGAGTCGACGACCACACGTACCTCGCGTCCGGTCTGGGCGGAGGTGGGGGAAGAGCGACCCGCGTCAGCATCGCCGACGGGAGAGTCGTGTCCCTGCAGCAGGTCAGCACCGACGAGCCGGACCTCGACGCGGAGGCAGCCGTGGCCGCGATACGTGCCGGCGACAACCACTCCCCGCAAATGATCCTCGCCCGACGCCCCGACCTGGCCACGATCGAGGTGCCCGGATACCGCGGTCGGACACTGCTGCACATCGCCGTGGACTGGCCCGGGCACTACCCGAATGTTCGCGCCACGATCGACCTGCTCGTCCACGCCGGGGCAAAGGTGACCCCTCCGACCATTGGGAAGCAGCAGGAGTCGCCGCTGCACTGGGCCGCCAGCAGCGACGACATCGACGCACTCGACGCGTTGCTCGACGCCGGCGCGGACATCAACGCGACCGGCGCGGTAATCGGCGGGGGCACCGCAGTCAACAATGCAACCGCCTTCGGCCAATGGAAGGCCGCCCGGCGCCTCGTCGAACGCGGCGCACAGGTATCCACCTGGGACGCCGCAGCCCTCGGCCTGACGGATCGTCTGCGCTCCGAGCCAGCAGAAAATCTCGATGAACTGTTTTGGGCGGCGTGCCACGGCGGACACCGCGAAACGTAGTCGAGTTCGACGAGGAGCGCCCACTTGCGTCCAGGATGCCCGCGATCTCGATCCGCCTCGACGTGATGTCGAGTAGAAAGATCCCGTGACCGAGCGCGGGGATCGCGGTGATGAACAACGGATTCATTTCGGGCCATGCCGTTTCCGGATGGATGCGAGTGCATCCAGGGCGGTGTCGTCGGTTTCGGCGAGGGTGTGGAGGTATGTCTCGGTGGTGATGATGCTGCCGTGGCCGTCCAGGCTGGCCGGGACGGCGGAGCCAGTCGATCGAGATAGGGTCCCTGGTGCGGTTCGTAGCTCTCGGGAGCCGGATTCGGAGCCTCGGCGAACCTAAGAGTCCGAACGGGCAGAGCGCCCGGTGGATCGCCCGCTGGGCCGGGCTAGCATCGGAGCTCAGCGCTAGGCGACACGTGCGGAGATGCTCCGATGGAACCAACCGGTAACGCACCGCCTGAGCCGACCGAACTCGCGATCCCAGACCCAACGCGTTTCGCCGGTGCTCTTGCCGCCGACGATGTTGATCTGCGGACGAGTCTCGCCGACTTGTCGAATCTGACAATGGACAGCGGTCCAGAGGGTCTGGAGGACCTCCTTCGCCACGTGGCCGCGTTCGCGGTCCGGGCGATCCCGGGCGCCGACGGTGCTGGCCTGACCCTGTTGGAGAACGACCGCCCGGACACGATTGTCGCCAGCGCGGACTTCGTCAAGGAAGTGGACGCGATCCAGTACGGCCTCGGCCAAGGGCCTTGCATCACCGCGGCAGCCGAGGGCCGCACAGTGATGTCGGGTTCGCTGAACGGGGAGAGGCGTTGGCCCAAGTTCGGGCCCCGGGTCGCGCAGCTGGGCGTCCACAGCGTGCTGTCGCTGCCGCTGATGGGCGCCCGCGGCGTGCTCGGAGCGATGAACGTCTACGGGCACGCCCGCGACTCCTTTGATCAGCGCGCGATCGAACTGGGGGAGCTGTTCGCCGTCCCGGCCGCGATCTCGGCTCACAACGCCCAGGTGCTCGCCCAAGCTAGACGGGTCGCCGCCAAGTTGCAGACCGCGCTCACGAGCCGATCAGTGATCGATCAGGCGATGGGCATCCTGATCAGTCGCAGCGGCTGCACCACGGACGAGGCGTTCACCAAGTTGGTCACGATCAGCCAGGCCGACAACCGCAAGGTGTCGGCCGTCGCGCAGCAGCTGGTCGACGATGCCCGTCGTCGGGCCCGCTCCCGGCACACCGACGAGTAGCTGACCGGGCGGCCTGCGGGTGCGCGTAGCGTCATCGGTACTGACGCCTTTGGACCCGGGACCCGACCCGCCTCTGGCCTTGGTCCCACGCGACGCGACCTGCCGAGCGTGGACCTGGCACGTTGCTCGGCGTTCGGGACGCCCCGGAGTCCCTCGTGGAACTGTCCGATGCCGTCGCCGCGGACCTTGCTGTCCTGACCGCCGCCTTGGACGAACCCGACGATGACCTGGCGCTGCTGGTGCTGCGCCTGAGCGATAGCTGCGCGCTGGCGGTCAAGTCCTACCTTGGTCTTTCGATCACCCTCATCGTCGGTGACGCGCCCGTGAGCTTCTCCGTGCTCCAGGAGTTCCTCGAGCCCAGCGAGGTCCTCACCTCGGTCATGTTCTCCCTGACGGCGGTCGGCGAACACACCTCGGGCAGCGAGGTGGTCCTCTACGGTGGCACGCCGGGTGCGTTTGTCGACTTGGCCGCTGACCTCACCTATGCACTGGGAGCAGGCGAGGACGCCGTAAAGCTGGACCAACACCTGACGCCTCCCGATCTTGCCCTCGGCGACGCCGGGTTGGCGGCAACATCACGACAAGATCAGGCGCTCGGGATTCTGCTCGATCAGGGGCTCGACCTCGACGAAGGTCTCACCGAGCTGCACCGGTTGGCCGGACTCGACGCGATCAGCGTGGACACGGCAGCACAGGAGTTGATCGACGCCCCCGTGCAGCTTCCCCCGGCGTGAGTCGCCACCTCGACTCAGAACCACCGAAGCCGAAGACGGCGTAGCGTCGGTGGTGGTTGATGTACCAGCCAGCCTGGGATCACCGCCAGACGAATGTGCTGACGGGAAGAGCGTTCCGCTCGTAGCCCGGCACCCTTGCGCTACTGCCGAAGCGGTCATCAGCCAGCACAACCCATCCAGCGCGGAGCGCTGCTCCCAGCGCACAGAGCACTGGCGAACTCGATGACCGCAGCCCCCTGCCATCACCACGCGCGCCCGCACTGGCGTCCGATCACGCTGGTCGTCGATAGCGCTGCGATCAGGGTGACGCTGCTCGAGGAGCCGCCGAAGGGCCGTCGCATCGTCACCTCCGTGACGATCCCGCTGGACAGCCTGGCAGGTGTCGCAGCGGGCAGCGAGATCACCTTTCACGCGACGAACCGTGGTGGGTTGGTCTATCTCGCCGCCGATCTCAGCTGAGCTCTCGGGCTCAGCCCCCATGTCGTCCGGTTCGACCTGCGCCTCACACCCGATGCGCCGGGAGCCAGCATCATGGTGTTGGACAACGCGAAATCGCACAACCAGGCGCTCGGCATCTTGCTCGACGATGGCCTCGACCTCGACCAGGCGCGCGCCGAACTGGACCGTCTCGCACGTCAGGCGCACACCACGCCGGAAATCGCGGCAACGCGACTCATCGACGCAAGCATCGTCCGAACAAACCGCGATCAGCCCTAGCCGAAGGCCGATCACAGCAAGACGGCGTACTGTCAGTGGTGGTTGATTAGCAGCCAGCCTGGGATCACGCCGGAGCGAGTCTTCGGGTGAAGAGCTTCCGCTCGCAACCAGACGCCGCGGCGACACCCTTCCCTGGCCCGCGTGGGCTGTCTTCCGGCAGCTCCTGGCACGAGCGCGACCTACGTATGGCGCGTCGGCGATCGCCAGTTGCTCCCGTTCCGACCACACCACTCGCACGCCCGGATCGGGCAGCGACTGGCCGGTCCATCGCATGATCGAGGTTATGGAGCACCAGTCGTGAAAGTCCTCATCGTCGTCCTAATCGTCGTTCTTGTCCTATTGCTGCTGGGGTTTGCGCTGTCCGCGCGGATCGTCAAGCAGTACGAGGACGGCGTGTTGTTCCGGCTCGGCCGCGTCATCGGCGAACGCAAACCCGGCTTCCGGCTTATCATCCCGATCGTCGACGTGATGCACCGAGTATCGCTTCGCATCGTGACGATGCCGATCCAGTCCCAGGGCATCATCACCCGCGACAACGTCAGCGTCGACGTCTCGGCGGTGGCTTATTTCAAGGTCGTCGACGCGGTGAAGTCCGTGGTTGCGATCGAGAACGTCTACTCCGCGATAGACCAGATCGCCCAGACAACGCTGCGGAAAGTCGTCGGTCAGCACACGCTCGATCAAACCCTGTCCGAGACCGACAAGATCAACCTCGACATCCGCGCGATCCTCGACGTCACGACGGTCGACTGGGGTATCGAGGTCACGCTGGTCGAACTGAAGGACATCCAGCTTCCGGACAGCATGAAACGGGCGATGGCGCGTCAGGCCGAGGCCGAGCGGGAGAAGCGCGCCAAGATCATTAACGCCGAGGGTGAATCCCTGGCCGCGGCTGCGTTGGGCGACGCATCGGACACGATGATGGCCCACCCGTTGGCGTTGCAGCTCCGCAACCTGCAGAGCCTGGTCGAGATCGGCGTGGACAAGAACACCACCGTCGTCTTCCCGGCGCCGTTGATGACCACGATCGCCGAACTCGGTTCGTTCCTTGCTCGCGAACAGGCTGCCGCCGAAGGATCGACGCCGCCGAACACCGCACCGGCAGTCGTGCCGGCGACCAATGGCGCAGTGGCGCGATGACCACCGCCGCGCGGCCCACGAGGCCGCTCCGTCCAGCGCTTAACCTGGACTACCCGATGTCGCTGGACGTCTACGACGATTACTCCCGCGCCCAACATGTCGTCGATTCCTTGGCCGATCAGGAGTTTCCCGTCCAGAACGTGGCTATCGTCGGCACCGAGTTGAAGTCGGTTGAACGGGTTACCGGCAGGCTCACCCACGGCAAGGTGGCGCTGGCCGGCGCGATTTCCGGGCTGTGGATGGGGTTATTCGTCGGTATCGCCTTTGCCCTTTTCAGCAAACAAAACCAACTTGGCTTTCTGATCACCACGCCCGTCCTGGGTGCGCTGTTCGGCCTCGTCTGGAGCCAGATCGGCTTCCGGGCCGCGACCCGCGGCGGCAGCCGGGACTTCGCCTCCGTCAGCCAGGTGATCGCGACGAAGTACGAGGTGCTCGTCGAGCATCGCTTCATCGAGCAAGCGCGTCAGCTGGTCGCTGCGATGCCTCGGACGTAGCGAACCCACCAGCGTCCACATGCTGCGCGCGCCGCAACCCCGGGCCGCGGCGACACCCCGACGCAGGTTCGCTCGATCCGCACCTTCGACTCACGAATGAGGGAATCGATGACCACCCAACAATCCGCTCCGAGGCGCAACATCGTGGTCGGCGTCGACGGGTCGCCTTCCTCGCTCGACGCGTTGCGCTGGGCCGCCTGCATGGCGGTACCGCTGAACGCCGAGATCGACGCCGTGACCTCCTGGGACTATCCGGCGAGCTACGGCATGGGCGGCGGAGCACCGGCGGATTGGGATCCGGCCGAGGATGCCGCCCGGATCCTCGCCGACGCGCTCACCGCTGCGTTCGGTGATCACAGACCAGCGGGGATCCGTGCGGCCGTGTATGAAGGCCACCCCGCCCGGGTCCTCTCGAATGCCAGTAACGGGGCCGAGATGCTCGTCGTCGGCAGCCGTGGTCACGGCGGCTTCGCCGGATTGCTGCTCGGGTCGGTCAGCGCCTACTGCACCGCTCATGCTCCCTGCCCAGTCCTAGTGGTGCGTACGACGCCCCCGGCGCCGGTGGAGTTCGATGGCGCAGGCGATCAGGCAGCGTCCTGAAATTTCGGTCTCCCGCGCTGGCCGACCGGCCCCGCCGCGAACAAACGCAAACCATAAGAAGGAAACAATGAATCGCAAGACTCTTGATCGCCTGATTAGCTGGGTCGGCCTCACCCTGACGGCCGTCCTCATCGTCGCCGGCTCACTGCTGACTTGGGGACACAACTTCATCACCCACGAAGTGAAGACGCAGCTCGCCGCCCAACAGATTTTCTTCCCAGCCAAGGGCAGCCCAGCCACCGCCGGTGCCGACTTTGCGCCGATGCGTAAGTACGCCGGCCAGCAGCTCACCACCGGCGCCCAGGCGGAGACCTATGCCGATCACTTCATCGCCGTACACCTCAATGAGATCGGTGGCGGCAAGACCTATGCGCAACTCAGCACCGAAGCCCAAGCCGCCCCCACCAACGCGAAACTCGCGGCCACGGTGGAAACGGTCTTCAAGGGCGAGACGCTGCGCGGACTGCTGCTCAACGCCTACGCCTTCGGCACGATGGGCACCATCGCCGGTATCGCCGCGATCGGCGCCTTCATCGGCGCATTGATCATGTTGATCCTGTCTGGGCTCGGGCTGTGGCACAGCCGCCGAGCGCCCGATGCCCACATCGGCCCAGCCGAGACTCCCGCGGCCGAGTTTATGCCTGCCGGCGCGCACTGATGGCGGTCGCCGCCGTCTCGACGTTGGACCGAGACGCCGCCGAGGCCGTCGTGGCGCTGGCTAGCCGCGCGCCCTCGCTACACAACACCCAACCGTGGCACTGGCAATTACAGGACGGCCGGCTCACTCTTCGCGCCGATCGTTCGCGCCAACTGCGAGTCGCAGACCCTGACGGGCATTCCCTTCACGTCAGCTGCGGCGCAGCCGCCGAATTGACCCAGTTGGCCCTCGCCGCCCGGGGGTGGATCGTCGACACGTCATTGCTCCCCGACCCCGCGGATCCGGACCTGCTGGCCAGCTTCCGGCTGACCTCCCACGAAGAGCCGAATCAGGAGGCTGCGCAGCAAATTGGGGCCGCGGGCCGGCGGCGCAGCGAGCGCCGCGTGTTCGGTCCCCGGCCAGTGTCGTCGCACGAGATCGAGCGGCTGCGCGAGGCGGCACAAGCCCCCGCGGTGTACGCACATTTCCCGCTCCGGGCCGACGAGAATCTCGAGTTGGCGGTCGCGATCTCCCGGGCCGACACCTCCGAACGAGACGACCCGGCCTACGCGGCGGAAATGGCGGAGTGGGTCCGGCGTGATCCCGGCCGTCCCGACGGCGTGCCGACATCGGTCATCCCCGCCGTACCCGACGACCAGCCACGACACACTGACATCCCGCTGCGCGACTTCGAGCTCGGCATACCGGGAACCCAGCTCATCAGCACCGGTATCGATGAGCGACCGCTCATCGCAGTGATCTTCACCGACGGTGACAACCCGGTGGAGCGACTGCGCGCGGGAGGATCAATGATGCGGCTGATGATCCAGGCCGAACTGGACGGCCTCGCGACCTGCGCGCTGAGCCAAGCGGTCGACCTGCTGTTTTTCCGAAGCCAACTGCGAACCGTGATGTCGTGGACCGGATACCCACAAATGTTGCTGCGCCTGGGCCAAAGGCCCGAGTCGGTTCCACCGCCGCTGACAGCGCGACGGCCGGTCGGTGACGTCTTGACGGTCGCCAACCCGCCCCAGCCGCCGACGCAGTTCCCTGCTGAAATCGGAGCCTGAGCACTTCAGGGCCGCCGGCACGAGCACACACTCAGACCAAGCAAGATCATCGACAGGGACCAGCCATCATGAAGGCACTTGTGTACCACGGCCCCGGCGCGAAGGCGTGGGAAGACGTCCCCGCTCCGACGCTTTCGGCGGACTCCGACGCGATCGTTCGCGTCGACACCACGACGATCTGCGGCACCGACCTGCACATCCTCAAAGGCGACCTGCCGGCGATGCTCGACGGACGCATTATCGGCCACGAGGCCGTGGGCACCGTCACCGAGATCGGCTCCGCGGTCAAGAACGTGGCCGTGGGCGATCACGTGCTGGTCTCGTGCGTTAGCGCCTGCGGATCGTGCCGCTTTTGCCGCGAAGCCCGCTACGGGCAGTGCGCTGGCGGCGGGGGTTGGATCCTCGGCAACGAGGTCGACGGCACTCAGGCGGAGTACGTGCGGGTCCCATTCGCGGACAACTCCACCTATCCGGTGCCGGCCGGGGTCAGCGACGAGGAATTGCTCATGCTGGCCGACATCCTGCCCACCGCTTATGAGGTCGGTGTGCTCAACGGTCAGGTCCGACCCGGCGATGTGGTCGCTGTCGTAGGCGTCGGCCCGATCGGGCTGTCGGCGATCACCGGCGCCCGCCTGTTCAACCCCAGTCTGGTCATCGCGATCGATATGGCCGCCAACCGGCTCGAGGCGGCCAAGCAGTTCGGCGCCGACGTAACGATCAACAACAGCGAGCAGGACCCGATCGCGGCAGTCCGCGAGCTCACTGGCGGTCTGGGCGTGGACGTTGCGATCGAAGCGGTCGGCGTTCCGGCGACGTTCGAGCTGGCGGCCGAGCTGGTGCGCCCGGTCGGGCGGGTCGCGAACATCGGGGTGCACGGCAAACCGGTCACCCTGCATCTGGAACGGCTTTGGACGCGCGACGTGACCATCACCACTGGCCTGGTCGACACGTACTCGACTCCGACGCTGCTGCGCCTGCTTACGTCAGGTCGGCAGTTGGGCTGCCGGGCACCAAGCCGAATACGCCGCCTGGCGCACACCCGGCGTCACCCACGTCGACAACCAAATCGCCATAACCCAATAGGCCACCGATGACCTCCCCAGCCAGATACGGCCAGGCTCATGGCGTTGTCTGAGCACGACCAGACGGTTCTGAAGCAGATGGAGGCTGGGCTGCGGGCCGGCACCGCAGGCTCAACCGGCCCGCTGCGGACGTGGCACCGCGCGTCGCACCGATATGTGGCCGCCGCGATCGGACTCATGACTTTCGGCGTCGGGTCCGTAGCCGTCGGTCTGCGGCTTGAGAACAAGTTGGGCATCGGGCTCGGCGTCGTTGGATTTGTACTCATCGTCTCCTCCTGCTGGGCTGCGGCCCGTTCACCGCTGGGCGGCCCGGGCTGGCTCCGCGCCGCCTCGTGGCCTAGGCGGATCTCATGACCGTCACTGCGCCATCCCATGCGGTCGGCCCTCTCGCGCCAGCGGACATCGTCGGCGCGTCGCAGCGTCCCGCTACTGACGTAGTCAGTGGCCTCGGGGTGAGCGATCAACTCGGCCTGTCCGATGCGGAAGTCCTGCGTCGCCGGGCCGAGTGGGGGCCGAACGCCGTGTCCTCCCACAGAGCAAGGTTCTGGCCGGTGCTCTGGCACCAGCTCCGTTCGCCGTTGCTTGCTTTGCTGCTTACGGCAGCGTTGGCGTCCTATTTCGTCGGACAGAAGAGCGACGCCGTCATCATCGGTGTGATCGTCGCCTTGTCGGTGGGCCTCGGATTCGTCAACGAGTACCGGGCCGAGAAGGCCGCCGAAGCGTTGCACGACCAGATCCGTCGCGAGACTGTGGTCACCCGCGACGGGAAACCCAGCACGGTCGATGTGACCGATCTGGTTCCCGGCGATCTGGTGGACCTGCGGCTGGGCGACATCGTTCCCGCCGACATTCGGCTGATCTCGGCGGTGAGTCTCGGGTGTGACGAGTCGGTGCTCACCGGTGAGTCGCTGCCGGTGGACAAGAACACCGAGCCGGTCCCCGCCGGCGCTGCGCTGGCCGAGCTGACCGGCTGCGCGCTGATGGGCACCGTCGTCAACGCCGGCAGCGGCCGCGGGATCGTCGTGTCCACCGGGTCGCGGACCGAGTTCGGCAAGATCGCCGCCGGACTGTCCACCCACCAGCTCGACACCGAGTTCCAGGTCGGGCTGCGGAAGTTCTCGATGCTGCTGGTCTACGTCGCAGGAGCACTGACCACCTCGATCTTCATGCTCAACGTCGTGCTGCACAAACCGATCATGGACGCGCTGTTGTTCTCGTTGGCGATCGCAGTCGGAATCACCCCGCAGCTGCTGCCCGCGGTCGTGTCCAGCAGCCTGGCCGCCGGATCGCGTCGGATGAGCCGACGCAAGGTGCTCGTCAAACGGTTGGTCTGCATCGAGGACCTGGGCAACGTCGACGTGCTCTTTACCGACAAGACCGGCACCCTCACCGCGGGGCGAATCGACTACGCGCGCTCCGTCCCAGCCGACGGCAGGTCGGCCGGCGGCGACGCCGACGGGGTGTTGCGGTGGGGACTGGTCGCTACGGAGAACACAGCCGCCCACGGCACGGCCGTCGGGGGGAACCCGTTGGACGTGGCTTTGTGGAAGGCGCCAGGAGTTGCCGCACAGCTGGCGGCGGTCAAGGCCTGCACGCGGCTGGCGGCGCTGCCTTTCGACCATGAACGCAACATGGTCTCCGTCCTGGTCAAGGACAGCGCCCACCAGCTGACGCTGGTCACGAAAGGCGCACCCGAGACCGTGTTGGACCGGTGCCTGGACGTGCCTCAATCCGCCCGGGACGCGCTGGCCACGGAGTTCGCCGCCGGCAACCGCGTGGTCGCCGTCGCCACCCGCGCCGTCACCACCGAACACGCGCCCACAGCGGCCGACGAGCACAACCTGCGCCTGATCGGATTCCTGGTCTTTCTCGACCCACCGAAACCGGACGCAGCACAAGCCTTACAGCGGCTGGCGGGCCTCGGGATAGCGGTCAAAGTCATCACCGGAGACAACCCTGCCG
>JALYIL010000076.1 GCA_030775825.1 Actinomycetota bacterium
GATCACGACCTGCGCGTCCTGCGCAATGTCGATGCGTTGGCGCGACTGTGCACTACACGATGAAGACGATGGATGCGATTGTGGAGACGCCGAGCCGGCGAGCCCGGAATTGCTCGCGGCGATGCGCGCGATCGACGAACTGTTCAAACGATGACACGACGCCCACGACTGCGCGAGCGGGCGTCTCAACTGTCATCGAATCCGAGGACGAGGCGGTGTGGCGCCCAATCGAACGAGTTGCACTTCTGGAACGTCAGGGTCGGGGCCCGCGATCGATCAACGAGACGAAGTTCATGTTCCTGGGCACTGCGCTCGACCCGACGAGCGAGGTGGCAATTCACCTGTATAAGCACTACGACACTCGCCGGCACCTCAACCTGGACGACGCCGGGCGTGCGTACGCCAGGGTGGAGGCTCGACAGACGACGACGGCGCCGTCAGTGTCAACCAGTGTCAACCAGTGTCAACCAGGTGTCAAGTACCGGTACCCCCACGACAGTTTGACTCCGGTAGGTGGGCGACACTCCTGATCCTCCGTCAGATCCTCACCCGGTCGTCGCCTTGCGGGGCCTGCCGTTCGGCGTGGCGAACGCGCCGTGCTCTTTGCTGCGGTCGTGGCGGATCGGGTGCACGCGGATCACTTTGCTGTCGACGGACAGTTGCACCGAGCCGGCCACGATGGCGACGGTGATTTGCTTGCCGGCCCACGCCCTACCGGCCCGATAGGCCGCGCCGGCAAAGCTCACGATGCCGGCGCTGTCGGCGATGCGCTTCACGGCCGGTCCGGTCGTCGCGTCCCGCGCTCGCCGCTCACGTGGGGCCTGGAGCGTCTCGCCCGCCGATGGCGCGTCCGGCCGGCGCCGCTCGGCGTGCGTAGCGATGAGCGTGCCCTTGTAGACGAGCTCGACCAGGCCGCGTTGGCAGACGACCTCGACCGGTTCTCCGGCGAACACCCGCCCCGCCTTGTACGGGAACTTGCCCACGCTGACGTTCCCGCGGGCGTCGACCCAGCGGATCACCCCAGCCGGACGCGACGCGTCCGCCACCGGAGTGGGCGGCTCATCGTCGGCGGTGGTGTCGACGGCCGCAAGACGGTCGGCGGCCAGCTTGAACCGCTCGATCGGAGGGACCATACCGATCGACTGATGTGGCCGCTCGGTGTTGTACCCGATCACCCACGCATCCAGCGCTGCCTGAGCCTCGACGATCGTCGCGAACGTGTAGTCGTTCGGGCCGAAGAACTCGGCGCGCAACGTGCGATGGAACCGCTCGACCTTGCCGGTCGTCGTCGGCGAGTACGGCGCGGTCAACAGATGGCGAACCCCGTTTTCATTGCATATCCGGTCGAACAGCACCGGCCCCGGACCCGGCCCGAACCGGGCGGTGAACACCTTGCCGTTGTCCGTCAGGACCTGATCGGGCACCCCGTGGGCACCCATCGCTAAGAACAACGCGTCGCACACCGGCTTCGCGGTCGCCCGGGCCACCAGCCGGCAGCACACACAAAACCTCGAGTGATCATCGACACCGGTAACCGCGGACAGGTCCGTGCCGTCGCGGAGATGGAACCGGCCGACCACGTCCATCTGCCACAACTCCATCGCCCGGGACCGCTCCCAGCGCTTGTAGTCCTCCCGGCGCCGTTTGCGCTTGGTCGGCTCGACCAGCTGATGGCGGACCAGGCAGCGATACACCGACGACAACGCCGGCAACGGCTCGACCTTCTCCTTGGCCAGATGGAACAAGATCGTGCGCTGCCCCCACGCCGGGTGCGCCCGGCGCAACTCAACGATCCGCGCCTCGACCACAGGGCTCATCTGATGCGGGCACGAGTCGGGCTTGGAGCTCCGATCCGCCAGCCCGGCCAGACCATGGTTCGCGTAGCGGCGCACCCAGTCATGCACCGTCTGGCGCACCACCCCGTTCCGCAACGCGACATCCGTCACCGTCGCCCCATCCAAGACCTCCAACACTGCCTTGTAACGCTGCTCCACCAGACCCAACTCCACGAGCACGACGGCCTCCTTCGCGTCCGCGGGCGCGGCACAACCCACAGCGAAGAAGGAGACGCCGGCTACCTGGTGGACCCTCAACCCCAAACGGCTGTCGCCCAGGTACCGGAGCCAGTGTCGCCCAGGTACCGGAGTCGGGTACGGGAACTGTCAGGCAGGAACCGGAGTCACAGTGTCAAGCATGAACCGAACTCGCACACCAGTGTCAACCAGGATTAGGGATCGAGATAGGGAGAGCGCCGCCACAAACAGAAGGGGCCGGCGCTCTCGCACCGGCCCTGACCTGCTGTTTCGTTGGTGGCGGGGGCAGGATTTGAACCTGCGACCTTCGGGTTATGAGACTGACGAACCGCCCATCTGTCCCGTATGCGCCGGTGGGCGCCAGTAGGTTCGCGTGGGCGATAGTGGCAGGTCAAGACTCCTATAGGCCCGGCGTTCGTCTGCTC
>JALYIL010000077.1 GCA_030775825.1 Actinomycetota bacterium
CGCCCTGGACTTAGCCCCAGACCCAGCCAGCACCCTAGCCGGCTGCGCGGCGCTGCTGCGCGAGCTGATGGCGCGCACCGCCCCGGTGCACCGCATCCTGGAAGACGCGGCCAGATCCGACCAAGCCGCCGCGGCCCTGCTCGCCGAGGTCGCTCGACAACGCGACCAAGGTCAGCGCCGCATCGCCCGCGCACTCGCCCGCGCTGGTGCGCTACGGTCCGGACTCCGTGAGCGCGAGGCCGCCGACATCATCCACGCGCTCGCCTCACCCGAGGTGTACCGCCTGCTCATGTTCGACCGAGGCTGGACCGGCGAAAGGTATGAGCAATGGTTGACCTCGACTTTCACCGACCAACTCCTCCCGTAGGCACCCTCGTCCAGCCGCGCTGCTTCCGAGGGTGGGTACGCCACCTTCGGGCCGGTTTTACCTCGATCACTGGTTGGCGACAGCGCTCGGCGGGTACCTGTCTGGCACACGATCGACACGACGCGAGGAGCGTGACATGCCGAACGATGCAAACACCCAGCCGGCCGGTGCCGGACTTACTGATGAGCAGATGGCGAAGCAGGTAGCCGAGCAGACCTCGAGCGATCTCAAGCACGCCGATGTCTTCGAGCGGGAAGCTGACGGCGCGACGACCGATACCGAAGCGGCGAAGGCGAGCGCCGACGAGTTGCAGGGGGGCACCGCAGATGAGTGATCAGCAGCAGACCAGCGCGGACATCGAAACCGGGGCACACAGCCAACGCGAGGTGGATCCCGAGCGCCAGCAAGGATCCGACGTGGGCGGCCCAGCTGCCACCGGGGAATCCGGTGTGGAGTCAAGCCTGGAGCAGACGAGCACCGTCGCCGAGGATGATGCACCGGACAGCCAGGCCCGCAACCCGCTCTGAGCCGGGTCACACCTGGCTCCTGGAAGCAGAGAGTGCCCGATGCCGGACCTCAGTGAATACCGACGCAAGCGTGACCCCAGCCGAACGCCCGAACCGGCTGCCAAGAAGAGGGCACCGCGGCGACCGGGCGGTGCCAGATTCGTGGTGCAGGAACATCATGCTTCGGCGTTGCATTGGGATTTCCGTCTAGAGCGCGACGGTGTCCTCGTCTCCTGGGCGGTGCCTAAAGGACTCCCGACCGATACCAGGTCGAATCGGCTCGCCGTCCAGACCGAGGACCACCCGTTGGAGTATGCGAGCTTCGAGGGCACCATCGGCGCCGGCCAATACGGCGGCGGGACCGTGACGATATGGGACCACGGCGTTTACCAACTGGAGAAGTGGACTGACACCGAGGTCAAGGTCGTCCTGAACGGGGAACGTGTGCAAGGGCGCTTCGTGCTGTTTCAAACGCGTGGGAAGCAGTGGATGATGCACCGGATGAACGCCGCTGCCACGGCCGACTGGGCCACGCTGCCGGACTCGCTCGCCCCCATGCTCGCCACCCTCGGCGAGCTCCCGGACCCTGAGAACGACGCCGAGTGGGCGTTCGAGATGAAGTGGGACGGTGTCCGGGCCCTTGCCAGGATCGAGGGCGGCCGGGTGAAGCTCATCTCCCGCAGTGACCGCGACATGAGCGTCGCCTATCCGGAGTTGCGCGCCTTGGGTGAATCGGTTGGCTCGACCCAGCTGCTGCTAGATGGGGAGATCGTGAGCTTCGACGACGACGGACAGCCGAGCTTTGCGCGGCTGCAGAAGCGCATGCACGTCTCGGCAGCCACCGAGGCGCGCAAGCTGGCAACCGCCGAGCCGGTCGTGTACCTGATATTCGATGTGCTCCACCATGACGGTCGCTCGTTGCTGGCGGAGTCCTGCTCGGCGCGACGAGCCCTTCTCGACGAACTTGATCTCAATGGGGCCGCCTGGCAGACGCCGCCGGCCTTCTCCGGCAGCGGCGCGCAGGCGCGCCAGCTCAGCAGGGACCAGCGCCTGGAAGGTGTCGTAGCCAAACGTCGGAGCGCGCCCTACCAGCCTGGCCGGCGCTCTCCGGACTGGATCAAGATCAAGAATGTCCGCGCCCAGGAGGTCGTCATCGGCGGCTGGAAGCCTGGAGCAGGCCGACGTGCCGGAACCATCGGTTCCCTGCTGCTCGGCATCCCCTCTGAGGCAGGGCTTGGCTACGTCGGCAAGGTGGGCACGGGTTTCACCGACGACGCCCTTAAACTGATCGAAAAAAAGCTCGCACACCTGGGTCGGGCGACGTCGCCGTTCATCGACGTCCCGCGTGCCGAGGCCCGCGACGCCCATTGGTTGACGCCAAAGCTGGTAGGGGAAGTGGCTTTCACCGAGTGGACCAGCGATGGCCGGTTACGCCATCCCGCCTGGCGCGGGCTAAGGCCCGACAAGCGCGCCGAGAAGGTCGTACGCGAAACCTGAGGCACCTCGAGGCGCCCGATGCAGGCAACGCGGCTAGTCCGGGCGGCGTTTGAGCGGAAATGAATCCGGAAACAGTGAAGTCACCGCCGATCGAGCGCGTGCTCAGCTGCGCGAGCCGGCAGGTTCACCACCGCGAGGGAGAACGCTGATGGCTCAGACGACCGCCGACGTCCTGCTGGCTCGGCTGCGCGAGTGGGGCGTCAGGCAGGTCTTCGGTTTCCCCGGGGACGGGATCAATGGGCTGCTGGCGGCGTGGGGGCGAGCCGAGAACGACCCGCAGTTCGTGCAGGCCCGGCACGAGGAGATGGTCGCGTTCGAGGCGGTCGGCTACGCCAAGTTCTCCGGCAACGTCGGCGTCTGCGTCGCCACCAGCGGCCCGGGAGCGATCCACCTGCTCAACGGCCTCTACGACGCGAAGCTCGATCACGTGCCCGTGGTGGCGATCGTCGGCCAGACGGAACGCTCGGCGACGGGCGGCTCGTACCAGCAGGAGGTCGACCTCCTGTCCCTGTTCAAGGACGTGTGCAGCGACTACGTCCAGATGTGCACCGTCCCTGCGCAGCTACCGAACCTCATCGACCGGGCAATTCGCATCGCTGCCAGCGAGCGCGCGCCGACCTGCATCATCATCCCGTCTGACGTCTTCGACCTGGAGTACGAGGCGCCGACACATGCCTTCAGGCAGGTGCCCTCCAGCCGGCGCTGCGGGGGGACGAGGACACCTGGGGGTTCGCGAAGCAAGGCCTCAAGCAGAAGGTGCAGGAGTACCTTCCGGGCACTCGAGCTGACGCAACGACATGATCTCGTGCCGTCCAGCGGCGTCGCGTTAAATTCGTCCGCACGCTGGGAACGTCGACAGACGTGATGCGGCGGTTCGCCAGCCTGACGATCTGGGCCTACGCGGTCTGGATCCTGCTCACCTGGACCCGCACTGCGGAGCAGCTGCTGGTCGGCCTCGGCGTCGCGCTCGTGGTGGCCGGCGCGCTGGCCCCGCTGGGCGAAGTCGTCGCCCCGTGGAACCTGCTACGTCCGCGCCGCTTGGTTGCCCTGCTCGCGTTCTCCGCGTCGGCACTGGCCCATGTCGTGCTCGCCAACGCAAAGCTGACCCGCCGGATCTGGCTGCCGTCCCGGCCGCTGAGCAGCGGCATGGTCCTAGTGCCGACGCTCGCCCGCAGCGATGGGGAGCTCGCGACCGTCGGGCTTGTCACGTCGCTGATCGTCGACAACCAGATCGTCGACCTGGACCGCGATACCCACCAGCTGCAGTACCACGCCGTCGCCGTCCCGCCGCGCGAGCGCGACCGGGCCGTGGCGGCGATCAACGGGCCGGTGGAGCGCTTCCTGCCGGCCCTCACCGGAGAGGAACACCGATGACTACCTGGTTCCTAGCGGTCGCTATCGCCGAGGTCGTCATCGTGGGCGTGGTGCTGGTGCGGCTCGCGCGCGGCCCATCGGTCACCGATCGCATCGTCGCGCTGAACACCATCTCCACCCAGGCGGCGCTGGCCGTCATCGTGTTCTCGGTCTGGGCTGATCGCTCGATCTACCTGGACGTGGCCCTGTGGCTAGCCTCCTTCAGCTACCTCGGCGCCCTGGTCTGGGCTCGCTACCTGGAGAGGGGGTTGCTGTGAAGGACACGGTCGTCATCGTGCTGTGCTGCCTCGGGTTGTTCTCCTCCCTCACCGGCGCGGTCGGCCTGATCCGCATGCCTGACGTCTACTCCCGCATCCAATGCTCCTCGAAGACGATCACGATGGGCGCGCTCCCGATCCTGCTCGCCGTGGTGGTCGAGGAAGGCTGGGTGTCGGTGTTCTCCAGCCGGGCGGTGTTGGTCGCCTTGCTGTTGCTGATCGTCAACCCGACCGCCTCGCACGCGCTCGCTCGCTCGGCCTACAAGACGAACATGCCGATGTGGGAAGGGGCCGTCCGGGACGAGCCGCACGAGCCGCACGCACCGTGACCGGCTTCTGGATCCTCGACTATCTGTGCCTGGCCGCCATCTTGGCTGCCGGAATGCTGGTGCTGCGGTTGCGCAACCTCAACGGTGCGGTGATGGCCCTGTCCGCGATGGGCACCGTGCTTTCCCTGTTGTTCGTGGTGCTCGGCGCTCCGGACGTCGCGCACTCCGAGGTCGTGGTCGGCGCGATAGCACTACCGGTGCTGTACCTGATTGCGATCGGCAAGACACGTACGGACGTCTCCGAAGGCCGAGACCTCGGCGAGCAAGAGGGTGACGATGTCTGACAGCGCCCAGCAGACCCGCGAGCCGCACGCCGACGAGCCGCTGCACCGGCCGTGGTTGGGTTTGATCCTCGTCGCCGGGGTCCTAACCGTGCTGGCCATCGGGCTGCTGCGCCTGCCGCGCGAGGGCGCGCCCCTGCCGGCCATCGCGCGGCAAGCCATGAACCTTGCGCTACCGAAGTGG
The DNA here is from genome assembly GCA_030775825.1 of Actinomycetota bacterium. Taxonomy (GTDB): domain Bacteria; phylum Actinomycetota; class Actinomycetes; order Mycobacteriales; family Jatrophihabitantaceae; genus JALYIL01. The sequence continues at coordinate 4,796 of JALYIL010000077.1, forward strand.
GGATCACCGAGCCGGTAAACGAGATCGTTTACGGCACCCGCGGCTTCGACACCTTCGGCGAGACGTTCCTGCTGCTGGCGGCCGTCGTGTCGGTCTCGACGCTGGCGCGCTCCCGCGAGACGCGCAGCGAGTACGTCGGCGAGGCAACCGCCGGCCGGGACGAGCAGCGCGGGAGCGACCCGCACGAGAAGCAGACGCCCAAGGAGTCCGAGGCGCGCGCCGCCGAGCTCGGCGAGCAGGACAACGCTCCAGAGGCGGTGGACACCGACCGGTCACCGCTCGGGTCACCCGGCCCGGAACAGGCCGAGGCGATGACGGTGATCGTCCGCGTGGCTGCCCGGTTGGCCGCGGTAGTGCTGGCCGTCGCAGCGGTCTACCTGGCCGCCTGGGGCTATTCGCCCGGCGGCGGGTTCCCGGCTGGAGCGGCCCTTGGCGGAGTGGTCGTGTTGCTGTACGCCGCGCTCGGCTACCGGCGCGTGCGACGGGTCGTGCGCCCCTCGGTCCTCGAACCGCTGGAGCTTGCCGGCGCCGCCGCCATCATCGCGATCGAGCTCATCGGCCTGATCCGCAAGGGATCGTTCTCTGCGAACTGGCTGCCGCTCGCCCAGGTCGGCACCATCCGCAGCGGCGGAATCCTGCAACTGTTCTCCGGCGCCGAACTGATCGAGGTCAGCACCGGCCTGACCATCGCGATCTTCGCGCTGTTGGGCATGACCCACGACTGGACCCCCGACGAGGATGACGAAGCGGAGGACCCGTGATCCTCGGTAACTACCTCACCACCGCCGCGCTGTTCGGCCTCGGCCTGTACGTCGTGCTGACCCGGCGCAACCTGATCAAGATCGTGATGGGACTGTCGATGATGGAGTCGTCGACGTACCTGCTGCTGGTGTCGCTGGCCTACCGCCGCAAGTCCACGGCGCCGGTGCTGCTCAGCCCGCCCAACGGCCAGACCGAAACGCAACTGTCGCACGGCAACGTCGCTGATCCCGTGCTGCAGAACTTCTGCCTCACCGCCATTGTCATCGGCGTCGCCGTCACTGCGGTCTTCCTCACCGTCGTCGTCCGGATCGCGCAGCACTACCGCAGCCTGGACGCCGACGACGTGCGCACGCTGCGCGGGTGACGCGTGAGCACGGCAGGGGTTGCCTCGCTGCTTGCGTTGCCGGTCGCAATCCCGCTGGCCGGGGCGATCGCTGCGCCGCTGCTTGCCCGGGTGCACCGGCGGCTGCCGCTGGTCGTCTCGATCGTTGCCATGCTCGGCTCCGCGAGCGTCCTCCTGCTGATCGCGGCCCAGGTCTACGCCGGTCACGGCCGCATCGTGTCGCACTTCTTCGGCAACTGGGGTCCGGTCCAGGCACGCGCGCTTGGCATCGCCTTCGCGGCTGACCCGTTCGGGCTCGCGTTCGCCCTGATCACGGCGGTCCTCGGCGCTCTGCTGCTGATCTACATCCTCTCAGAGCTCGGTGATCTCGGCGCGCGTGAGCTTGGCGGCCTGGCGTGTCTGTGCCAGCTGCTGCTGGCCGCACTCATCGGGTCCGCCCTCACCGCGGACACCATCAACTTGTTCGTCTGGTTCGAGGTCGCGGCGCTGGCCAGCTACGGCCTCACCGCCTTCTTCCTCGAACGGCCTATCGCGCTGGAGGCAGCGTTCAAGGTGCTGGTGCTGACGTCCATCGCCGGCTTCCTGGTCTTCATCGGCGACGCGCTGCTGTACTCCGACCGCGGTGCCCTGAACTTCGGGCAGTTGCACAACACGTTGACCGGCCGCCTGAACGCGCCCGAGCTGCTCGCTGTCGGGCTGCTGATCGCGGGCTTCGCGACGAAGGCCGGCCTGATCCCGTTCCACGCCTGGCTGCCGGACGCTCACACCGCGCCACCGGGCGCGGTCTCCGCCCTGTTTTCGGCCCTCATGGTCGATCTCGGGGTCGTCGGCATCGTGCGGATGGTCCTGCTCGTGTTCGCCGGCCACGGGCATGCGCTCGGCCTGGTCATGGTGCTCGGCGTCATCTCGGCGATCCTCGGTGCGGTGCTGGCCCTGGCACAGGACGACCTCAAACGGTTGCTGGCCTGGGACACCGTCTCCCAGGTGGGCATCCTGATGATCGGCTTCGCCACCGCCTCGGCCGCGGGTGTCGCCGGCGCGGTCTATCACCTGCTGAACCACGCGCTGTTCAAGGCGCTGCTGTTCCTCTGCGCGGGCACCATCGTGCACGCCGCCGGGGAGACCCAACTGTCGAAGATGGGTGGGTTGGCGCGGCACCGGCCGCTCATCACCACCGGGTTCACCGTCGGAGTGCTGGCGATCGCGGGCATCCCGCCGCTCAACGGCTACGCCTCCCTCGGCCTGATCCACAAGTCGCTGCAGAACAGCCATCAGTGGGTGGTCCTCGCGGCTGCGCTGCTCGCGCAGGTGGTCACCATCGCTGCGTTGGCGCGGGCCGCCTGGCTCGCGTTCTATCGCAGCCGGGACGAGGCGTACGAGCATCTGGAGCCGTCGCGGCCCGGCATGCGGTTCACGCTCATTGCCCTCGGGGCTGGCTGCCTCGCATTCGGCACACTGCCCGTGATCGTCATTCGCCGAGTGGTGGCGCCCGCGGCCGGCCTGCTCCTACACCCCGACCTCTACAGCAGCGGCATCCTCGCCGGACATGCCAGCTTGCCTTCCGTCACCGTGGCGTACAGCTACCTCGACCCGGTCGATCTCGCGATCACCGCTGGCACGCTGCTCCTCGGGCTCGGACTTGCCGCGCTGTACGTCCGCTGCCCGGAACCGGCGCCGATCACCGTGCTTCGGCGGGTGCAGTCCGGCTCGGTCAACGACTACGCCGCGTTCAGCACCGTCGGCGTCATCACCTGCGTCACCGCACTGCTGCTCTAGTCAGGTGTGCCGAGCTACGCTGCGACCCGCCGACACGCCGTTGCGGTTTGTCCGCCCCGGCAGGCGGGTAGTTGATCAGGCATGCAGATCGGCCCGTATTCCTCTCTTGCGAGGAATACGGGCCGCAGGCCCTCATCGACCAGGCGCGCAGTGCGCATGAGGCTGGCTTCGACTCGCTCTGGATCTCCGACCACTTCCATCCGTGGAACGACCAGCAAGGGCAGAGCCCGTTCGTCTGGTCGATGATCGGCGAGATCAGTCAGGTCTGCCCGCTGCCTATCGTGACCGCGGTGACCTGCCCCACCATCCGCGTGCACCCAGCGGTCGTTGCCCATGCGGCGGCTACCAGCGCGGTGCTCACTGGGGGGAGGTTCACCCTCGGCGTGGGCACCGGTGAGGCGCTCAACGAGCACATCCTGGGTGACCGGTGGCCCCACGAGGACATTCGGCTGGAGATGCTCGAAGAGGCGATCGAAGTGATCCGCAAGCTGTGGCGCGGGGAGTTCGTCGACCATCGCGGTGAGTATTACGAGGTCGAGCACGCCCTGCTTTACACGCTGCCGGATCAGCCACCGCCCATTTACATCAGCGGGTTCGGGCCGAAGTCCACCGAGGTGGCCGGCCGTCTCGGCGACGGCTACATAACCACCACCCCGGACAAGGACCTGATCGCCAGGTTCCGCGAGTCCGGCGGCGAGGGGAAGCCGGTGCAGGCCGGCTACAAGGTCTGCTGGGGTCCGGACGACGACACGTGCATCGACACCGCGCACCGGCTCTGGGCCAACAGCGGCGTTCCGGGGGAGCTGTCGCAGGTGCTGCCGAGCCCACGACACTTCGAGCAGGTCAGTGGGCTCGTCACCCGCGACGCGACGCGCGATTCCATCGCCTACGGCAGCGACGTCAATCGTCACGTCGAGGCGTTCAAGCCCTACGCCGAGGCAGGGGTTGACGTCATCCACATCTCGCAGATGGGAGGGAGCAGCCCCGGCACCGAGAGCGCTGGGTTCTTCGAGTTCTACCCGACAAGGTGCTACCTGAGCTACGCGAAATTGGCAACGGCGCAGACAACAACGGCGGAGTCAACTCGTGAAGGCGTTGACCTGGCAGGGCAACGAGCACGTCGAGGTAACCGACGTCGCCGACCCGACGATCCAGGAACCGAACGACGCGATCATCCGAGTCACCTCGACGGCCATCTGTGGCTCGGACCTACACCTCTACGGCGTTCTCGGCGCGTACCTCAAACCCGGTGACGTGCTCGGCCACGAAGCGATGGGCATCGTCGAAGAGGTCGGCCCGGAGATCACCAACATAAAGGTCGGAGACCGGGTTGTTGTCCCGTTCAACATCTCCTGCGGGCACTGCTGGATGTGCTCACGCGGCCTGTTCGCCCAATGCGAGACAACACAGAATCGCGAGCAAGGCAAAGGCGCGTCGCTGTTCGGTTACACCTCGCTCTACGGCTCGGTCCCCGGCGGCCAGGCCGAGTACCTCCGTATCCCGCAGGCACAGTTCGGGCCCATCGTCGTTGCGGCCGACGGGCCGGACGAGCAGTACCTGTACCTGTCCGACATCCTGCCCACCGCATACCAGGGCGTCGTCTACGCCGACACGCCGAAGGACGGCACGCTCGCCGTCCTCGGCCTGGGGCCGGTCGGGCAGTTCGCGGCGCGCATCGCCAAGCACCTCGGCGTCCGTCGGGTGATCGGAGTCGACGGTGTCGCCGAGCGCCGCGCCGCCGCGGCCCGCTTCGGGGTGGAGGTCATCGATCCCGACGAGCTGACCAGCACCTCCGAGGCGCTGATCGAGCTGGTCGATGGCCGCGGGCCGGACGCCGTGATCGACGCGGTTGGGATGGAGGCGCACGGTCACGACGAACCGCGGAGGAACAAGGTCACCGAGCTGGCGACGAAGGCTATCGGCCTGGTACCAGATGCGGTGGCGCAGAACGTGAGTGATCGCGCAGCGGTCGACCGCCTCGACGCTCTGCACGCCGCGGTGAAGGCGGTCCGGCGCGGCGGGACGGTATCGGTCAGCGGCGTCTACGGCGGCGAGCTCGATCCGATCCCGATGATGGAGCTGTTCGACCGAGGCATTCAGCTGCGTATGGGACAAGCCCACGTGAAGCGCTGGATCGATGACCTGATGCCGCTCGTGGCCGACTCCGCCGACCCACTCGGCGTCAAGGATTTCGCCACTCACCACCTGCCGCTCGCGGCCGCGCCGCAGGCCTACGAGATGTTCCGCGACAAGACCGACGGCTGCATCAAGGTGGTTCTCCAACCCTGACGTGCCACCGGTTGGGCAAGTCAGGGTGACGGCCATCGCGGTTGCCATCCGGTCGACGGCGACACCGCCGGCGAGCACCCTTTCTGCGGTGTCGCGCTGTGAGATGCCGCCGGTCAGGATCAACGGCACAGGGCTCGCTGACGCGAGTCCCCGGCCAGGTCGAGGAAGTACGCCTCCCGTGACGGGGTGCGTTCATCGGCCGGCCGCCCCGCGTCGCGGCAACCGCGGCGATCTCTGCCTACGTCCCTGCCATCGTCCAGCGCGCCTTTCCTGCAGCAGACCCGGATGCCCTCTCCACCGCGATCTGGGCGCTCGTGCACGGCCTTGCGTTCCTGCATCTGGACGCCAAACTCGACTCCGCTGATCCGAGCGCCGTCGCGGACCGGGTGTGCGCGGCCATCCACGCGGTGCTCTCCGCCTCCGCAGCTATCGGTCAAGCGTCGGCCGCGGGGGCAGCCGAGCGGAATAGGGCAGGTCGCCGACGCGGCGTCCGAAACGACCGCGGGTAGCGTGGCGAGCGTGGCAAAGGCGACCAAGATCGAGGCTCAGGCTCCCCGCGGGGCAAAGGCGATGCAGTCAATGACCCGCGACCCCGGCCCGACGGTGTTCGTGCTGTTCGGCGCCACCGGTGACCTCGCCAAGCGCATGGTGCTTCCGGCCTTCTACACCCTCGCCTGCGCCGGCTTGCTGCCGACCGACTGGCTGCTGGTCGGCAACGGACGCGGGGAAGTCGCCCATGAAGACTTCCGGGCGCACGTGCGCCAGGCCCTCACGCAATTCGGGCCGCGCCCCGCCGACGGGCCGTGGAGCGAGTTCTCCGAGCGGCTGCTGTTCGCCGGCGGCGGATTCGAATCCGACGATCCCGGCAGCATGCTCGATGTGCTCGAGCATGCCCGCGGGAAACTGGGGCGCGAGGCGCAGCTGATTCACTACCTGGCGGTGCCGCCCGTGGCGTTCACCGAGATCACCAAGGCCGTCGGTGCGCACGGGCTCGCTGAGGGTTCGCGAGTTGTCTTCGAGAAACCCTTCGGGACGTCGCGGCAGGGATTTCGCAGCCTGGATCGCGTCGTGCATTCTGTCCTGCAGGAGGAGCAGGTCTATCGAATCGATCATTTCCTGGGCAAGGAGGCGACCCAGGACCTGCACGTGCTCCGGTTCGCCAACGGCCTGTTCTCAGCGATGTGGGACCGCGAGCACATCGAGGCCGTGCAGATCGACGTGCCGGAGAAGCTCGGCATCGCTGACCGATCCCAGTTCTACGACGCGACCGGCGCGGTCCTGGACATGCTGGTCACTCACCTGTTCCAGGTCGCGGCGGAGGTCGCGATGGAGCCGCCGGCGAGTCTGTCGGCAAGTGACCTGCAGGCTGCCCGCGAGAGGGTTATCCGATCGTTTCGTCCCCTGGATCCGAGCGAGGTCGTGCTCGGCCAGTTCGACGGCTACCGCGACGTGCCCGGAGTGGCGTCGCGCTCGCGAACGGACACCTTCGTCGCCGCCAAGTTGTGGGTCGACAATCCTCGCTGGCGCGGCGTGCCGTTCCTGCTGCGCACCGGCAAGCGCCTTGCCGTCACCGACCAGCGCGTCAGCATTCTGCTGCGCGAACCGGCCGGCCCGATGAGCGGACGCCTGCCCCCTGAGGCAAACGTGGTGTCCTTCTCCTTGTCAGGGGCCGGTGAGATCGACCTCTCCGTGGTCGTCAAGAGGCCCGGGCCCGCACCCGATATCGAGGTCGCCAACACTCGCATGCCGCTTTCGGAGCTGCCCGGGTCCGACCCCCTGCCGCCGTACGTCCGCCTCATCCACGACGTCCTGATCGGTGATCGCTCGCTGTTCACCCGACCTGACGGAATCGCTGCCGCTTGGAAGGTCGTACAACCGATCCTGGCCGACCCGCCGCGGCTCGCGTCGTATGCCCAGGGTTCCTGGGGCCCGTCCCGGGCCCGCAAGCTCGCCGAACCGGGTCGCTGGCTCGTCGGCCAGTAGGGTGCAGCTGACGCGCCTATGAGCCGCATCCATCTGCGTGACGCGCTGCACATCTCTTATGCCGCCGTGGCTTGGGGTGTGCTCTCTGGCGTTGCGTCGATCGTAGTAGGTATCGGGGCGAGCAGCACCGGCCTGGTCGGTACCGGAGCCGATGTGCTCGCGGACGTCCTGTCCTCACTGGTACTCGTGTGGCGATTTCGCGCCGAACTACATGGGCACGCCGCCTCCGCGACAGCGGAGGGTCGCGCCCACCGCGTCTCCTCGGGGGCCTTGATCATCGTCGCGATCGCGATAGGTGTCCTGGCGACGCTCCGCCTGGCCACGCGCCACGGTGCCGCACCGGGCGCGGCCGGTCTCGCGGTCGCGGTCGTGTCAGTTGTTGTCCTGCCCGTCTTCGCATTGGTGAAGTACCGCATCGCGATCGCCGTCCCCAGTCCGGCACTCCGCATGGATGCGCATATCACGCTGGTCGGGGCCGCGATGTCTGGGCTCACCCTTGTCGGGCTTGCCCTGACGGCCTCATTGGGATGGTCAGCCGCAGATCCCGCGGCCGCCCTGCTGATCGCGGCGATCGCCGCATCCGTCGGGATCCCCGGTGTGTTCGCGAGACGAGGCGGCTATGGCTAGACCACACGGCTTCATTGCGCGACCCCGCCTAAGGTGGGTACTGCCTGAGGAAGTGCTTGCGGACCTTGACAGCCTTCGCCGGGCGGGTCGACGCTCATATGGCAGCCCCCGCGGGACTTCGGTCCGCCTCGGGGGCTTGCCCAACTCTGCGCGTTCAGCCGACGAGCTTGGCGTGGGCCGAGCATCGCCAGGGTACTGATCATTACCCGTGGTGTTGGCCACTCGCCCTAGCCCCAGGCGGTAGCGCCGTAGACATTCAGACGGACCTCCTGTTGGCCTTCTTCGAATTTGTCGTCGAAGTCTCTATCTTGGATCAACAAACGCCAAATATCACCGTCCGCGTCCTTGGCGAGACGCTGCTCCTCATTCGGCCGGAACCAAAAGCCCGGGCGCAAGCTCGTCAATCAGCGCCTGGACCTCGGGGTGGTGGACGATCTCCCGCGCCGTCGTGGCACCCGGGTCACGAATCTCCCTCTCCTCTGTCCTGGGCCACTCTCCATCACGCGCGCGCGTCACTGTAACTCGCATGTCGGCTATCCCCTATCCCGCTGTGTGCGATTTGGATCTATCCCTTTTGAGCCTGTCGCTTCGTTGTTGTACAGCTGACTGCCTTGTCGGATGTTTGACTCTTGCGGTCGCCCTGCTCACCACCTGCGCGCCGCGATGAAGGCGTCGACAAAATCCCTTCGCAAGATCACGGACCATTCGCGAGAAAACGAAGGTGGGTGGCCTGACCCGAGTGTGTAAATCCAGGCTGGGGCGCGGACGTCACCTAATGTCCTGCCTGAACGCGGCAGCCGGAGGCGAGGGGCGTCGGGGACGCAGGGAGCATGCTCCCTGGAATTTTCTGGCTGGCCAGGCTGGTGCTGGCGGCTTCTTCCTGTCATCCAGGCGACATTGCTACTACCGCGTGTCTGGGATGTATTTAGTGTCCGGGGCATGTGGGGATACCGCGAGATCAATCCTGCCCGTCGGGTCGCGCTGGCCGTCATGTCGGTTGCGTTGTGCACCGTGGGCCTGGTGGCCGTGTCCGGAACCGCGGGTGTGCCGTCCGCTGATGCCGCGGCGACTAGCGACACCCTTTACGTGGATGCCAGCGGTAGTGACGCGAACAGCTGCGCTGTCTCGCAGCAGCCGTGCCAGACGGTGAGCCGTGGCGTCGCGCAGGCCACGGCTGGGTTGAGTAACGGGTATAGCGACGCGGTGGTGAACATCGCCGCTGGGACGTATGCCGAAACGGTGATTGTTCCGGTGATCCCGTCGGGCAAAACCCTCAGCCTGGTCGGTGCCGGTGCGGCCTCGACCACGATCAACGCCGGCGGCCAAGGCCCGGTCATCGCCGTCCGCGGCGGCGTGGTGTCCCTTAACGGCGTGACCCTGACCGGCGGCGCCAGAGCCAGCGGAGGGGGCGGCATCGTGAGCGTTGGCACCCTCACGATCATGAACTCGACGATCACCGGCAACACCAGTGTCGGGCGGTCCCCCGGCTATGGCGGCGGGATATTGAACTACGGCGGGCTCACGGTTACCGCGTCGACGATATCCGGTAACACCGCCAGCATCGGCGGTGGTGTCTATAACATCGGATCGGCTACGATCACGAACTCGACGGTCTCCGGCAACTCCGCCGACCTTGCCGCCGGCATCTACAACGATCTTGGTTATCAGAGTTCGGCCGGCACGCTGCTCGTGACAGGTTCTACGGTGGCGGACAACAAAGCAAGCTTGGCCGACTTGGGAAATTATCCTTACGGTGGCGGCATCACCAACGTCAGCGGAAGTGTCACGGTGGCCGATTCGATTTTGTCTGGTGATACGGCTGGCGGGGCGGCGCTGGAGTGTGCGGGGACGGTGACTGATGGGCGTTTCAACGTCACCTCGGACAATAGTTGTGGGTTCACCGCGACTGAGGTGAGTACGGTGAGCGCCATCGGGCTGGGCTCGTTGGCGGCAAACGGGTCCAGTGGCCCGCAGACGATGGCGATCACCACGTCCAGTTCGGCGCATGCGGTCGTGCCGGCTCACTGTTCCGCCACTGACGAGCGAGGCTTGCCTCGGCCGGGTCTGCCAGGAGCGAGCTACTGTGACGCCGGCGCGTACGAGTTGCAGCAACCGTTGGACCATCTGGTGCTGTCCCCGTCCCCCGCGTCGATCACGGCAGGCCAGACGCAGACGTTCAAGGCCGAGGCCGCGGACGCTAACGGCAATCCACTCGGCAATGTGACCGCCGGGACCACGTTCTCCGCGAGCAGCGGCGCGTCCTGCACGGGAGCAGTGTGTGGGTCGACGAACGCGGGCACCTACACGATCACCGGCACCGACAACAGCGCCGGCACCCACGCCACCGGCACCGCTTCCCTGACCGTGACCAAGGCTGCCACTACCGTCATGGTGAGCGTGCACCCGGGCTCGGCCGCGGTGAACCAGGCGGTGACGCTCACCGCTACGGTGCACCACACCGGGACCGGGCTGGCACCCAGCGGAACGGTGTCCTTCTACGACGGCAACGTGCTACTGGGGACCGCGCCGGTCCAGACGGATGGCACCGCCACGCTGAGCACCAGCTTCGGCGGCGGCAGGCATCAGGTCAGGGCGGTGTATTCCGGGGACACGAACTACACCACCAGCACCTCCAGCCCCGCGACGAGCGTGTCCGTCGGCTGTAACACCACGATCACCGGCGTGCACAGCGCGGTGGTGGTCACGAGTGGCACCACCTGCATCGTGAATGCGACCATCACCGGGGGGATCTCGGTGGGTCGCGGCGCGGTCCTGGACGTGGAGAACAGCACCGTGCAGGGCTCCATCAGCGCCTCACACCCCGCAGGCATCCGCATCTGCGGCAGCACCGCCGCTTCCCTCGCGGTCTCCGGCGCCACAGGCCTGGTCCGCATCGGCGACCCCGCCAACAGCTGCACACCCAACACCATCGCCGGCGGCCTCATCGCCGCCAACAACACCGCCGGCGTCATCATCATCAACAACACCATCGGCGGCGCCATCGTCACCGCCGCCAACACCGGCACACCCAACACCATCGCCGGCAACCACCGATAGACAAGCCGCGTCGGCGACACGGCCTCTTCCTCATCACCCCCGCTGGCCGCTCATGGTTGCTCGGCTATTACCCGCCGTCATCCAGCCCTCAGCTCGCGGGTACGCGTGGGGTCGCGTCCGATCGGGCGACGTCGCGCAGGCGGACTCGTTGCCCGGTGCGCAGGATCGCGCGGACGTAGACAGTCGCAGCGAGCCGCGCCACCCCTGCTGTGGCTCCTACGCTGAGCGCAACCGCGATCGCAAACTGCCACCAGGTGACCTGCCCCAAGGCGACCAGGACAGGCATCGCGAACGGAGCGGTTGGAGGTAGGTATGCGAGCACGTGCACGATCGTCGACGCGCTTGTGGATGTGATCGCGGTGAGCGAGGTGATGTAGCCGAGCAAGAGTGGCAGCTGCAGCGGGAACGCCAGCGTCTGGATATGTTCCTGCCGAGTCGCCAGCGAACCAGCGGCGGCATATACCCAGCAGTAGAAGACGTAGCCGAGTACCAGCCACGCGAGCGTGGCGAGCACATCAGTCGGGTTGCCACCATGGAGCAGGTCCGAGCCCACGGCGGCACCGACGCCGAGTGCGACGGCGAGGATCAGCGCGGCCTGCATGAGGGCGACGATGCCTATCCCGAGGACTTTCCCGGCCAGCAACTGGCGCGGGCGCACAGCGGCGAGCAGGACCTCGACGACCCGGCTGGATTTCTCCTCTACGACACCGAGCAGGATCCAGGTGCCGTACTGGCTGAGCAGGACGAAGAGCAGGATCAGTCCGTAGACGGTGACCGTGTGCCCGGTCCTGGCCTTGTGGGCCGGGTGCAGCCCCGTAATCGGCAGCGGTCTTGGGTGGGTGAGCGCCGCGGCCTGTTGCGCTGACAGGCCGCTGGCTTGCAGGGTGGCCTGCAGGCTAATCACCGCAGACAGAGCCTGGGCGAGTTGGGCGGTGGTCGACGTGTCGCCCGCGCTGGGCGTCGTGTTGAGCAGGATCTGCGTCGTGCCCTCGACTACCACGTCGACCGCGCCGGCGCTCAAGGCGCGTCGGGCGGCCGCGACACCGGGTTCGCTCACGAGCGTCACGTTCGTGGCCAGCTTCGGACCGAGCGCGACAATCGAGGCGCGCAGCGGCGTCGAGATGGTGCCGAGCACTCCGACCCGTTCGCTGCTGTCGTGGCCATGTTGCAGCGTGGGGATGACGATGCCGGCCGCAATGGCCAGGAGGATCACGATCGTTCCCACCCGGAACAGCCGGCCCCTGGTTCGCTCGCGGACCTCGCGCGCCGCGACCAGCGCCACAGCGCCGCGTATCGGTATCGAATGGCCCGCGAATGGGTTGGTACCCGAACCCATGCCCCGGCGGTGCCTGATCCGGACGGCGACTGCGACCAGCACACCGATGAGGAGCAGGTACGGCAGCGCCTTCATGCCGGCCTCGCCGCCAATGCTTCCCGAAAGACCTCGGACAATCGGCGGCGTTCGAAGCCGAACTGCAGCACCGGGCCCGCTCGCATCGCGGCGGCCAGCACGGCCTGCCCATCGGTGTCCTCGTTGAGGGCGAGGCGAACGACGCCCGCGTTGACCTGCGCCACCTGCGTACCAGGCAGATCCCGTGCCCAGGTCCCGGACCTGTCGCCGGCGACCTCGACGACCAGCCTTCGTGCGCCGCGAGTCGCCAACGCCTGCACCGTGTCACGGGCGACCAGGTGCCCGTGGTCGATGATCGCCACCGAGGTGCAGAGGTCTTCGACCAAGTCGAGCTGATGGCTGGAGAACAGCACGCCGCGGCCTTGAGCGGCCTGCTCGGTCAACACGGCGCCAACGGCGTCGATCCCGACAGGGTCTAACCCCGACAACGGTTCATCGAGGATCAGTAGCTCGGGTTCATGGACCAGTGCGGCGGCCAGTTGGACCCGTTGCTGATTACCCAGCGAGAGGGTCTCCACCTTGCTCGTCGTGCGGTCGGCCACGCCGAGACGCTCCAACCACCGCGTCGTCGCGGCGCGCGCGTCGGCGCTGCTCAGCCCGTGCAGACGCGAGAGGTACTGAAGTTGCTCGCCGACCACCATGCCCGGATACAGGCCGCGCTCCTCGGGCATGTATCCGAAGCGGCGCCGGCTGGCCGAATCGATGGCGCGCCCGTTCCACCTCACGCTGCCCGAGTCGAGGGCGACGAGCCCGAACACGGCGCGCATCGTCGTCGTCTTCCCCGAACCGTTGGGGCCGAGGAAGCCGACCACTTCACCGAGCGGCACCGTGAACGACAAGTCATCGAGGGCGACCACGTCGCCGTAGCGACGGGTCAAGCCCGCAAACTCCAGGGCCATCGGTTCTCCTTCAGCTGACCCGCTGGACTTGAGGGCGGTGACACGCCGGTCCCGGACCACCTCGGCGCTGCTTTGGGTTACGGGTTCATGTGGTATCGAATCACGCGCCGGCGTCCGCCGAGCTCGGCGGGCACGCAGCGAGGCGGTTAACTGGCTCGCTGACGTTGTCGGCACCGCAGGAGCAGGCGCCGATGAGCGCCGGCAATTTAGTCGGCGTTGTCGTCATCGAGGATGCGTTGAAGCGTTCGGCGGCCCATCGACGCCATCGGTGGGTTGCTGTCGGCGTAGTACCAGATCGTGCCCATCGCCTGTTGGAAGGCCCAGGCCTTTCCGCGTCCCACTCCAGGTCGTCTGAGTCCAGGTCCTGTCGAAGCGCTTGCCGCGGACTGTCGTCGAAGAGATGCCACGCGCAAACGAGATCCAGGGCAGCGTCCGCCGGACCGAGGTCGCCGACATCGAGAACTCCGGCCAGCCTTCGACCTGAGACAAGCAAGTTGCCGGGAATGAGATCGCCGTGGGTGACGACGTCGGGGGAGATGCGCGGGAGATCCCGCAGATCGCTCCACACGCGACGATGTGCTGGTACATCCAGGAGGAATTGGCTCCGTTCGAAGCAGGTGTTCACCCAAGCATCATGAGCACGCAGGTCTCCGCCTCGTCGGTCGCCGCGGAATACCCTGCCTCGGGAGTCCATGTGGCGGAGATCGTTGATGAATTCGGCCAAGTCGTGCGGGAGGCCGGCCGAGGTGCTCGGGTCCACCTCGGTAGCAACCGTTCCGGTCAACCACGTCATTGCCAACCACGGCATTGGGTACCCGAGTTCTGGCTCGCCGATAGCGATTGGCTCAGGTGTCGGGAAGCGGGTTCGGCCTAAGAGCTCGGCAGCGGCGGAGGCCTCGGAATCGGGCATGCGCCGTGCATCGGACGCGTCGAGCCGTTGCAACGGAAACCGCAGAACGATGTGCTCGCCTAGCGGAAGACCGCGTTCACGGTGCCCTGCGAACTGACCGCGCTTGGTCCGGATGCATTTGCACCAGCAGAGCATCGGTCGACCCGTGGTCAGCCGCAAGCGGCCGATATTGACGTAGGCCGATGCGCGAGTTGCTCGGGCCCCCGTCGTCGCCATCGAGCCGGTTCTCGAGCAGAATGCCGAACTCGCAGGCGCGGTGCGGCATGGTGGGGCCTTTCAGAGCGCCCCGACGCGGTGCGGGTGTACTTTCCGGGCGGGTGGCAATCGCGCTGGCGGGTCAGGCGCATGCTGTGTCCAGCCGACGTCCGCGCCGTCCATGACGCGCCCGCAGCTGTTATGAAGGGTTTCCCATGGAAACAGTAGTGGCCGAGATTGCACCGAGCATCTACCGGCTGTCGACGTTCATCCCCGACGCGAACTTCATGTTCAACCAGTTCTTGGTCGTCGATGATGAACCGTTGCTATTCCACACTGGCTTGCGTGCTCTGTTCCCGCTTGTGAGCGAAGCTGTCGAGAAGGTCATGCCAATCTCGCGCTTGCGGTGGATCACTTTCGGTCATGTCGAAGCTGACGAGTGCGGCTCGATGAACCAGTGGTTGGCTGCAGCTCCGAACGCCCAGGTGGCCCACGGAGCCATGGGCTGCATCGTGTCGGTCAATGACCTGGCCGACCGCAGTCCACGCCCGCTGCAGGACGGAGAGGTGATCGAGACCGGCAGCCGGCGATTGCGGCGCATCGAGACACCGCACCTCCCGCACGGATGGGACGCAGGCGTCCTGTTCGAGGAGACGACCTCGACGCTTCTCTGTGGCGACCTGTTCACGGCACTTGGGGAGAGCCCTGCATCCACCGAACAAGAGATCACCGGTCCTGCCCTGGCCGCCGAAGACGTCTTCGGTGCGACCTGCCTGACACCGTCGACGGGGCCCACCATTCGATCACTCGCCGACCTCGCACCACGGACTCTGGGTCTCATGCACGGACCGTCCTACACGGGTGACTGTGTTCACGCCCTCCACGAGCTCGCATCGGCCTATGACGAGCGACTGACCGTGGACGGCGTCCGCTTCCGCTCTTCCGTCTCTCCCGTTCAGGGCGCGGTGACTGCCAGTCCCTGAGGCTTTGAGCCTTCGCTGGCCGCACTGACGGCGGCAGTTTCCGGGTAGGTCTTGGTGTGCGAGCCAGCGGTTAAGCAGTGACTGCAACACCCTCAGAACGGAGAGGCCCTAGTTCATGCCGCCCGTGGTGCCTGGGACGACCGGGTGGATCTCGGCGGCACATCGCGGCAGCTTTGCCGTTCCCGCAGGGACGGAGACGAATTGATTCGGCACCGTGACGAGCAGGCTGTAGCTTCCGCAGTCAGTGATCCCGCCCTCCGGTACGTCGCTAGCCTCGGCTAGTGCCGACGCCGACGCTCCGGGCGCAAGGATGACAGCTTGGGGAGCCGATACACCGGCTGGTTCGCCGCCGGCCATGCCGCGCAGCGTCCTCGTCAGGTGGACGACAGTCGCACCGGAGGGGGTCACCAAGTCGACCCCGGGGTAGCCGATGATCTCGCAGGTCGTCGTAGTCGAGATGTTGTTGAAGACCAGCACCAGCGCAAGGTGTCCCGCGGCACCCTGCGAGGTCCCGGGGATGACCCGGATGTCGTTGGTACACAGCGGCGCCGTCACGTGGGTCGCGATGGCCGTGCTCGAGGCCGAGACGGCCGGGGTCGGTGCTGAGGAGGTGGTGGACGGGGCCGAGGTGCTGGGGGCCGCGGGGGAGGCGGATGGGGTGCTCCGTGTCGTCGACGCGCGGTGCGCGCCCAACCCGGACGTGGTACTCGAACATCCGGCAAGCGCAGCGCAGACAACGAGCGCGAAAGCCGTCAGTTGCACGCTGTGGCGAATCATCGTCTCTCCCTTCCCTCGGAATCCAAACGGCTTCGTTCACGTCATCGTGCAGGAGACGAGGCGTGACCGTTAAATACCGCCCTTTAACCTCTATAAACCCTCGGGCCGGCCACCGCCGCAAGTTTGTCCCATCTGGGTACCGCGACACACCAGCGCTGAGCGCACTTGTCGACGGGCTCCCGCGGCCAGCAAACGCACACTGTCCGCGGCAAGTGGATGATTACGCTGATGTCCGGATGCCTTCCGGTCGCGAGCACGGCAACAGATGCGCCGAGTACCCATTCTCGGCTGGTATGCAATCCACGCCGAGGTCGCTACAGTCCCCAGCAGCCATATTGCAGAGTCGTAGGGGGTCTCCATGTTCGTCAGCGTGATTCACCACATCAATG
>JALYIL010000078.1 GCA_030775825.1 Actinomycetota bacterium
TCAACGGCCCTCCACCGCCAGCTTCGTTCGTGACTGCCTGCGCTGCCCGCGCCAACACCCTGCCGCGGCGCGCTATTTCAGCCCCGGTGATCGAACGGCCGACGTATAAGGAAAGCACGAGCTCCTGTTCGCCATCGGCATCGAAGGTGGGCGCTGCGAGAACGCTCACTGGATATTTCGTGCGGGCACCGACTTCGCTGCCCAGGTAGACCCGTTCCCCGAGATTGGCCACCATCTCGCCGACCAATTCGCGCAACTCCTCGGGAAGGTCATAAGCCGCCACACCCGCGACGAGCGAGTGCAACTGCCGCCCGGCGGGGGTCAGTCCCTCGACGAGGAATCCGCGCTCGCGAGAATCGGCGACGATAGCCCGCAGATGTTCGACGTCCAATGGCCCGGGCACCGACCGGGGCAGCTTGAGCCATTGTGCAAATGCTATGTCGTCGCGCCACGCGACATGCATGAGCCCCATGGGCGGGGCGAAGGGATAGCGCTGACCGACGGCTACGAACGGCTCTCGTCCGGCGACGTCGGTGCTGGCGAGGATGGATATGTAGTTTCCGACGACTGCCGAGGCAGTGCAGGAAGTCTCGTACTGAGTGCTGAGTGCCGCCAGGTACCGCTGCGCGGCGTCGGCGGCCGAGAACGCGTCCTGCGCGCATCGCCCGACCCGGACGAGGGCTGGGCCCAGACTGTAGGTCTTCGTACGCGCGTCGCAGGTGAGGTAGGCGCTCTCGACAAGGGTGGTCACAATGCCCAGGCAGGTCGGCTTGCTCATCTCGACCGCGCGGGCCAGCTCGGACAGGCCGAACCGGTCGTCCGGACGGGCAGCGAAGTAGTCCAGAAGCGTCACGACGCGCTGGGTCGGTGGAGATCGGCGCACGGAAGTCATTGACCACACCATAGAACACGTTCTAGTCTTCGGAAGGCTTGATGGACCGCTTCGGTACAAATCTGTACCACACCCGAGCCGCGTGGCAGTGAGGAACATCGGTTGTGTTGACCCAGGCTCTTGCCGACGCGATCTCCGCGGCGGAGAAAGTCATCGCTGAGGCGCCCCATGTCCGGACCGAGCAGGATTTAGTCGAGGGTTACGACTACCTCGCCGGCACCCTGCGTGCGGCGCTCACCTCGGCGTGGGCATACGAGCGTGACTTTCCGTACTTCATCCGCTCGGCAACGCCGTACACCAAGGTCGGGCTGGACAACCCCGACACGCTCTATTTCAGTGCGCGCATCAGGGACGACGCCGAGTACGTGGTCACCGGCCTCCGGGGCACTACCGCTGACCTCAGCTTCCAGATCTTGAACGGTGACTACTCCCCGGCGGAGGTGCCCGACAGCCTGCATGCCTTCGACGACCGCGAGATCGAGATCGGTGCCGACGGAACCTTCGAGCTGCGCTTCGGGCCGGCGAGACCGGACGGGGCCGCCAACTACTTCGTCCTCGGGCCGAAGGCTTCGATGCTGCTCGTGCGTGAGGTGTTCAGCGATTGGTCAAATGAGCGGCCCGGTGAGATCCGTATTCAGCGCGTCGACCGGATCGGCCATGCACCTTCCCTGCCGACTCGCGAGCTCATGACCCGCCGTTACGAGGTCGCGGCCAAGGGGCTGGTCCAGCAACTGAAGACGTTCCTGGCGTTCCCCGAATGGTTCTACCTCAAGCTGCCGGTCAACACGATGACCGAGCCCCGCCTGACGCCCGGCGGCCTGGCCACCCAGTACTCCTCGGCCGGTCACTATGAGCTCGACGAGGACGAGGCCATCATCGTCACGGTGCCGGTGTCGGAAGCGCCGTACCAGGGCTTCCAGCTCGGGACTATGTGGTACGTGTCGATGGACTTCATCAACCATCAGACGAGCCTGACCACGGACCAGGCCCGCCACGACGAGGACGGCAAGGTTCGCTTCGTCATCAGCGAACGCAACCCCGGGGTGGCCAACTGGCTGGAATGCACCGGCCATCATCGTGGTTATCTGCAGATCCGGTGGCAGCGCACGGCCCGCGCGTTCTCCCCGGCGGACGGCCCGACGCTCGAGCTCGTGCCGTTCGGCGAACTTCCAGATCGACTGCCGTTCTACCCCCGCGCGCAGGTGAGTGCGCAGCAGTGGCAGGACCGCATCGCCGCTCGGCAGGCCGCGGTCGCGACCCGGATGCTGGGGTGAGCGCCACGTTGCTGCAGGACAAGGTCGTCGTCATCTCGGGGATCGGCCCAGGCCTGGGGCGCTCGATCGCCATTCAGTCGGCGAAGGCGGGCGCCGATCTCGTGCTGGCGGCGCGCACGCAGTCGCGACTGGAGGAGGTAGCTGCCGAGGTGAAGGACCTGGGTCGTCGCGTCGTCGCGGTGGGTACTGACGTGAATGTCGACGCGTCGGCCCAGAACTTGCTGGATGTGACCCTCGCCGAATACGGCCGGGTGGATGCGCTGGTGAACAACGCCTTCGCCATCCCGCCGCTCGGTGATCTCGCGACGGTCGACTTCGACCAGACTCGCGCCGGATTCGAGACGAACGTCCTGGGCGCTCTGCGTCTGACTCGCCTGTTCGCGCCGGGGCTCATCCAGACGCAGGGAGCCGTCGTCATGATCAACTCGTCCGTGTTGCGGCACTCCAGTCGGCCCTACGGTGCCTACAAGATGTCCAAGGCGGCCCTGCTGGCCCTCGCCCAGAGCCTGGCGACTGAATTGGGACCGAAGGGCGTCCGGGTGAACTCCGTGGCTCCCGGCTACATCTGGGCCGACACGCTCAAGAAATACTTCGCTTACCTCGGCAAGAAGCGTGGCGTGGACGCCCAGGCGATCTACGACGAGACCGCGGCGGCCACGGACCTGCGCCGGCTGCCGGAGCCGGACCAGATTGCCGACGCAGTGGTCTTCATGGCATCGGATCTCTCCCGCGCCATCACCGGACACTGCCTCGATGTGAATTGCGGGGAGTTTCACCACTGATGGCGACGCCCACGGAACCGAGCACGGTCACCGGCCGTACCGACATCGGCACGATCGAGGATCTGCACGCCGCGGCCACGCGGATGACCGGACTCACCGACTTCGGAGAGGGCTCGGAGTATCTCGAGGGCTTGGGCGTGCTGCTCGAGTCCTATGCGCGGGACGAGAGGCTCACCGCCCTGGGGTACAAGGCACATCGCGCGGCGCTGCGTGGGGCCCTCGCCGCCCGCGCCCTCAGCGAGGCCGCGTTCGTCTCGAATCCCCGTTATCGCGAGGTCCGCATCGAGCGCCCGATCTTTGTCACGGGCCTGCCCCGGACCGGGACCACGGCCTTGCATCGCCTGCTTTGTGAGGACCCCCGGCACCAAGGACTTCAGATGTGGTTGACCCAAGTGCCGCAGCCTCGCCCACCGCGCGAGAGTTGGGCAGCCAATCCGATCTATGCACACATGCAGGAGAACTTCGAGCGGCACTACATCGAAAATCCCGAATTCATGGGAGTGCACTTCATGTCCGCCGACATGGTGGAGGAGTGCTGGCAGATCCTGCGCCAGAGCATGCTTTCGATCGCCTACGAAACCCTGGCCTACCTGCCGACCTACTCGGCGTGGCTGCGGCAGCAGGACTGGACACCGGCCTACGCCCGCCACAAGCGAAACCTGCAGCTGATCGGGCTCAACGACGCCGGCAAGCGGTGGGTGTTGAAGAACCCCAGCCATCTGTTCGCACTGGACGCCCTGTTCGCCACCTATCCGGACGCGCTCGTCGTCCAGACCCACCGAGACCCGCGAACGATCGTGGCATCCTCGAGCAGTCTGAGCGCGCAGGCCTGCGCGGGGCAGTCGGAGAAGTTCGTCGGCGAGGTGATCGGGCGGACGCAACTCGAGTTGTGGGCGCGCGGGGCCGAGCTGTTCCAGGACGCCCGCGCGAGATACGAGCCGGCGCAATTCATCGACGTCGACTACCAGGACTTCGTGAAGGATCCGCTGGGGACGGTTGAGTTGATCTATGCCCACTTCGGCATCGACCTGCCCGGCGTGTCACAGCGCGCCATTGCCGCGGTCCATGCGCAGAGCCACACCGGAGATCGTCGCCCCTCGCACCAGTATTCACTGGCCGACTTCGGGCTCACCGGCGAAGAGGTCGACGAGCGCTTCGCGAAATACCTTGCGGCGCACGGCGAATCCCATCATCGCCCCGTCTCGTGACACCGCCAGGTACACGATCTTCCCCACCCCGAACTTGACCAGGTCGTGCACCAAATGTGTCGCTCGCGGGCCCTCCGAGGCGGTGCTGACAGGCGGTGCTGACAGGCGGTGCTGACAGGCGGTGCTCACAGCGAGCGCCGCGCCGAGATCTCCGGGCACAATGTTCGGGTGAGCCATCCCGCGACTGCAGCAGCGTGGAACGGCCTCAGCGCGCTGGCCGGCCTGCTCGCCGAGGGCGGCGTCGTGGTGCTGACCGGCGCGGGCATCTCAACTGATTCGGGCATACCGGACTACCGGGGCTCGACGGGAGCGGCGCGCCGGAACACGCCGATGACCTACCAGACCTTTGTCGGCGACGCCACGGCGCGTCAGCGGTACTGGGCGCGCAGCTTTCTCGGTTGGCGCCAGATCTCGCACGCCCGGCCGAATGCCGGCCACCTCGCCGTGGCCCAGCTGCAGCGCCGTGGGGCGTTGAGCGGGATCATCACGCAGAACGTCGACGGCCTGCATCAGCGCGCCGGAGCGCTCGACGTGATTGAACTGCACGGCGGCCTGGATCGGACAGTGTGTCTCGGCTGCGGCGAGAGCCGCCCGCGCGCCGAGCTGGATGCCGCACTGCGAGCGCTGAACCCGAATTTCGCCGCAGATGCCCGGCAGCTGAATCCAGATGGTGACGTCGATTTGCCCGACGAGGCTCTGCGCGAGTTCTTCGTGGCGTGCTGCGCTGTTTGCGGCTCCGACCTGCTCAAGCCCGATGTCGTCTTCTTCGGCGAGAGTGTGCCGCTAGATCGGGTTACCCGGAGTTTCGGGCTCGTCACCCAGGCCGCCTGCGTCCTCGTGCTCGGCTCGTCGCTGACGGTGTTCTCCGGCTATCGATTCGTCCGGGCAGCAGCGCGTGCCTCGATTCCGGTCGCCATCGTCAACCAAGGTCCCACCCGAGCCGATGGCCTTGCCACCGTGCGGATCGATGGCCCGTTGGGCGACGTGTTGCCGCGCTTGGTTGGGTGATCCCTCCTCCGCTTAGCATTGGAGCATGTTGGTCGCGGTCGCCGCATTCTCCATAGTCGCGACATTAATCGTGCTGTTGCCCGGCCCGGACACGCTGGTCGTCGTGCGCAGCGTGGTCCGCGGTGGGCGCTCGCTGGGGGCTGCCACCGCTGCCGGCAATCTCGTCGGACTCGCCGTGCGGGCCGCCGCCGCCGCGCTGGGTCTGTCCGCGCTGCTGCGTGCAAGCCACCTCGGGTACGAGATCTTGCGGATTGCCGGCGCCGCCTATCTGATCTGGCTCGGCGTCGCGTCGATCCGGCTCCGGATGCGGCCGCGCGAGGTCGCCGAACGCCGCGGTCTCGTCGGCACCGGCTTTCCTGCCTGGGTCATCACGAACCTTCTAAATCCGAAGGTGGGGGTCTTCTTCGTGACCTTCCTGCCCGGCTTCGTCCCGCACGGCCACTCGGTCGGATGGACCTCGCTGCTGTTCGGAGCGATCTTCATCGCCGAGACCGCCGCGTACTGGGTCGTGCTGCTCTCGCTCGCCACGCGGGTCACGCGGTGGACGAAGGAGCCGCGTACCCGGCGGCGCTCGACCTCGCTACAGGTTCCGTCCTCATCGGCTTTGGCATTCGACTGGCCACCGAATCCTGACGCCTTCGCTACCTACATCGCCCATCTTCCCCGCTGAAATCGCTCGAAAAATCCCCAGAATTGCGACGATCCTGGCGGGGAAGATAGAGGTTGCTGCGGCGCGAGCCACTGGTTTGGGTGCTTCGACGGGGATCGCGCGGACGTGGTCTGGAGCCAAGCAGACGCGCTGCTTAGCCCCGGACTGGCGTAACACGGGGCCCATAGGTCACAATGGCAACGCAGACCTCGAAACTGCCTGCGGAACGCTGGGGAAGGCGTCGCCGTCGAGTCAGTGGAGGTGTGCGATGTCCAGTTCCCGCACTAGTAACCGCGCCACGCCCACCACGCGTGGCGTGGTGTTCGTGCATTGCTGCCCCTCGGCGCTCGCGCCTCATGTGGAGTGGGCCCTTGCGGGCGTGCTGGGGCGCCCGGTCCGACTGCAATGGTCGGGCCAACCTGCCGCGCCGGCACACCTGCGGGCCGAGGCCAGCTGGACTGGCGCGGTCGGCACCGGCGCGCGCCTGGCCGCGTCAGTGCGCGCCTGGCCGATGCTCGTCTTCGAGGTCACCGAGGAAGCAACCTCGGTCAGTGACGGTGAACGGTTGGCCTACGTGCCCGGCCGCGGGTTCCACCGCAGCATGATCTCGGCCAACGGCGATGTCGTCGTGGGGGAGGAGCGCATCCGGGGCCTACTCAGCCGGGCGCGCACCGCGGAGGACTTCCAGCACGGCCTGACCGAGCTTCTCGGGTCGGCCTGGGACGCCGAACTCGAGCCATATCGGCTCGGCGGCGACGGCGCGCCGGTGAGCCTGCTGCATCAGGTGGTCTGAGGTTTGTTGACCCGCGTCGTGTCAACCGGATAGGAAGAACTAGAGCGGGATGTTGCCGTGAGCACCGCGCGCCGCCGGAGCCTCGGCCAACGCCACGGCCAGCGCCGCGCGGGTGCGGGCCGGCGCGATGAGTTCATCAACGACCCCGAGTTCCATGGCCCGGCCTACGCCTCCCGCGATGCGCTCGTGCTCTTCGGCGAGCTGCGCATGCAGTGCTTCGCGCTCACCCGGCGCAGCGGCGGCTAGCTTCTTACGATGCAAGATGCCGACGGCAGCAGAGGCGCCCATCACCGCAACCTCCGCGCCGGGCCACGCGAATACGCGGTTGGCGCCCAGGGAGCGTGAGTTCATCGCGATGTATGCGCCGCCGTAGGTCTTGCGGGTGACGAGGGTAACCCTCGGCACGACAGCCTCGCCGAAGGCATGCAGCAGCTTCGCGCCGCGGCGCACGATCCCGTCCCACTCCTGACCGACGCCGGGCAGGTAACCGGGCACGTCCACGAGGACGATGAGCGGAATTCCGAACGCGTCGCACATCCGGACGAACCGCGCCGCCTTCTCCGCCGAGGGTGAATCGAGGCAGCCGCCCAGCCGCAGTGGGTTGTTGGCGATGACCCCGACGGTGCGACCAGTGAGGCGGCCCAGGCCGGTGACTACATTCGGCGCCCACTTGGCGTGCAGTTCCAGCAAGCCGCTGCCTGACCCGTCCAGGATCGATTCGACGAGCGGGTGGACGTCGTAGGCCCGCCTGGGATTTTCGGGCAACAGCGCGGCGAGATCGCGATCGGGGCCGATGAGGTCGAGATCGAACGTGCCCTGCTGCGCGAACAGGGTCACTGCTCTGCGGGCGGTAGCGAGGGCGTCCTCGTCGCTGGCCGTCGTGATATGCACGACCCCGCTACGCCTGCCATGGGTGTCCGAGCCACCTAGGGACTCCATGTCGACGTTCTCGCCGGTGACCGAGCGCACGACATCCGGTCCGGTCACGAAGATCCGACCGCCACTGGACATGATCACCAGGTCGGTGAGTGCGGGGCCGTATGCTGCGCCTCCAGCGGCTGGGCCGAGCACGACCGATATCTGAGGGACGCGCCCGGAGGCGCGGATCATCGCTTGGAACACCAGGCCGACGGCGTGCAGTGCTTCGACGCCTTCGGCCAGCCGTGCACCGCCGGAGTGCCACAGACCGATGACCGGGATTCGCTCGCGCACCGCGGCGTCGATCGCGTCGACGATGTGCCGGCAGCCCTCGGCGCCCATCGCGCCGCCCATGGCGGTGGCGTCGGTGCAGAACGCGCTGACACGAGCGCCGTCGATCGTCCCGGCGGCAGCGAACACGCCGCTGTCATCGCGCGGCCGAAGCGGCTTCAGGGAACCACCGTCGAACAGTTTCTCCAGGCGCAACTCCGGATCGCGTGGGTCCCGCTCCTCGACGACGATGGGTGGGGGTGCGGTCAGTGTCATGAAGCGACCTCTCTCACGCCTTACAGAACAGCAACGCCGAGTTATGCCCGCCGAAGCCGAATGAGTCGTTCAGGGCAGCTGGAACCGGCATGCTGCGTGCCTCGCGGGGGACGTCGACGCGGACATCGTCATCGGGGTCGTCGAGGTTGATCGTGGCGGGCACCTTGTCCTCGTGTACGGCGAGCACAGTGGCGATCGCCTCGATGGCCCCTGCAGCGCCCAGCAGGTGCCCGGTCATCGACTTGGTGGCGCTCACCACGGTCTGCTCACCCAGCAGGTCGGCGATCCACGCTGCCTCCGCCCCGTCCCCGGTCGGGGTCGAGGTCGCATGGGCGTTGACATGTACCACGTCACTGAGGGCGATCCCAGATCGTTCGATCGCCGCCTGGGCTGCGCGCCGCTGTCCGTTTCCGCCCGGGTCGGGCGCGACGATGTCATAGGAGTCGGAGGTGAGCCCCGCCCCGGCAAGGCGCGCGTACGGCGTGCGCCCGCGCGCGCGCGCGGAGGAGGCCCGTTCGAGGACCAGCACGCCGGAGCCCTCACCGAGCACGAAGCCGTCCCGGTTCTTGTCGAACGGCCGAGATGCCCGCTGCGGTTCGTCGTTGCGCGTCGACATGGCCCGCATCTGAGCAAATCCAGCGATGTTCAGCGGGTGGATGCACGCCTCGGTGCCCCCGACGACCACCACGTCGGCTCGATCGAGATGGATCAGGTCCAAGCCGAGGGCGATCGCTTCGGATCCTGACGCGCAAGCGCTCACCGTGGTGTGCACTCCGGCGCGCGCGCCCACCTCGAGACCGACATAGGCCGCCGGCCCATTGGGCATATTCATGGGGATCAGCAACGGCGATACCCGTCCCGGGCCCTTGTCGAGATAAATGTCGTACTGCGCCAGCAGGCTGGTAACGCCGCCGATGCCTGTGCCGATAACGACGGCCACCCGCGCCGGGTCCAGACCGTTGTCCCCTGCTTGCCCGGTAAAGCCCGCATCGGTCCAGGCCTGCCGCGCCGCGACGATTGCGGCCTGCTCGCTGCGGTCGAGGCGACGGGCCTGGACCCGCGTGAGCTGTTCGCCGGGATCGACCGACATCGGCGCGGCGATACGCACGCTGAGGTTCGTCGCCCAGTCCTGGGTCAGTGCGGAAACGCCGGAGCGCCCCTCGAGCAGCCCGGACCAGAATGTCGCTACGTCGCCGCCCAGCGGCGTCGTGGCCCCCAGGCCGGTGACTACGACATCGGTCCTCGACATGATGTTCCTCGCCTCTCGTGGCCTCAGGCGTTGGAAAGGATGTAGGAGACGGCGTCGCCTACTGTCTTCAGCTTCGGCAGTTCGTCGTCGGGGATCTTTACGCCGAACTTCTCCTCGGCGGCCATCGCGACCTCGACCATCGACAGCGAATCCACGTCAAGGTCGTCGGTGAAGCTCTTATCGTCGGTGACGTCATCGGCCTCCACATCAGCGACCTCGTTGAGGATGGAGGCGAGGCCGGCGCGGACCTCGTCGGCAGTAGGCGCAGTAGGCACAGGAAATCCTTTCCGTTTCGCACCCCGCCCGCCCTGGGCGAGGTGTCGTTCAGGGAGCGAGGACGACTTGGCCCGCATAGGCGAGCCCGGAGCCGAATCCGAGCAGGAGAACGGGGGCGTCCGAAGGGATCTGACCGCCCTCGAGCATGCGCGAGAAGGCGAGCGGGATTGTCGCGGCCGACGTGTTGCCGGAGGTGACGATGTCGCGGGCGACGAGCATGTCCGGCGCGCCGAGGCGTCGGGCGATGGCGTCGATGATGCGCACATTGGCCTGGTGCGGGATGAAGGCGGCGAGATCTTCGGCCGCGACGCCTGCCCGCTCGCATGCCTGCAGTGCCACGGCCGCCATCTGCCCCGTAGCCCAGCGATAGACCGCCTGTCCCTCCTGTCGGAACATGAGCGTGTGCTCGTCGATGGCAACGGTGTCGTACTGCGCGCCATCACTTCCCCACACGACTGGACCGAGCCCGACCACATCCGACGGGCCCACCACGGCGGCCGCCGCACCGTCGGCGAGGATGATGGACGTGCTCCGGTCCGTGAGGTCGAGCCATCCGGAGAAACGCTCTGAGGCAACCACCAGTGCGTTGCGGGCCTGCCCGGCCAGCACCGCGCTGGAGGCGATGTTGAGGGCATAAACGAACCCGGAGCATCCGGAGTTGACGTCAAAGGCGCCCGGCGCGGCGATCGACAGTCGCGAGGCCAGTTGTGGGGCGGCAGCGGGCACCGGCGTTGGCATGGTGCACGAGGCCACGATGACGAGGTCGACATCCGCGGTCGCTACGCCGCTCGCGGCCAGCGCTTTGCTGCCGGCTGCCTCGGCCATGTCGATGACGGTCTCGTCGGGATCGGCCCAGCGACGCTCGGCAACCCCGACCCGGGTCCTGATCCACTCGTCGTCGGTATCCAGGCCGCCGCGAGCGATGAGGTCCTGATTGGTGACCACGTTCGACGGGCGGTAGTGACCCAGGCCCAGGATGCGGGTGGCGGTTGGGCCGGTAAGCGCCGTGAGCGGCATTACAGCTCCGAGCCGCTGTGAATCCGGACGACCGGTAGCCCGGCCCCGACGATGTCGCCGTCGCTGCGGAGCCACTCGACGAGGACGCCGGCCTGCGGCGCGAGAATGATGTGCTCCTCGCGGTTGGTCCGCACAGTGCCCAGGCGCGTCCCGCCGATGACCACACCGCCCTCCTCGAGGTTGTCTGCCCGAGTGAACACGCCTTTAGCCGGCGTGACGACGACCTGGAAGTCGAGGGTGTGCTCGCCCTGGCCGTGAGACGGTCGGCTGTCGATCATGACGCGAGCAGTGTCGAGGTCGGACGGTGATTTGATGGCGAGCAGCGTAACCCCGGGAAGTTCACGCTTGGCGATGCCGGTCAACGTTCCGCCGGGAGCTAGTTCGATCACGGCCTGCACGCCCAGGTCGGCGCACGTACGCATGCACAGGTCCCACCGCACCGGCAGCGTTACCTGGCGGACAAGCCGGGCGATGAGATCGGCGCCGGTGCTCACGCCTGAGCCATCGGCGTTCGACAGCAGGATCGGACGCGGATCGGTGACCTGCAGGGTGGCGGCATAGGCGCCGAGGGCATCCTCGGCCGAAGCCATGTAATGCGTGTGGAAGGCCCCGGCAACGGCCAGCGGTCGCACCCGCGCGCCGAGCGGCGGCTCAGCCGCGAGCTTGTCCAGCGCGTCCAGTGGGCCTGCCGCCACTATCTGGCCGGCACCGTTTCGGTTAGCCGGGGTCAGCCCGGAGGCGGCGAGCACGGCGAGCACCTCATCGGCGTCGCCGCCGAGCAGGGCAG
>JALYIL010000079.1 GCA_030775825.1 Actinomycetota bacterium
CAGGTGCAAGCCGGCACCGGACGCCTCGGCCGCGGCCGAGGCGGCGTGAACGCCGCCCAACAGCGGCTCAACACGTGGGCCGAGCAGTGGCGGCCCGTCCTGGACGAACTACCCGCGCGGCTCGCCGATCCCGCCGCGCTGTCCGCCGGCTGGCACGCCGAACGAGTCAACTCCGCACTCGAGGAACGCACCCGCCAGCTCGTCGCCGACGAACTCCCCCACCAGATGCAACTCGTCCGCGCCGCCGAGACAGCCAACCAGACCGCGACGCAAGCCAAGACCGCCTACCTCACCGCCACGGCAGCCGCCCAACACCGCGCCACCATCCTGCACGCCGCCAGCGGCTGGCGCGGCATCGCCGAGGAACTCCCCCGCCTCACCGAACAGACCACCCAGGCACGTGAACGGCTCGACACGGCCGAGCAGCGCATCGAGCAACTCACCACCGACCCCGCCATCACCAGCCAACCCAACCCCGAGTCGTTCCTCGCCAACGCCCGCACCCACTGGGTCGGCGAACAACTCAAAGCCGAGCTCGCTGCCCAGCAACGCGCGACCGCCGCGTCAGCGCACCTGACCGACCCCACCCGCCACTACGGACCTAGCACCGGACCCAGCTACAGGCACGACCACGGGCGAGACGGCCCCAGCTTCGGTCGATAAGCCCGAACGAATCCGGCAGTTTACAAGTGTCTGGGCCCCGGCTAGCGATTCCCCGCCTGCAACATGGCCGTCGTTCACCGCCCTTGGTAGATCGTGGAGCGGTGGCCGAGCCCAATCGCGACGATAACCAGTTCCGCATCGCGAATCTCGGCGACCACTCGCCAGTCGCCGATCCGGTAGCGCCAGTACCCGGCGAGGTCGCCGGTGAGGCCCTTGCCTCGCTGTCGCGGGTCATCGAGCTGACAGACCTCGTCAAGGTACGTCTTGACGCGGCGCACTACCGCGCGCTCAAGGCGGCGAGCGGCCTTATCAAATTGAGGGGATGTCTCCAGGCGCCATAGGATCACACGCCGAGCTCATCCCACAGCCCTTGCGCCGGTCGGCTCAGCTTGCCGGAATCCTCCCACTCGCGCACCACCGAGTCCGCCCAGAACCGTTCTTCGAGGTGGTCGAGGTGTTCGTGAATCGCCTCGCGAACGTAGAACGTCTTCGACCGGCCGGTCCGGTGGGCCAGCTCCTCGAGCCGGGCTTCATCTTCCGGGGTCAGTCTGATCGAGAGAGCCATGCAATCACCTCCTGCTACTGCGATACGAGTATCGCATACGCGCCTTCACAGCTACCAGCGGTCGCTCGACACTGTGTCGCGTAACCGCTCCGTCTACGCGGTTTCGGTGGCGGAGAAGGCGTTGCCGCAGGGTCGCGGAAGGCGAACATTGCGGGTACGCCGGGCCAGCGGAGGATTTCGTCGGCCTCCACTCCGGCGGAAACGAGGCGTGGGCGGCTTTTAGGGACACCGACCTTCTGACACGCCCGGCTTCATGCCCTGCCGCTGAGCCAGACCGCGATATCGTCAGGCAGTGCCGTGAGGCCGTCGTGCCGTCACGACGGATAGACGGTATAACGGTCAACCGAGGAACAGAAGGAGCCCCCGCGTGCGAGTCACGATCGGCAACCTCAAAGGCGGCGCGGGCAAGACCACCACCGCCATGTACCTGGCCGCCGGCCTACCGGGCCGCGTCGCACTCATTGACGCCGCCCGCGAGCAAGAATCGGCCTACCGGTGGAGCCAGCTCGCTGAGGACTTCGCCGCCGTCGTCATCCCTTGGTCGACGCCGGACCTCGCCAAGCGAGTCCAGGCGATCGCCGACGACTACGACCACCTGATCATCGACACCCCTGGCGGCGGCCATAGCGTCGACCTCCTGCGCCAGGCCTGCATGGTCACCGACCAATTGATCATCCCGCTTGGCCCCACCCCGATGGAGCTGGCCGACCTGGCCACCACCATCGACGTCGCCGTCAGCGTCGAGGCGCTGCACCCGGTCGACGTGCGGGTGCTGCTGACCCGAGCCCGCGTCGGCACCATCGCCGAGCGCGAAACCCTCGGCTGGCTCGACGAGCACGAGCTACCCCGCTTCCGCGCCGTCATCCACCTGCGCGAGGCCTACGCCCAAGCATTCGGGACCGCCCCCGACGATCTCGGCGAGTACGCCGAGGTGCTGGCCGAACTCACCCAAGGAGCACACCAGTGAGCACCGCCAAGTCGACCCGAGACAAGCTCGCCGCCGCAGCCGCCAGCGGGGTAACCCGCCAGCCCACCGAGACCCCGGCCGCGTCACAGGCTGCGAACCGCCCGGGCCGACAAACGAAATACACGCTACTGCTCGACCAGGGCGATGAGGACACCATCCAAGACTTCGTCTATAACACCCGCCGCGAGCTTGGCGTGCCAATCGACAAGTCCGATGCCTACCGCGCCTTCCTCGCCCTACTTCGCGACGACCCGCAGCTCGCCGGCCGAGTCCGCGACTACATCGCGGCCGCCAAATAACCCCGTAACACCGTCGTACCGTCGTACCGTCACCACGGCGCAGATCTCGAACGCTGCAGAATTCGACTATGTAGCCACGCCTGGCCGCCGTGTGGGCCATGGCGGTGGGCCATTGGATACACAGGCCGCCACAAGATCGGTTCGGGCGGGGATGTTCACTTGACAGCTCGTGTTGGGCTGGTGTGAACTGGCGGCGCAATTCCCCTACTTTTGTTCGTTTCGGACGAACATCCCGTATTAGTTCAGGAGCCCGCAATGGGTGTATTTGGCGTGCCCTCCGTCTGGTTCCGCCGTCATGGTGGTGTCCGGGCCAGTGTCGTGGTGGCGACGGTCGCGACGCTCTTGCTTGGCACCGCGGTTGCGGTATCGGTGCCGGCCGGGGCTAGCGCTGTGCGCCGTTCCGCGAGCATCGCCGCGGCGTCGGCGGTGTCGTCGGCGCGTAAGCCGTTGCCGGTCAGCGCTCCGCTTGCCGATGATCGTGCCGCGGGTGGTCGGGCGGATGGCACGACGGGTCCGGCGGGGGAGAGCTTGGGTACGCGGGTGCTCCCGGCGACGGTGACGCGCCCGCAGGGTCCGCGTCGGGGCGCGGCGCTGGAT
>JALYIL010000080.1 GCA_030775825.1 Actinomycetota bacterium
CGACTACTACGCGACTTCCAACTCCACCCCCACCGCGACTACCAACCACAACAAAAAACACCCCCAGCAACCTGAAGGTGTTCACTATGTCCCGAGACATCTGTGCACGATGTCCCGAGACATCGCATTCTGTCGGGGTGGCGGGATTCGAACCCACGGCCCCTCGCTCCCAAATCATGGGCACGGCGTCCACTCATTCCATAGGCCCCACAGGACTGGGAACTTGTCCGCACGAAGTCCACCGAGCTGGCCCGATTCTCACCCCCTCCGGGGCGTTCCGTGAGACGTCCGTGATACGCGCAAGATCAATGGTTGCCCACCCATTTCGGGAGACACCGTGACCACGACTGACGAACTGCTCGCCCAGGCGCACGCCGGCCGCTACACCCGGAAGCGCTGTGAGGTGATCGGCCGCTGAAACTGTCGGCACCACGCAGGACCATGCACTACCCATCCCCAGCGCACCCGAGCGCCAACAACCAAGGAGCCCAGCATGACCATGATCGCCACAGACACCCGCCCGCCGGCCTGGATGGGGTCACGACGCCCCCAGATCAGCCGCAGCCACGACGGACGCCCCGCGGACAGGTATTGGACGGGCCCGAAGCGCCGCGCCGGCAGCGTGTCCGTGTGGCTCGGCGCTTCGGACTCGGCAACACCTCACGGCGGGTGGGAATCGGACGGCGCGCCCACTGTCTGGATTGAGAACGGCGGCGGCGAGTTAACGCTGGGCCAGGCCGAGCGGCTGCGTGACCATCTCACCAAGATGATCGAGCAGGCGGGCACCGAGTAACAACGACCCACCGAGCCCCACGGGGGCCGCGCGTGAACTTCGGTTGCGCGCGGCCCTTCGCTTTCTCCTATGAAAGGTCACCCGGTGGGTGACCCATCGTGAAAGGTCCCCCTCGATGTAGCCGCTATCCGAGGATCCCGCGGCGCCTGAGCTCGGTCATCATCTTGTGCACGATGCGGGCGGCCCTCAGATCAACTAGGCCGCAGTCGGCGCAGACGTGGAGGTGTCGGACCCATTGCCACGCGTGGGAGTCGTAGCGGCCGTCACAAGCCATCCGCGGACCGCAACGAGCGGCGCGGTCACTTGTGAACGGCCTGGTAAGTGCGCTGCACACCACGGCGATTACCGGCCTGCAACTGGTGCCGTTCCACCGACTGCTGAATCTGCTTGCCGTCGAGGATGATGTTGAAAGTCGCCTCGATCATCTGCCCGCCGCCGCCGCCCGAGCTTGATCCGCCGCCGAACCCGCCGCCCACAGCGTTGTTCAGGAAATTCTTCGGCAACGGAATAACAGCCTCGTCGTGCCCGGCCTCGCCGGCCTTCACGATCGTGCCACCCGGCCGCGCCCGCACAATGCCACCAGCCGCCAAGTAAGGGATATGCGGAATGTCAGGGATCGGAGGAATGCTCGGGATACCGGTCCAAGACCACAGGTCAGACACGCTGTGAGTGAGGGTATTGACGCCTAGTAGTAGGAAGTTGATCGCATCGATGCCCAAGTTCAGAACGCCGATAACATCGTTGAGCGCCGACTTGACGCCGCCCATCGCTGCCGACGCCGCGTCACCGATCCCCGACCAAAGGTCATGCCAAATCTGCTTGATGCCGTCCAACTCCAACTTTATGAATTTCTTCGCATCCGTGAACAGGCCTTTAACGAAATCGAAGATCGGTTTGATCACCTTGTCATACACCGCTTTGACTGCGTCCCATGTGTCCGACCAGAGCTTTTTCACGAACCCGAGCGCATCCTTGAACGCCTTGACCACGTCGTCCCACAAGCCGGTGAAGAACTTGGAGATCGGCTTCCAGTATTTGACCACAGCTAGCGGTAACGCGACGAAGGGCGCGAATATCGCGACGGCGATCATCAGTGCCGTTTTCCAGTTATTCATAAAGAATTGCACAACGGGTTTAAGAATGTCGTTGTACAACGTCTTCATGACTTTCCACACGTCTTGGATCGCTTCGCGGAAAGGCTTGAAATGCTTGTACGCGAAATACACGCCGGCCGCCAGTAACAGGACACCGGCCACGATCAGAGCGACCGGAGACATCAGTGCGAGCATCCCCGCGGCCGAGGCCCACAGTTCGACAGCCCACGCAGCGAACGCGGCGACGAGGGCACCGCCGACGAGGATGCCCAGCGCGATCAGGACCGGCTTGTGCTTCATCAGCCAGCCCAACACGCTGGTCAGGATCGGGACGAGCTTCTCACCGAGCAACGTCACAAAGTCGCTGAAGGCGGCCTTCAACTTCTTCGTATTGCCGCCGAGCGTGTTCGAGTTCACCGCCGCGGCCTTCTGCACCGCGTCATGCTGGCTTACCGCTATCGCGGCCTTTCCGAATGCACCAGCCCCGGCGAGGATGGTGCCGTTTAAGGTGCTCGCGGCGCCCTTTCCGAACAGCGCGGACTCCGCCGCCTGCCGCTGCTTGTCGGACATGCCCGCGAGCTTCGGCGACAGTTCCTTGAGTACATTCGACATACCGATGAACTTGCCGCTGGAATCGAAGACATTGACGCCGAGTTTCGCGAGCTCGCTGTTCGTCGTCTTCGAGCCACCCAGCAACGTCGTCATCCCGCTCGACACCGCGAGCATCCCGCGGGACCCAGCCACACCGTGCGACGCGAGGTCATCGACGAGGGCGCCCGTGTCCGCGAGCGAGGGCGCCGCGGCCCCGAGCTTCATGTGCATCTTGTTCAGCGACCCGGTCAGGGTGTCCAGTCCGATACCGGTCAGACGCGACGTGTTGAACAGCGTGTTTGATGCTTCGTCGGCGCCGCCCAAACCGATCTGATAGGCCTGCATCGTCGACACCAGGTTGCTCGTCGTGGACGCGAGCGGCTGCCCTGAGGCTTCGGCGAGGTCAGTCGCCGTCGTCATCAGCTTCAAAGAATCCGCGGCCGTCAGCGTGTGCCCAGCCAGCTTCTGCACCACCCCGGCGACGGGCGCGAACGCGTCAGCCATCTCCTTACCGGAGAACGTCATGTTGCCCGCGGTGTGCAGGAACGCGTCACCGATCGCCGCCGCTGCTTTGATCGGGATCTGCGCGTTGCCCGCGATCTTCGCGTCAGACTCCTGCATCTCCCCGGCCATCTTCACCGACTCGACACCGACCGCGATCATCGATCCGCCGATGAGCAGACCAGCGGACTTGCCGATCCCGGCCATCTTCTGCATGCCACCGCTGGTCTTCGAGGTGCTCTTGTCGGTAGCCGCGCCCATGTGCTCGGCTTCGGACCCGACTTCCTTCATCGCCATCAGGGCTTCTGCGGCTTTTGCCCTAATTTCCAGAATTAATGGAGGGAGTGCCCCGCCGCTCATCGCCCCACCATCTCCATCCGGGCAACCATCTCCTCGCCGTCCTGGACGATCACCACGGCCTCCGCGGTCGGGTCGTCGCGCAGAACACCCGTGTCGCCGATCGCGCGGCCGGCTGCCCACGCCTGGGCGATCCCGCGGGCGGCTTTCAGGAACAGGTCGACGTCGGGAAGTGGGCGGCGCAAGAGCATGGTTGCCTCGAATCGTGTGCCCCGGCTGATGTCATCGAAACGGCTCACGAATCCGACAGCGTCGCTAGGTGTGCGCGGGTCGGGCACACCGACGAGCAGGACCAGGACAGGCTCGGTCATCGGCCATCCGCTCGCGTCGTCCACTCGGCGGGCACGCAATCAGGAACAGTCGCATCGATGTCGGCCGCGAGTTCGATCCGAAACCGCAACCCGTCGCGCGTGAGCTGCCAGCCGTGCAACCAGCCCGCGGCAAGGGCCTGAGCTTGCGCCTGAGCGAACATCGCGAAGTCAGGCAGCAACGAGATAGGCGCAGTCGCGTAGAACACGCCACGGAGCGCCCAGCCGTCGTCACCGGGCACTGCGATGACGTGACCTAACACCGAAGACGGGGCGTCGGACTCGGGGACCGCGAACACGATCGGGAACGCGTCCACGAGTCAGGTCCGCAGACGTCGACGGATCGCGGATGCCAGAAGGGAGGCTTCGGCTTTGGACCTCGGCGCAACGTGGAGCATCGCAGCCTTCGCTACCGCCTGAGCGGCAGTCATTGACGGCGACTCGGTCCCCGCGGCGGGTGCGACCTCATCCGCTTTCGTGCCGACCGTCGAAGGCACCGCTGGCGTCAAGTCAGGAAGATCGGCGTCGGGTGCTTTGGCGGATGTGATCGGGACGAGTTTCTTCGGGTCGACGGTGCCGACGAGCTTTCCGGCCTCGTTGAAGACGGCCACTTGCGCCGGGGTGGCCGCTTTGATCAGGCGCCGCACCTCGGCCGGATCCATCAGGCCGCCCTGCGACTTGGCCAGCAGGAACGGAGTCCCGTTCGCGGCCTTACCGACGAAGTCGACGCGGTCGATCTGGGTGTCGTAGATATGGGTGAACTCGTCTTCGTGCAGGTTGTCGAGTAGTCCGACGATGTTGGAGACGATGCCCGAGGTGTTCATCAGACACCCACCAGGCGACGGGTTTCGGGTTTGATCGGCATCGGCGGGTCAGCGAGCCACCGCTTCAACGTCCACGCCTCGCCGGGCCGGGTGAACATGGGGCCGCAGTACGCGCCGCCCCATTGCGG
>JALYIL010000081.1 GCA_030775825.1 Actinomycetota bacterium
GGCCGCACTGTTCGTGTTTTGGGCACGTTTCGGTGAAGTGCCGACGCTGAGGCACAATGGCGACCGGACACAACGTCGAACGGTCCACCCAGCAAGGCCACCAGGTAAACGCCCCGCGAAGACGTCAAGAGGAAACCACCTGTCATGCAGCATCTCCACCGCGGCGCCTCAGGTACTGCGGTCGCCGAGGTGCGGCGGATGCTCGCCACCCTCGGGCTGCTGGACAACACCGACCCCGGAGCGCTCGATGTCTTCGACGAGGCCACCGAACTCGCCGTTCGGCACTTCCAGCAACGCCGGGGTATCTCGGTAGACGGCGCCGTCGGCTCGGAGACCTACCTGGCGCTCACCGGAGCGCACTGGCGGCTCGGCGACCGGCTGCTATCGCACGATCCGGCTCAGCCGCTGTCTGGAGACGACGTCGCCGCGCTGCAGGTCCAGCTGCTCGAACTGGGTTATGACGTCGTCCGGGCCGACGGAGTGTTCGGCGCATCGACCGCCGAAGGCACCCGGGCCTTTCAGCGGGACTACGGGCTAGTCGCCGACGGCATCTGCGGATTCGCGACACTGCGCGCTCTGCGCCAGCTCGGCCGGCGCGTCGTCGGTGGCCGACCGCAGCTGCTGCGAGAGAGCGCCGCCGTCGCGGCCTCCGGCCCGAATCTGCTCGGCAAGCGCATCGTCGTGGACCCAGGCCACGGCGGCGATGACCCAGGCAACGTATATGGGGACATCACCGAGGCGAACCTGGTGTGGGATCTCGCCGTCCGGCTGGAGGGCCGGCTCAGCGCGTTGGGTGTGCGGTCGTGGCTCACCCGTGGGCCGAACAAGGGCGCCAGCGACGAGCAGCGGGCAGCGCTGGCCAACGAAGTCGGCGCCGACCTGCTGCTGTCGTTGCACATCGACGGCTTTGCCTCGGGCAGGGCGAGCGGAGTCGCCGCGTATTACTTTGGCGGCGCGGAATCGGTGTCGACAATCGGCGAGCGGCTGGCTGACCTGGTGCAGCGCGAGCTCGTGGCTCGAACCGGGCTGGTCGACGGGCGCACCCACGGCAAGAGTTGGGGGCTGCTCCGGCTGACCCGGATGCCCGCTGTGCGCGTCGAGCTCGGGTACCTCAGTTCGCCGATCGACCGGGCCCTGCTCATCGACCCCCTGTTCCGCGACACCGCCGCCGAGGGCCTCCTGGTAGCCGTTCAGCGCCTCTACCTGCCCCTCGCCGACGACCCGCCTACCGGGGTCCTGCGTATTCCCGCCGTGGCCCAGCCCTGACGGGTCGGTTCAGCGGGCCAGCACGGGGCTCTGCATCGATCCGAGCAGCCGTTCGAGGGCGTACTCAACGTCTTCCTTCCACGACACCGTCGACTTGATGTCCAGGCGCAGCCGCGGGGTCCGCGGGTGGGGCCGGACCGTCTTGAAGCCCACGGCCACCAGGTAGTCGGCCGGGAGCAGGCAGGACACGGTCGGTTCGGAAGCATGGCGGGGTGGCCTCGCCCACTGTTCGGGCGGCTGCGATCTTGGTGCCGCGGCACGGCCAAACGCCTCGATGGCTTTGACGCCCCGGCGTGCGGCGTCGCGTGCCACGCCTTGAACAAGCATTCGGCCAAGACCGGCACCGGCGAACTCCGGCGCCAGCCGCGCTGTCATCAGCAACACGGCGTCGGAACTCACTGGGGAGGTCGCAAAGGCGACCGACCGAGGAACGTAGGCCGGTGGTGCGTAGAGCACGTAACCGGCTGGTATCCCGTCGACATAAACCAGCTGGCCGCAGCTGCCCCATTCCAGCAGCGTGTCCGATACCCAGGCCTCTTTCTCCAGCTCGGCCGACCCGCCGTCGCGGGCCCGCTCACCTGCCAGCGGGTCGAGCTCCCAGAACACGCACGACCGGCAGTGCAGCGGCAGATCGTTGAGATTGTCGAGCGTGACGCTCACGAGACGACGCGACACCACAGACTCCACGGCGGGCAGGCGTGAATCGATCCGACCAGGGAATCGTAATCGCTGGACAGTCGCGGCGCGAACGGTCTATCCGGGAACGGCAGCGCCGTCGTAGGTACTCAGGAACTGCCCGATCCGGCCAATTGCCTCTGTCAGGTCGTCGGCTCGGGGCAGCGTGACGATGCGAAGGTGGTCCGGGGCCGGCCAGTTGAACCCGGTCCCCTGCACGACCAGGACATGCTGTTCGCGCAGCAATTGCAGGACGAATTGCTGGTCGTCTGCAATGGGATAAACGTCGGGGTCAAGGCGCGGAAAGACATAAAGAGCTCCCTTCGGTTTCACGCACGTGACACCCGGTATCTGCGACAACGCCGCCATTGCCGCGTCGCGCTGCGCGAGCAGACGCCCACCCGGCAGGACGAGATCGCGGATGCTTTGCCGCCCCCCGAGCGCCATCTGGACCGCGTGCTGGGCCGGCACGTTCGCGCACAGGCGCATGTTGGCCAGGATGGTGATGCCCTCGAGGTAGCTCGTCGCGTGCCGCTTCGGACCGGTGACCATGAGCCATCCGGACCGGAATCCTGCGAGCCGATAGGCCTTCGACAGCCCGTTGAACGTGAGCGTGAAGACCTCAGGCGCGAGTGCTCCGAAGGGGATGTGCACCGCGTCGTCGTAGAGGATCTTGTCGTATATCTCATCGGCCAGGACGACGAGTCCGTGTTCCCGCGCGACGTCGGCGATACCGCGCAGGATGGCGTCGGGATACACCGCGCCGGTCGGGTTGTTGGGGTTGATCACCACGATCGCTTTTGTACGGTCGGTGACCTTGGCCCGTATGTCGTCGAGGTCAGGCAGCCAGCCGCTCGCCTCGTCGCACAGGTAGTGCACCGGGCGCCCGCCGGCCAAGGACGTCGACGCCGTCCACAGCGGATAGTCCGGGGCGGGCACCAGAACCTCGTCGCCGTTGTCGAGCATGGCCTGCAGGGCCAGGCTGATCAACTCGCTTACCCCGTTGCCGAGCCAGATGTCATCGACGTCGACGGAATCGATGCCTCGCTCCTGGTAGTGCTGGACGATAGCGGTCCGTGCCGAGAGCAGACCTTGGGAATCGCAGTAGCCCTGTGCATTCGGCAGGTTCCGGATGACGTCGACCAGGATTTCCTCGGGAGCGTCGAAACCGAACGGAGCCGGGTTGCCGATGTTGAGCTTGATGATCCGCCGGCCTTCCTCCTCGAGTCGCTTTGCCTCCTCGAGCACCGGTCCACGGATGTCGTAACAGACGTCTTCGAGCTTGCGCGATTGCCTCAGGTCCACCGTGAAACCTTCGCACATCCCCCGGTTACCTCGACATCAGTTATTGCTGGCAGTCTCACGGACATGCAGTTGCGTGATGTGGTGCTGGCCCGGCGGATGGTCCGTTCATATGACTCAACTCGGCCGGTGCCCCGCGAGACGATCGACGAGCTCCTCAGGCTCGCGATGCGGGCACCGTCTGCCGGGCATACCCAGGGGTGGCAATTCCTCGTCCTGGATGACATAACGTCGCGAGACCGGTTCTGGAATGCCACGGCGCAGAGTGGGTTCCCGGACCCATGGCTTGCCCGGGTCCAATCCGCGCCCGCCCTCATTGTTGTGTTCTCCGATCGGAATGCATATCTTGCCCGGTACGCGGAAGCCGACAAGGGTTCGACGCCGCCCGAAGAGCAGGATTGGCCGGTTCCTTACTGGCACATCGACGCGGGTATGGCGGCGATGATTTTATTGTTGGGTGTCGTTGAACAAGGGTTGGGTGGGCTGTTCTTCGGAATCCCCGGCGATCGCCAGGACACCTTTCGCAAGGCCTTCGCTGTTCCGGAGCGTCTCACTCCCATTGGCGTGGTCAGCCTTGGGTATCCGGCCCCGGATCAGAGATCGCCCTCACTGCGCCGGGGGCGGCGACCATTCGAGGTGAGCGTTGCCTACGGCTCGTTCGACGCCGGCTCGGCGGGGGCTGGGTCGGCGGGGGCTGGCTCGGCAGAGGTTTGGCCGGCGGACGCCTGATCCGGATGGGCAAACGACCGAGTAGCAATCGACGGCGCGATGAGGCCCACGATCCGCTCCAAGTCGTCGATGGAGCCAAACTCGACGGTGATCTTCCCCTTGCGCCGGCCCAACTCAACCCGCACCCGGGTGTCGAACTCGTCTGACAGCCGGTCCGCGAGTTCCGTTACGGCCGGTGCGGAAAACCGCGCAACACTCGCTCGGCGCGCCTGCTTCTTCGCCGCGTGGCCGCTGGCGTGCAGAGCCACGAGTTCTTCCGTTGCCCGCACCGAGATCCCCTCGGCCACGATCCGGCTGGCGAGCTCATCCTGCAGATCATGATCTTCAAGGCTCAGCAACGCCCTGGCGTGCCCTGCGGACAACACCCCCGCCGCTACCCTCCGTTGCACAGGAATAGGCAGGTTCAGCAACCGGATCGTATTGGTGACCTGGGGGCGGCTGCGGCCGATTCGCAGCGCCAGCTCATCGTGCGTTGTGCCGAATTCCTCGAGCAGTTGCTGGTAGGCAGCGGCCTCCTCGAGTGGATTGAGTTGTGCGCGGTGGATGTTCTCCAGCAGGGCATCGCGCAGCATCGCATCGTCACCCGTCGTGCGGATGATCGCGGGAATGGTGTCGAGCCCGGCTGCTTGAGCCGCACGCAGACGCCGCTCGCCCATGACGAGTTCGTAGCCGTCGCCCGCCGCGCGAACCACGATCGGTTGGAGCACCCCGAACTCGCGAACTGAGTGCGTGAGTTCGGCGAGCGCGTCCTCGTCGAAGACCTGCCGTGGCTGCTTCGCGTTCGGGTGAATCGCTGACAGCGGCAATTCGGCAAAGGAAGCGCCTGGGACGGGAAGTGGGCCCTCGGTGGCCGGTACCGCCTCTGCGGAAGCCTGGTTGGGTGGGTTTGTGGCGACGGTCGTCGGCTGGGCTCCGAAGTAGATATCAGTGGGCGATGGCGTCGAGGATCCAGGCCCGCTGGGTGCACCTTCAGGGGGAGCCGTCGGGATGAGTGCGCCGAGGCCTCGCCCAAGCCCGCCTCGGCGATTCTTTGTGGTCACGTCCACGCCTCCCCAACATCGTCCTTGCTGCGTCCCTCGCCGGTCCGTCCCTCGCCGGTCTGTCCCTCGCCGGTCTGTCCCTCGCCGGCACGTTGATCAGCCGGGGCAGCGCCACGATCGGCGATTTCACGAGCTGCCTGAAGGTACCCGATGGCACCCCGCGAACCGGCGTCATACGTCATAACCGTCTGTCCAAACCCGGGGGCCTCTGAGACTCGGACGTTACGAGGGATGACCGGGGCGAGCACCAGCTCTTTGAAATGGCTGCGCACTTCGTCGGCCACCTGGTCGGCGAGACGGGTCCGGCCGTCGTACATTGTGAGCAGGACCGTGGTGACCTCGAGCCGTGGATTCAGATGCGAGCGCACAAGCTCCACGGTGTTCAGGAGCTGGGCCAGGCCCTCCAGGGCGTAGTACTCGCACTGGATGGGGATCAACACCTCACGGGCGGCGACCAGCGCGTTGAGGGTGAGCAGGCCGAGTGATGGTGGGCAATCGATCAGGAGATAGTCGACAGGGGCACCGGACTCCAGGAACTCGGTTACCGCTCGCTGAAGGCGGTACTCGCGCGCTACCTGCGAGGTGAGCTCGATGTCCGCTCCTGCGAGATCAAGGGTTGCCGGGACGCAGCGCAGATTCTCGCTGAAGTCTGCTACCGCGGTAACGTCATCGATCGCGGCACCACCGAGCAACACGTCATATATCGACGGGGTACCGACGGTGTGCCTGATTCCAAGCGCGGTGCTCGCGTTGCCTTGCGGATCCAGATCGATGACGAGGACACGCAGTCCGTGCAATGCCAGGGCTGCGGCGAGGTTCACGGTGGTTGTAGTCTTCCCGACGCCGCCCTTCTGGTTTGCCACGGTGATAACGCGTGTTGCGGCAGGCCGGGGCCAGGTCTCTTGGCGAACGTTCAGGACATGAATTGCCTGCGCGGTCTCACGCGCAATTGGAGTGTCGAACTCGGTTTCACGTGAAACATCGGATTGGTTGGTTTCACGTGAAACATCAGCGCGAGCGCTCTGGGGGGGCGAATCGGTGCCACCGGCCGTGAGTGAAACGTTGGCTTGCAGGGGCCGACCTGAACCATCGCTTGGCTCGGTTCCACGTGAAACACCAGCCCGGAAGAATGGAGCAGTCCGGGCACTCGCTTGGCCACTTGTGAGAGCCGCCACACCTCTTGAGTGCTGTGTCACTACTTCCTTCTCTCGCGCGAAGGCGACCGAACGACGATCGCGACGGTGGTGGGCTCGTCGAGAAGGCCAGCGCCGCAACGAACAACTTGCACATCCGCCCCACCGAATCGTTTCACTGCCGCTATGTGCTCGCCGACCTCCGCCACCGCGCTCGCGCCCTTGAGTGCCAGCAACCGACCACCCGGTCGAAGCAGTGGTAGGCACCATTCCACCAACCGACCGAGGGGCGCCACGGCTCGTGCGGTGACCCACTGCGCATCGCCTACCGAGGCCAGCACCGCCGAGTCCTCCGCCCTGCCATGAACCACCGTGACGGCACGCCCGAGACCCAACTCCGCAACTGCCCCCGTCAAGAAGTCCACTCGCCGGCGAAGAGACTCGACCAGAACGACGGTCAGATCAGGACGCCGGACGGCCAGGGTCAAGCCTGGTAAACCTGCGCCGCTCCCAACGTCGACAATCCGGGCCCGGGGAGGGAGAAGTTCGGTCACCACCGCACAGTTCAGTAGGTGGCGTTCCCAGATCCGCGGCACCTCACGTGGCCCCAGCAGACCACGCGTCACGGCTTCGGTCGCCAGGAGCTCGGCGTACCTGACGGCTAAGTCCGTTCGGTCAGCGAAGACCGCCCGTGCCGCAGCACTAACCGGAATTGATGCCCCATCGGGAACTGAATGTCGCATCGCCGGTACGCCCGCGGTAGGTAGCACCGACCGCGGTGCGGTCATCCCTCGACGAGCACAACGACGCGCCGGGCCGGCTCTTCGCCGTCAGACTCGCTACGCACGCCGTCAATCGCGGAGATCGTGTCGTGGACAACTTTACGCTCGAACGGGTTCATCGGGGCCAGACGCTGGGACTGCCCAGACTCGATAACCTGCTTCGCGATCTCCCGTGCCAGGCGGCCAAGTTCTTCGCGGCGCGCCTGGCGGTGACCACTGACATCCAGCATCAACCGGCTGCGAACACCCGTCTTCTGTTGGACGGCCAGGCGGGTCAGTTCCTGCAGCGCGTCGAGAGTCTCGCCGTGCGCTCCAACGAGTGCCTGGAGATCCGTGCCGACGATCGCCACGATCGCCCGATCGTTTTCGACATCGAGATCGATATCACCGTCGTAGTCGACGATGTCGAGCAACCGCTCGAGGTAGTCAGCGGCGATGTCGCCTTCCTGTACGAGGAACGCGTTGTCATCCGCCGCGTCGTCATCGTCGCGGGCGACATCGTCCTCGACGCCGGGCTCACTGGCCGGACTGTCGTCCACGCTGTCCGCGTCCTCCGCCCCGCCTACCACCCCGCCTGCACTGCCGCTGTCGACGGCACCTTCCGTTGCTACCTCGGTATCGCTCACGTCCGTAGATCCTCTCGACGATCTCTTTGATGTGTCGACGCGCTCCCGGTGGACCCTTGCGGAACGGCCGATCAGGTCTACTAGCTAGCGCCGCTTCTTCGCTTGGCTAGGTCGTTTGGCAGGTGGCCGACTACCGCCGGGCCGCGCTGGGCGTTGACCTGGTCGAGGCACGTTGCGGGCCGGTGGCGGCGACGGGGACGTTGAATCGGCGGGCTCCGTCACACCGTCTGAGGGCACCTGCTTGACCAATGACGGCGGCGCATCCTTCGCCCGGGAGGGCCGCTGGCCGGGTCGAGGCGCCAGCGACTTGCCTAACTCCCCGACCACCGGAGTCTCCTTCGGCGTCGGCGGATGGAACCGGTTCACATAGAGCTGCTGCGCCATCGTCCAGACATTGCTCGTAAACCAATACAGCAGGACTCCGAGCGGGAAAAACAGGCCTGATCCGAGTGTGCTGATCGGGATGAACACAAGCATGAGTCGCTGAATGGTGGCTGCGGTGCCCTCTGGAACCGTGGTCTGGCCCCGGCGCACCAACAGTTGGGTGATCAACGTGGCCGCCGCACTCAACACGACCAGGATTACGATCACGATTCGGGTCTGGGTGCCGTTGCCGCCCAGCAGATCGTGGATCTGATGAGATGTGTCGGTGAGCCGGGCTGCCAAGGGGGCGCTGAACAATCGCGCCTTGGCGGCACTAATCGTCTCGCTCTGAGAGAAGCTGTAGAGCGTGAGCTTCTGAAGCTGGGACGGAGTCGCCGAGTGCAGATTGTCGGCGATCACAACTGAGTTCGACAGGTGGCGCAGGACGTGGAACAGCCCGATGAAGATCGGGAACTGCAAGAACATCGGCAGGCAGCCGGCGAGTGGATTGAAACCCTGCTCCTGCTGCAGCTTCATCATCTGTCGCTGCATCTCAGGCTTATCGTCTTTGTACTTCTTGCGAAGGTTCTGGATCAGCGGTTGCATCTCCTGCATGTGCCGCTGGTAATGCACCTGCTTGATGAACAACCTGAACAGCAACAGGCGCGCCGTTACCACCAGGAAAACGATGGAGAGTGCCCAGTTCAGCCCGCTGTTCTTGTCAAGGAACAGGCTGAAGACAGAGTGCCAGCGCAGCAACACCCACGAAACCGCTGTGTACAGGAAGTTGAACATTAAACTTCTCCTAGGCGGCCGGCTGCGCGGCGGGAGGCGTTACGGGTCTCCGGATGCTGTCAGGCGGAGAAACGAGCGGCGGCACAGGGTCGTGCCCCCCGGCGTGAAACGGGTGGCAACGCAGCAACCGCCGCGTCGCCAACCAGGCGCCACGGCCGAGACCGAACCGGCCAATTGCTTCGACGGCATACGCGCTGCAGGTTGGTGTGTATCTGCACTTCGGCGCAAACGCGGGGCTGACCGCACTCTGATAGAAGCGAAGAACGGCCAGGACTGCCTGAGTCAGGCCGCCACGCGCCCTCATCCAGAGCTCACTGATCGACGCGCACCATTCGGGGCGGGTGTCCCGGTGTTCGATGCCGTGGTGGATGCCTCCACCAACCGGCCGAGGAGGAGATCCAGATCGGTGCCAAGCCGCTGGGATGTGTCCGCCGCGGCCCCGGGCAGGGCACGTACAACGGTGCCGCTCCCGGCCGGGAGTCGCTCGACCCGCTCAGCGAGTTGCGCCCGCAAACGCCGGCTGACCTGGTGCCGGACTACGCTGCCGCCGACACCTTTGCCGACGATCAACCCGACCACCGCCGCGTCAGTCTGCATTCCGCGGCACACATGCATGACCAAGTGACCGCGCCGCGCCCGAACGCCGGATTTGAGC
This sequence comes from Actinomycetota bacterium, assembly GCA_030775825.1. Taxonomy (GTDB): domain Bacteria; phylum Actinomycetota; class Actinomycetes; order Mycobacteriales; family Jatrophihabitantaceae; genus JALYIL01. The sequence continues at coordinate 9,367 of JALYIL010000081.1, forward strand.
ACCGTGGCGAAGTCGGTGGAGCGTCGTAGCCTATTCGCTGACGGCAACACGGGATGCGAGTCGGTGGACCGGCAGCTAGCTTAGGCCGACAACTCGCGACGGCCTTTGCGGCGACGCGCCGATACGATCGCGCGGCCGGCGCGAGTGCGCATCCGCAACCGGAAGCCGTGCGTCTTTGCGCGACGGCGGTTGTTCGGCTGGAATGTGCGCTTGCTCACGGTTGGACTCCATCGTTACGGAGGTCAGGCACTCGCTCCGGATGACCGCGTGGGCGCGATCTGCAATCCGAGGCAATTGCCATTGGTGACCAGTGGTGGCTCAGGTGTGCGCCCAATGACCGCCGCACACCACAGACCGATCTACGGTACGGATCGCAGCGGTCACAGGTCAAACCGGCTCCCGGCCAATCCTGCAAATTAGGACCGCCAGGCCGGTCATCCATGACGACACGCCGGAGCCTATTGTCGTCATCCACAGGCGCTGTTAGGTTCGCCCACCGAGCCACCATCCATCCGTGGCTCAGGCCCGTCCACCCGGGGTGGGTCTGCGTACACAGGCTGTGGAAAACTCTGTGGATTTGGCGACGGCTTGACCGTGAGATGGTAGGCAGATCAGGCAGTTCTAGACGCCGACACAACTGGAGTGAACCCGCACCGTGGACGACAGAAGCGAACTCGTCGACGTGTGGAACCGAGCTAAGACCCGCTTCGATGACAACACGATCCGCCCCCAGCAGAAGGCATGGATCAACCTCACCCGACCGCTGGGCCTGGTCGAGGACACGGCGCTTCTCGCCGCTCCCAACGACTTCGCCAAGGAGTACCTCGAAACCCGGCTTCGCGTTCTGATCGCGGCCGTGCTCAGCGAGGAACTCGGGCGAGACATCCGGGTTGCCGTCACGGTGCAGCACCCCGATGAACAGGTTGAGGCCGCAGACAGCCAGCTTGAGCAAACGGACGCGTACGCAGTCGACGATGACGAGCACGATCCATGGCCGCGGACCGACGCGCGGCCCGCGCCAACCTCGCCCGGCCTGTACACACCGGGTCGAAGCGGCCCAGTACCCAACGACCGCGACGCCCGGCTCAATCCCAAGTACACGTTCGACACGTTCGTTATCGGCTCCAGCAACAGGTTCACCCACGCGGCGGCGGTCGCCGTTGCCGAGGCGCCGGCCAAGGCCTACAACCCGCTGTTCGTGTATGGCGACTCCGGGCTGGGCAAGACGCACCTACTGCACGCCATCGGGCATTACGCGCAGCGGTTACTTCCAGGTCTTCGCACCCGCTACGTCTCCAGCGAAGAATTCACCAACGACTTCATCAACTCGGTCCGCGACGACAAGATGCAGGCGTTCCAGTCTCGCTACCGTTCCGTCGACCTGCTCCTGATCGACGACATCCAGTTCTTGGAGCGCGCCGAGCGGACGCAAGAAGAGTTCTTCCACACGTTCAACACGCTGCACAACGCCAACAAGCAAATCGTCATCAGTTCCGACAAGGCGCCGCGGCAGCTGTCCTCATTGGAAGACCGGCTGCGTACCCGGTTCGAATGGGGTTTGATCAGCGACGTCCAGGCGCCTGATCTCGAAACGCGGATCGCGATCCTGCGCAAGAAGGCGGCGCAGGAGGGCATGAACCCCCCGCCCGAGGTCCTCGAGTTCATCGCGTCAAAAATCCAGAGCAACATCCGCGAGTTGGAGGGCGCGCTCATTCGGGTCACCGCGTTCGCGAGTCTCAACCGCCAAGCGGTCGACATGACGCTGACTGAGACGGTTCTCAAGGATCTGGTGGGCGAGTCAGATCGGCCCGAGATAAGCGCAGCCACCATCATGGCCGTCACCGCCGAGTACTTCGCGGTCTCGATCGACGACCTGACGAGTAGTTCCCGAAGCCGTGTTCTCGTCAGCGCCCGGCAGATGGCCATGTATCTGTGCCGCGAACTGACCGACCTTTCCCTGCCGAAGATCGGCGAGAAGTTCGGTAACCGTGACCACACCACGGTGATGCACGCCGATCGCAAGATCCGTACCCAGATGGCCGAGAAGCTGACCGTCTACAACCAGATCGCCGAGCTCACCAGCCGCATCAAGGTGCGGGCCCGCACGTGATCACGCCCTCGGTGGTCACACCGCACTCGGCGCACACAGCCCGGCCGGTGAACGGGGCCACCCAGCGAGCACGGTGGAGATGTTTGTGGATACCGCGGTGGTTGCTGTGGACATCGAGGACACGTCGCCAGCCATCCACCGCTTGTCGGTGGTCCGAGGCAGGATCGGAGCATTCTGTCCACAGCCTCAGCGCCCGAAGACCCCGGCCTGTAAGCAGTTATCCACACGATCCACAGACGCGAAGACGACAGACGATAAGCATTACCTAGAGATGAACAACCTCAAGAGCACCCACCTGCCGCATTCTGGGGATTAGCTGCCTGGCAGCCTGACACCATCCCCGCTACGGCAACCGCACATGGAGGCACGATGAAGTTCCGGGTGGAGCGCGACGCACTCGCCGAAGCAGTGGCGTGGGCAGCCCGGAGCCTGTCGCCGAGACCGACCATTCCGGTCCTCGCTGGCCTGCTGCTGTCAGTCAATGACGATCAACTGTCGATCTCAGGCTTTGACCTCGAGGCCTCGACCGAGGTCGACCTCGAAATCGCCGCCGGCTCGTCGGGTCAGTCACTCGTTTCCGGCCGCTTACTTGCGGAGATTTCACGAGCCCTGCCGCCGCATCCGGTCGATGTCACTGTTGACGGGACACGGCTGACGATCTCCTGTGGTTCGGCCCGATTCACCCTGCCGACGATGCCGGTGGAGGACTATCCAAAGCTACCGGCGATGCCGACGACCGCCGGGACCGTCGACAGCGCGGAATTCGCTACCGCTGTCGCGCAGGTCGCAGTCGCAGCCGGCCGTGATGACACCTTGCCGATGCTCACCGGCGTGAGATTGGAGATCGAGGGCGAGCGGCTCACCCTCGCTGCAACCGACCGATATCGCCTCGCGGTGCGCGAACTTAGCTGGACCCCCGAGTCCCCCAGTGCTGCCTCAGCTCAGGTGCTGGTGCCGGCGCGCACGCTCGCGGACGCCGCCAAGAGCTTGTCGAGCAGTAACCCCATGACGATTGCCCTGTCCTCGACCGGGGGAACCGGCGAAGGAATAATCGGCTTCTCCGGAAGCTCCGGTGGTCGCTCTAGCCGAGCCACCACTCGGTTGCTCGATGCGACCTTCCCGGCGTATCGCTCGCTGCTGCCGTCGGAATGGGCATCGACCGCAGAGGTCACCGTGGGGCCGTTCGTCGAGGCGGTCAAGCGGGTCGCCTTGGTCGCGGACCGAAACGCTCCAGTGCGCCTGGAATTCACAGAGGGCTCCGTCGCACTGAGCGCCGGCGGGGAGGACGAGGGACGCGCCGAGGAACAGCTCGAGGTCGTCTATGACGGGGACGCGATCACCACGGCGTTCAATCCCCAATTTCTCCTGGATGGACTAGGCGCCTTGTCCTCAGTAAGTGCTCGTCTGCTGTTTACCTCGTCTAATAAGCCGGTGGTGCTTCGACCGGATGCCGCGGACGGCACCGAGTACACCTACCTGATCATGCCCGTTCGTCTGCCGGGCTGAGCTGCGTCAGGCATGTACGTCCGGCACCTGTCGGTCAGCGACTTCCGCAGTTGGCGCAGCGCGGACGTGTCGTTCGAGCCCGGGCCGTCGGTGTTCATCGGCTCGAACGGCCAGGGCAAGACCAACCTGATCGAGGCACTCGGCTACCTGTCCAATCTCGGCAGCCACCGGGTTCCGACTGACGCTCCGTTGATCCGAACGGGCGCCGAGCACGCTGTCATTCAGGCTGCGGTCGTGGCCGGCGGGCGCGAACTGCGGGTTGAACTCGACATCACGGCGGGCCGTACCAATCGGGCGAAGCTCAACGGTTCCCCGGTGACTCGCCCTCGTGACGTACTCGGCGTGCTGCGCTCGGTGATCTTCGCTCCCGAAGACCTGGCGATCGTGCGGGGGGACCCGAGCGAGCGTCGGCGCTTCCTGGACGATCTCGTCGTTGCTCGCTCACCCCTGATGGCAGGGGTTCGCGCCGATTACGACCGGGTGCTCAAGCAGCGGGCAGCACTTCTGAAGTCGGCGAACACCGCCCGACGATCCGGCGGCGGTGGCGATATCTCGACGCTGGACGTGTGGGACGGGCACCTAGCAGCGCACGGAGCCCAGCTCCTGGCTGCCCGGTTGGCGGCGCTGCGCGCGCTACGGCCCCATAGTGTCGCGGCCTACGCCCAGGTTGCCCCCGCGAGCGCGCCGATGACCCTGCGCTATAGCACTTCGGTGAGTTCGGCGTTCCCTGAACTCGGCGACGCTACGGCCGAATCGCCCACCGAACTGGAGGATGCGGCGGTCGAAGCCCTGGAGGCGGCGTTGCTCTCCGAGTTGGCTCGGATGCGACCGGCCGAATTGGAGCGCGGCGTCAACCTCGTCGGGCCGCACCGAGACGATCTCGACCTCGCCCTCGGCCTCCTACCGGTCCGCGGCTACGCAAGTCACGGCGAGGGGTGGTCGGTGGCGCTGGCCCTGCGGCTTGGCAGCTACGAGTTGCTCCGCGCGGACTACCCGTCGGGTGCCGAGCCGGTTCTCGTCCTGGACGACGTGTTTGCCGAACTCGACACCGACAGACGTGAGCAACTGGCGTTGGTGGCTGCCAAGGCTGAGCAGACTGTGGTCACAGCGGCTGTGCCGTCCGACGTCCCGGAGCAACTGTTGGGCGCGCGCTACGACGTGGAGAACGGCGAGGTGCGGCGTGTCCACTGAGTCGGGGCGTGACGACAGGAAGAGTCCGGCAGCGGCGGGAGACGGCGAGGCACCGTCGACACAGATCGACCCTTTCTCCACAGTGCGCGGTGGAAAAACCAGGTCTGCTGTGGATAGGGCCGGCAATTCCGAAGGGACCGCGGGGGGTCTGCGGGACGAGCCGACGACGACGCGCGGGAATCTGCCGGCTACCGCACTCGCTGAGGCACAGCGTCTGGCACGAAGCCGCCCGAAGCCCCGGAAAAAGGAGCGCCCCCGGGCGACCGGGAATCAACGTCGGGGCGGCTACTCCGGTCCGGGCCCGGACGACAACGACCCGCAATTGGTCGGCAATGTACTGGCTGGATATGTCGAGGACCGCGGGTGGGAGCAGCCGCTGGCCGCGGCGCGGGTGTTTGCCGACTGGTCCGGGCTCGTGGGCGAGGAGGTGGCCGCGCACTGCCGACCTACGACGCTGACGGCCGGGGAGTTGAAGGTCGAAGCTGAGTCGAGCGCATGGGCCACGCAGTTGCGGCTGCTGTCCTCGACCGTCCTCGCCAGGCTCGTGAATGAGCTAGGGCCGCAGGTCGTGACGAAGGTGCACTTCGTCGGACCGACGGGACCGAGCTGGAAGCACGGTGGTTTCTCCGTTCGGGGTGCTCGAGGTCCGCGTGACACCTACGGATGACCCGGGGGGGCCGCCGTTCTTCTGCTTCGGCTCCTTCTGCTCCGGGTCCATGCGTCGGGTCCGCCGCCTCCGCTGACCGCCTCTTTGGTGACCTCCCTTTCCCTTCCCCCCTGAGATCGCCCACCAGGGGCCATCTGAGCTGTCATCTCGGCGGGGAAGCGAGGCAGCAACCCCGGGAAGCGAGGCAGCAACCCCGGGGAAGCGAGGCAGCAACCCCGGGGAAGCGAGGCAGCAACCCCGGGGAAGCGAGGCAGCAACCCCGGGGAAGCGAGGCAGCAACC
>JALYIL010000082.1 GCA_030775825.1 Actinomycetota bacterium
CGACTACTACGCGACTTCCAACTCCACCCCCACCGCGACTACCAACCACAACAAAAAACACCCCCAGCAACCTGAAGGTGTTCACTATGTCCCGAGACATCTGTGCACGATGTCCCGAGACATCGCAGGGGTGTCCGAGGGGGGACTTGAACCCCCACGCCCAATAAAGGGCACTAGCACCTCAAGCTAGCGCGTCTGCCATTCCGCCACCCGGACGAGTGCCCAGCGAGTTTAGCCCATGCACTCTAGCCCCACCCACGCGCGCGGCAGCTGAACGCACCGGTCCGGAACCAACCGCACATGCGCTCGCATGCTGGTAGGAACGACATATGAGCACAGTCCACGAACCCTCTGCTTCGGCAGAGGATGAGGTTGTCGACCTTCTCGGCGAACTCATCCGGATCAACACCGCCAATCCGACGAATCCGGAGCGCCCTGCCGCCGAGTGGGTCGCCCACAAGCTGGACGAGGTCGGCATCGACACACAGATCATCGAATCGGCGCCGGGCCGCGCCTCGACGATTGCCCGTATCGAAGGCACGGACTCGAGCCGTGCCCCGCTGCTCATCCACGGCCATCTCGACGTCGTGCCCGCCGAGGCGAGCGAGTGGTCTGTGGACCCGTTCGCCGGCGAAGTCCGTGACGGGTATGTGTGGGGCCGGGGCGCCATAGATATGAAGGACATGGACGCCATGACGTTGGCGCTCGTGCGGCAGTGGGCCCGCGCCGGCCACCGGCCGGCGCGCGATATCGTGCTCGCCTTCCTCGCGGACGAGGAGGCCGGTGGCAAGTTGGGTTCGCACTTTCTCGTCGACAATCACCCGGACCTGTTCGCCGAGTGCACCGAGGCGATCAGCGAGGTTGGCGGGTTCAGTGTGTCGCTGAACGAGAGCACGCGGCTCTATCTCATCCAGACTGCAGAGAAGGGCATGAACTGGATCCGCCTGAGGTCACACGGGCGCCCCGGCCACGGTTCGATGTTGCACGACGACAACGCCGTGACGCGCCTGGCCGAGACGGTATCTCGGATCGGCACGTACGAGTTTCCGATTGTCATCACTGACACCGTGCGTGCGCTCGTGGAATCGGTCGCGGCCGCCACCGGAATGGATCTCGATCCGGACGACCCGGAGCAATGGATTCCGAGCCTGGGCAACATGGCTCGCATGCTCGGGGCGGCCGTTCGCAACACGGCCAACCCGACGATGCTCGAGGCGGGCTACAAGAGCAATGTGATTCCGTCCACCGCGGAGGCGACGATCGATGCTCGTTACCTGCCCGGCCAAGAGGAGGCGCTGCACAAGGCGCTCGACGCGATGGTCGGTGACGGCGTGGAACGAGAGTTCATTCATCGCGACATTGCGGTCGAGACAAGCTTCGACGGGGTGCTCGTGGATGCCATGTGCGAGGCAATCCGAGCCGAAGATCCGCAGGGCCACCCGGTGCCCTACCTCATGAGCGGAGGCACCGATGCGAAAGCCTTCTCGACCCTCGGGATTCGCTGCTTCGGGTTCTCACCGTTGCTCTTGCCGTCCGATCTCGACTTCAGCGCGCTGTTCCATGGAATCGACGAACGGGTTCCAATCGAGGGGCTAAAGTTCGGCGTGCGCGTGCTGGAGCGCTTCTTGGCGAACTGCTGACCCGCGTGCGACTGTGCCGTCATGTTTCTCGCTGACGTCGTTGCAGCCTCGCGAGGGGTCGGATCAACGTCGTCGCGTTTGACAAAGATCGACCGGCTCGCACAGTTGCTTCGCCTGGCCGGCCCGGATGAGGTCGCTATCGTCGTGTCCTGGTTGGCCGGGGAGTTGCGCCAAAGGCAGATCGGCGTCGGGTGGGCCACCCTACGGGAAGTGCCCGAAGCAGCCGGGCATCCATCCCTGGAGGTGGCCGCGGTCGACGCTGCTTTCGCCCGGATAGGTGCGCTCAAGGGAGCGGGGTCGCAGGGTCGTCGCGCGGTCGCGTTGCGTGAGTTGTTCGCCGCCGCAACCATCGACGAGCAGGTCTTCCTGCGCCGGCTCGTAGGAGGGGAATTGAGGCAAGGCGCGCTGGTTGGCGTCATGACCGAGGCAGTTGCGCGCGCCGCCGGCCAACCTACCGCCGACGTGAGGCGTGCGGCGATGCTCGGCGGGGACCTGCCCTCCGTCGCCGCGGCGGCGTTCCGCGGGGGAGCGGCCGCGCTGGCTGCCTTCGCCTTGCAGGTGGGAAGGCCGGTGAGCCCGATGCTCGCCCAGACGGCGAGTTCGGTGGCCGATGCCTTGGCCCGCCTCGGCGGATCGGCCTTGTTCGAGGCGAAACTGGATGGTACGCGGGTCCAGCTTCATCGCGACGGAGGAGACGTTTTCATATTCACCCGGACTCTCGACGATGTCACCGCTCGCCTGCCAGAGGTGGTCGAAGCAGTGCTCGCGCTGCCCGTCACCACGCTGGTTGCCGACGCGGAGGCGATCGCGTTGCGGCCGGACGGCAGGCCCCAGCCGTTTCAGGTCACCGCATCCCGTTTCGGCCGGAGTGTCGACATCGAGGCCGCGCGGCTCACGCAGCCGCTGCACGCGGTGATCTTCGACGTTCTCCACCTTGACGGCGTCGATCTGCTCGATTCACCGACCGGCCAGCGCCTGGCGGCGTTGGATGCGATTGTCCCCGCACCAGGGCGGGTACGCCGGCTCGTAACAGACGACCCCGAGGCCGCGGAACTTTTCCTGGCCGAAACGCTCGCCGCCGGCCATGAAGGTGTGATGGCGAAGTCGCTGACGGCCTCCTACGAGGCCGGGCGCCGCGGCGCGGGATGGCTGAAGGTAAAACCGGTGCACACCCTCGACCTCGTTGTGCTCGCGGTCGAATGGGGCTCGGGTCGGCGCACCGGCAAGCTGTCCAACATCCACCTCGGCGCCCGCGATCTGAAGACCGGGGGCTTCATAATGTTGGGCAAGACGTTCAAGGGCATGACGGACGCGATGCTCGAATGGCAGACCGAGCGCTTCCGTGAGTTGTCTGAGGGCCCAACCGACGGCTGGGTCGTGCGAGTGCGACCCGAACAAGTCGTGGAAATCGCTTTCGATGGCGTGCAGCGCTCATCGCGCTACCCCGGCGGCGTGGCGCTGCGATTCGCTCGAGTGGTGCGCTACCGCGCCGACAAGCGGGCTGAGGAGGCGGACACGCTGGACACCGTCCGGCGCTTACAGGTCGAGTAGCCTGCACTACACGGGTAAACCAGGCAACGGCAGCACGGCGGCTGATCTGCGGCGTCGCCGGAGCAGGACGCGCCGGGTCCCGTCCATGTAGCGCACCACGCGGGCCAATTCCCACCCGCCGAACTCAGCGTGCAGCGAGAGTCGCGCCGCTGCGGTCAGCCGAGGCACATCGGCTGGGATCCGCAACGGCGCGTACTCCCAATCTGGATCGCTACCGTCCCCGGCGGGTGCAGGGCTCATGCCCCACATTGAACGCCTTGGGCGACCTGATCACCAGTCTGGGCCGCGATCGCGAGTCAGGGCGGAGGCGAAGACCGTGACGACGAGGCGCCGAGCGTGCTGTGAGCGTGTCGTCGCGCTCGTCTCGTAAAGGGGGAGCGCCGCGTCCAGTCCTGGTTCGAAAGGGGCCAGCGCCAGGTGTGGCAGCAGCAGGATCAGCATCGCGAGCAAAGCGTCGAGGTCCGCGTCGCCGGCGATGTCGCCGCTGGCCACCGCCTGATCGAGTACAGGCCGCAACGCCTGCGTGTACAGGCGGTGCACGGGTTCGCGAATCGCCTGTCGGACCTGCGGGTCGAGTTCGAGATTCGTGGCTGCGGTGACCGCACGTTCGAGCGGATGCACGGCCATGTAATCCATCCACGCATCCACCAGGCGGCCGAAGAACTGCAGGAACGACTCGTCAACCGCAGGCCCGCTCAGGAACGGCATCATCGCGGCGTAGACATTCAGGGACGTCTGCTCGGCTATATAGGCGAAAAAGTCGAACTTGTCCTCGAAGTACTGGAACAGTGATCCCTTGGCTACCCCGGCCTCGCGGGCGATGACGTTGAGGCTTCCGCCGGAGTACCCGCGGCGCCCGAATTCGGCCATCGCAGCGTGCAGCACCCGTTCACGGCGACGCTCATCTAGGTTGTCCCAGGTGGCTCGGGGCATTTGCGTTCCTTCCGGTGGCTGTCATCCTACCTGTGACCACCCGGTCACGTTCGTGGAGAAGGGTGGCGACGGACGTGCGGGCTCAAGTGTGCGTGATCGGCGCCGGATCCTCCGGGATTGCGGCGTGCCAGGTGTTGCAAGCGCGGGGCATCGCGTTTGACTGCTACGAAGCCGGGTCCGAGATCGGTGGGAACTGGCGCTACCTCAATGACAACAACATGTCATCGGCCTACAAGTCGCTGCATATCAACACCTCGCGTCAGATCATGGAATACAAGGCCTTCCCGATGTCGGACGTCTACCCGACCTACCCGAACCACCAGCACATCGCGCGCTACTTCGACGCCTTCGTCGACCACTTCGGGTTCCGCGATCGGATCCAGTTCCAGACCGAGGTCACGAGCGTCCGGCCTGCGGACGGTGGGTAGGACGTCACGGTCGGCGGGCGTGGACGGACGCTGCCCAGCACGACGCGCTACGCGGCGGTCCTCGTCACCAATGGTCACCACTGGGACCCCCGCTGGCCTGAGCCGGCATTCCCCCGGTGCGGACACCTTTACCGGTACCCAAACGCATTCGCACTATTACAAGACCTTTGACGGGTACGAGGGGAAGCGGATTCTCGTGCTGGGCGTCGGCAACTCAGCCTGCGATATTGCGGTCGAGACGTCGACGGTCGCCGACCGCACATTCCTGGCCATGCGCCGCGGGGCGCACGTGCTTCCCAAGTATGTCTTCGGGATTCCGACCGACCACCTCACCACGTCTCCCTTCGCCCGAGCACCGTTCTTCTGGATGCGGCGACTGGGTCTGTCGGCAATCATCCGGGCCTCCCGCGGTCGCGTCACAAAAGTACGGGCTGCCTGAGCCCGACCACAAACTCTTCTCGGCCCATCCCACGATCTCTGACGACCTGCTCACGCGGCTCGGCCATGGTGACAGCACGGTCAAGCCCAACATCGACCACATCGCGGCCGATGCGGTGCATTTCGCCGATGGCTCGGTCGAGCAGATCGACACGATCGTCTACTGCACGGGCTACAAGATCACGTTCCCGTTTCTCGACGAGCAGCTCGCGGCGGCACACGACAACAACATCTCGCTGTACCACCGCGTCGTCGACCCGGCTCATCCCGGCCTGTACTTCATCGGGCTGGTGCAGCCGCTCGGGGCGATCATGCCCCTGGCCGAGGCGCAGGCCGACTGGGTCGCCGACCTGCTCGACGGCACGGCCACGCTGCCCACGGGCGAGCAGATGCAGCGGGAGATCGACAGTTACCACCGGTAGATTCACAAGAGGTACGTCTCGTCCAAACGCCACACCATTCAGGTCGACTTCCTCGAGCACTTCGCAGAGATCAAGAAGGAGCGTGCGGCCGGAAGGCGCCGGCGAGGGCAGTCGCGGGCATTGACCCCCCGGCAACAGGACGGACACCACGAGAGCGTGGTCAGCGCCCGCGATTAGGGCCTGGCGTACTCGATCAGCAGCTCTCGCAGGCGAGTGCGGCGCGGAAGCGTGCCGACCTGCCGCACGGCGCGGGCCAGCGCGGGTCCCACCGCGTGCACCACCGATAGATGTCGCTGGGCACGCGTCATCGCCGTGTAGACGAGCGGGCGCGACAGCATGCCGCCGGCTTCCGGCGGTACTACCACGACCACGGCCGGGAACTCCGAGCCCTGCGCGCGATGGACGGTGATCGCCCATCCGTGCGTGAGATCGGCCAGGGCCTTTCCTTTGACCTCTGAGGGACCGGAGGCGAACTCGACCGTCACCGTACCGTCTCGGTCGACCTCGGCCACCGTGCCCACCTCGCCGTTCGCGTAGCCGAACGGCTCGGCTTCGAGATGATTCGCGGTGGCGACGACGCGATCGCCGGCGTCGAAGCGACGCTCACCCTTGCTCGGATTGAGTTTGGCCTTCAGGGCAGCGTTGAGCCCCTGCGTTCCCGCCGGGCCCCGATGTACCGGGGTCACGACCTGAACCTGTTCCGCCGGTATCCCGAGCGCGCGGGGGATCGAGTCGGTCACGAGCTGGACCACCCGGTGGGCGGCCTCGCTGGACCCGCGTGCCGGCACGACCACAACCTCCCGAGTCGGATCGTCGACCGGCGGGAGCTCACCACCGCGGACCGCCGTGGCCAGGCGGGCGATCGAACCGCCTTCGGCCTGCCGGTACAGCGTCGCCAGCTCGGTAACCGGGATCACCCCGGAGTCGATCAGGTCACCGAGCACCCGCCCGGGGCCGATCGACGGCAACTGCGCAGCGTCGCCGACGAAAACCAGGTGCGTCCCGTCCGAGCACGCGCAGAGCAAGGCATCGGCAAGCTCCACATCGAGCATGGACGCCTCATCGACCACGACGACGTCCTCATCCAGCGGCCAGTCGGCGCCGCGGGCGAACCCTGCGTCGAAGCGGACGCCATCGCCGGACTGGCGCGGCTGCGCCCCGAGCAGGCGATGGATCGTCGAGGCGGGTGACTCGCAGAGTTCCTCCAGGCGCTTGGCGGCGCGCCCGGTCGGTGCCGCGAGGGCCACCGTCCTTCCCGCGTGCTCGGCCAGGGACACGATCGCGGCCACGGTTCTGCTCTTACCGGTCCCGGGGCCACCGGTCAGGACGCTGACACCCGATCGGAGGGCCGCCGTGACGGCAGAGCGCTGGGCGGCGTCGAGACTGCGTACCTCGCCCCGGCGCACGTCCGCCTTGACGGGCTTCGCCGTGGCGATCAGTCGCGTGATGGCCTGGGCAATGCGGTCTTCGGCCACGACGTACCTGCTCAGGCCGAGCAGGGCACCATCCTCGGTCTGGACCACCAACGCTGATTCGAGCGCAGCCGTGACGGCCAAGTCCGGGTCCGAGACACCGAACTCGGACAGCCCATCGCGGACGGCGTCCCGGGGGGCCAGCGTGTCTCCGTCGCGTGCGATCCGGGCCAAGGTGTGGCCCACGAGCGCGCGTGCGCGCCGGGGATCGTCGCGCCGCACGCCGGGGACGGCGACCCGCGCGACCCGATCGGCGTCCTCGACGGTCACTGCATAGACAGCGAGCATCAGCCAGGGGTCCTCGCGCAGCATCCGCGCGGCTGGGGGACCCAGCACGTCGACTACTCGGCCGGCGACGCGGGCGTCGAGGCCGGCGGGAACGATCAGCGTAACCACTTCGTACACCGGGGCCGCAGCGATGAACGATGACAGCAATCGACCAGCCCGGGTGGGTCCCACCTTGGGCAAGGAAGCCAGGTTCGTGGCGCTGACATCCGCGGGTCCCTCGATGCCCGCTTCCGCGAGGGCGCCGGCCAGGGTGCGGCCCAGCCCGGGCCATAGGCCGGCGGCGCAGAAGGCGGCAAACGCCGGGTCAGCACTCACAGGGTGCGGTGCAGTCGTCGTGAAATCAGCTGACGTCCTCGGGGTAATCGATCGCCGGTGCTGACACGTCGTCGAGGGCCTCGCGAATCTCGTGCGGGAGGTCGAGCGTTTCGCACGCCAGCGCGGCGGTGAGCTGACCTAGCGTCCGAGCCCCGAGGACGGGCGCCGTGACGCCGGGCCGATCGCGCAGCCAGGACAGCGCGACCGC
>JALYIL010000083.1 GCA_030775825.1 Actinomycetota bacterium
GCCGACGACCGTAGCCATCGACACCGAGCACCACAGCGGCATGTTTCGCTCGCTCAGGATTCGCAACTACCGGCTCTACGCCTCGGGGCAGTTGATCTCGCTCACCGGCACCTGGATGCAGCGGGTAGCGCAGGACTGGCTGGTACTCACGCTCACCAACTCGGGAACCGCGCTCGGCATCGTCACCGCGCTGCAATTCGGGCCCTCCCTGCTGCTCGGACTGTGGGGTGGCGTGCTCGCCGACCGCAGCGACAAGCGCAAGCTCCTGCTCGTCACGCAGAGCGCGCTCGCCCTCCTCGCCCTGGCTCTGGGTCTGCTTGATGTGGGCGGCGTGGTGCGATATTGGCACGTATTGGTCCTAGCTCTCGCACTCGGGATCATCACCGCGGTCGACACGCCCGTGCGGCAGTCCTTCGTCGTCGAGATGGTAGGCCGCGAGGAGCTGGTGAACGCTGTCGCCATCAATTCAACGATCTTCAACGTGGGCCGCGTCGCCGGTCCCGCCGTCGCGGGCGTGATGATCAGTGCAGTCGGTACCGGGTGGGCGTTCATCGCCAACGCTGGCTCGAGCATCGCCGTGCTGGTCGGGCTCGTGATGATGCGTGCCGCCGAGTTGCATCCCTCACCACCGCTGGTGCGGGCCCGCGGCCAGCTCCGCGAGGGCTTCCGCTATGTGCGTGGGCGCGCCGATCTCATGTTGATCATGGTCCTGATCTTCATCATCGGCACGTTCGGCCTGAACTTTCAGATCACGACTGCGCTGGTCGCCAAGCAGGTCTTTCACCGCAGTGCGAGCGGCTACGGGCTGCTGTCGACTGCGTTGGCGTTGGGCGCCTGCATGGGTGCGGTCCTGGCCACGCGCCGGACCCAGCGCCCGACCCAGCTGTTTCTCGTCGGGGGCGCGATCGCCTTCTCGGTGCTGGAGATCTTCGCCGGATCGATGCCGAACTTCTTGAGCACCGCGTTGCTGCTCGTGCCCACCGGCCTGCTCATGCTGACGCTGACGACCGCTGCCAACGCAGCGGTTCAGCTGGGCGTCGAGCCGACCATGCGCGGGCGCGTCATGGCGCTGTATCTGATGTGCCTCATGGGTGGGACGCCGGTCGGTGCCCCCATGATCGGCTGGGTCGCCGAGAACATCGGACCACGGTGGGGCATGGTCGGCGGCGGCTTGATCTGCCTGCTGGCGGCCGTGTCCATCGCGCTGGTCATTGCTCGTAGCCGTGGTTTGCGGCCCGGCCGGATCGCCGAGCGAGTCGCCGCCGGAGTCCACGCGTAGTCGACGCTGAACGCGGCGTGACTGTGGCGGGCACCGCGTGGCCGACGCTGGGCACAATGGCGACGTGGCGATATTCGAGGTAAGCGATCCCGCCGATCCTCGCCTTGACGATTTCCGCGATCTCACCGATGCCGACGTCCGTCCCGACCGGCGCGGGATCGTCATCGCCGAAGGCGCGAACGTCGTCGAGCGCCTGATCGGGTCCCCCTACGCCGTGCGCGCGGTAATCGGAGTGCCGTCGCGGATCGCCGCGCTGGGTCCGGCACTGGCTGGGATCGACGCGCCCGCCTATGTCGCCGACAAATGGTTGCTGTCCGACCTCGTGGGGTTTCGGGTCACACGCGGCGTTCTCGCGGCCGCCGTTCGCCCGCTACCGCTCGAGGTCGCTGCCGTGCTGGCGCATGCCAGGCGCGTGGCGGTCCTGGAAGCCCTGAACGACTTCGAGAACCTGGGCGCGCTGTTCCGCAATGCCGCGGCCTTCGGTGTCGATGCAGTCCTGCTCGACCCGCAATGTGCAGACCCGCTCTACCGGCGCAGCGTCCGCGTCTCCATGGGCCATGTGCTGCGAGTCCCCTTCGCCGTCGTGCCGGGGTCCTGGCCAGAATCGCTGGCGCCGTTGCGGGACCTGAAGTTCCGCTTGCTCGCGATGACTCCCTCAGCCCAGGCGACGTCGTTACGCGAGGTGGCCGTGCCCGCGCGGTGGGCAGTCATCCTCGGCGCCGAGGGGCCCGGACTGAGTGCCGCGGCGCTGACCTGGGCCGACGAGCAGGTGCGGATTCCGATGGCCGAGGGCGTCGACTCGCTGAACGTTGCGACCGCCGCCGCGGTGGCGTTCGCGCACCTAAGCCCATGACAGGCGCGATCGGTCAGACAGGACGACCAGTGCAGGATCGGTCACACGAGCGAGCTTCGCCAGGATTCGTGCAGGTCGGCGAACTCGCCGCTGCCGCCCGCGATCAGGGCCGAGGGTGAACCGTCCTCGACAAGCCGACCACCGCTGAGCACCAGGACACGATCGGCGATCTCCACGGTCGACAACCGGTGGGCGATGATCAGGGCAGTCCGCTGGGCGAGCACGGTACGCAGGGCACGCTGCACGGCGCGTTCGGCAGGCACGTCCAATGACGAGGTCGCCTCGTCCAGGATCAGCACAGCCGGGTCGGCGAGAAACGCGCGGGCGAAGGCGACCAGCTGGCGCTGCCCGGCCGACAGCCGGCCGCCCCGCTTGCGCACGTCGGTGTCATAGCCTTCGGGCAATAGCTCGATGAACGGGTGCGCCCCCACCTCGCGCGCCGCGGCAACGATCTCCAGACGTGAGGCTCCCGGGCGGCCGAAGGCGATGTTGTCCGCGACCGACCCGGAGAACAGGAAGCCATCCTGCGTGATCATCACGGTGGCCTCGCGCAGGTCACGGTCGGCAAGCTCGCGCAGGTCTAGGCCGTCCAGGCGCACGGTTCCCGACGTCGGGTCGTAGAACCGCGAGATCAGCTTCGCGATCGTCGTCTTGCCCGCCCCCGTCGCGCCCACCAGCGCGACGGTCTGGCCTGCCGGAATATCGATCGAAACCTCGTGCAGCACGGGGTGCTCGGCGGAATAGCCGAACTCGACGGACTCAAACACGATCGCTCCCCGCACCGGCCGAGGCAACGGGGTTGGCCGCGCCGGCTCGGGCACGGCAGGAACCTCCGCAAGCACCACCGAGATCTTCTCCAGGGCGGCGCTGGCCGATTGCAGCGAGTTGTAGAAAACCGCCACGTCCTCCATCGGGTCGTAGAACTGGCGCAGGTAGAGGATGAACGAGGTGAGGACGCCGAGGGCGAGGCTCTGGTCGGCGACCCTGTAACCGCCGACCAGCAGGACCCCCACGGTGGCGACGTTGCCCACGAGCGCCGTGCCCGGGATGAACACCGCGTGCAGCCTGAACGCCTGACGGTTGGCGTCGCGGTAGTCCTCGTTGAGCACGGCGAAGATCGAGTCGTTTCGCTTCTCGCGGCGAAACGCCTGCACAGCACGGATGCCGTTGAAGGACTCGACGATGTTGACGATCATCGTGGCGACCGTCTCGCGGGTACGCCGGAACGCCGCCGTGGCCCGGGAGGAAAACCATCGGTACAGCAGCCACAACGGGACCAGCGACGCCAACGCGATGAGGCCGAGCGGTACATCCAGGACCACCAGCAGCACCGAGATCGCCGCAATGTTGAACACGGCCGTGAGCAGGCCGTCCAAGCCGGAGTCGAGCAGTTCGGTGAGCGTGTCGATATCCGACGTCAGCCGGGAGATCACCCGGCCAGATGTGAAGCGCTCGTGGAAGGAAACCGACAGCGCCTGGATGTGGTCGTAGCCGCGCCGACGCAGGTCGAACAGGATCGCTTGCCCGATGATGCCGCTGCGCAGGACGAACACCGCCCGAAGCCAGCCCGACAACAGAGCCGAGACCACGAGCAGGACCGTCACCACGGTCAAGGAGGTGTAGTCACCGCGTACGGCCGCAGGCAGCGACGTATCGATGGCCACCCCGATCAGCCACGGCGCGGCCATCGTGGCGCAGACCTGCACAAGCGCGGCGGCCAGCACCCAAGCGATCGCGCCCCGGTGTGGCCGGATCAGCTCGCCGAGCAGCGCTCGAGCCGACGCCCGCAGGCGAAGGCCCGCGACGACGGCGTCCGGATTGTCCTGAGCGCGCAGGGCTTCGGCGGCATCGGGCGTGAGCTTGCCCTGCCAATTGCTCGGGTCGCTCGGTCGCTCGATGTTGTCTGGGTCAGTCATGGTTGTCCGGGTCAGTCATGCCCGACCCCTTCCAGCTCGGACGTCTGCGCGAGCAGCTCCCGATATTCGGGCACCGTTGCGAGCAGTTCGGTGTGCGTCCCCACCGCCGCGATTCGACCGTCCACCAGCAGGGCAACCCGGTCGGCGAGCATGACGGTAGATGGCCGGTGCGCCACGACCAGCGCCGTCGTGCTCGCCAGCACGCGGCGCAACGCCTGTTCCACCTGTGCCTCGGTGTGGACGTCCAACGCCGACAACGGGTCGTCGAGGACGAGGGCGCGGGGGCGTCCCAGCACCGCGCGGGCCAGCGCCAGCCGCTGCCGCTGACCGCCCGAGAGCGACAAGCCCTGCTCGCCGATGCGGGTCTGAAGCCCGAAGGGCAGGGCATGGACGAACTGCGCCTGCGCAACGTCAATGGCCTCGGTGACGTCGTCGTCGGAGATCCCCGTGCGGCCGAGGACGAGGTTCTCCCGGACACTGGCAGAGAAAAGGGTGGCATCCTCGAACGCCGTCGAGACTGCGTGACGAAGGTGGTCGAGGCCGAGTTCGCGCACGTCGACGCCGCCGAGCAGCACGCGCCCATCCGTGACGTCATACAGGCGCGACACCAGGGCGGTCATCGTCGTCTTGCCAGAGCCGACGCCTCCGACCAGCGCCATAGTCTCGCCGGCCTGGATATCCAGGTCGACACCTTGCAGAACGTCCGTCTCTGCGCCGTCGTATCGGAACCAGACATCCTCAAAGCGCAACGATGCGCTGTCCCCGGCGACCGCCGGCTCGGCGGGATCGACGATCGTCGGCGGGGTGTCGATGACCTCGAAGATCCGCCGGGCCGCGCTGGCCGCTTCCTGGGTGAGCGCCAGCAGCCAGCCCAGCGAGACGATGGGCCAGATCAACCGCAGGTACAGCGTCAGAAAGGCCACCAACTGACCGAGAGTCATCGCCTTGTGCGCAACCGCTACGACGGCGCCGAAGGTGACCCCGGCAAGGACCAGCTGGGGCAGCCCCTCCAGGAGCGCCCAGAACTTGGCGAGCGTGCGGATCTTCGTAATTTCGGCGCCGCGCAACCGTTCGGCGTCGCGAGAGAAGCCGGCCAGCATCTGGGGGCGCCGGCCATAGGATTTGATGACCCGGATTCCGAGCGCCGATTCCTCCACCGACGTGGCCAGATCGCCGGTGAGATCCTGCGCGGCGCGTGCCTCGCGGCTGTAGCGCAGTTCGAAGCGGCGGGTGAACACGATCAAGGGAGCCATCGCGAGCAGGACGAACAACCCCAGCACGACGTGGATGTGGATGAGCAGAACGACCACCACGATGGAGGGCGCCGAATTCGCGATCAGGAACACGAAGCCGAAGCCGACGAAGCGCCGGATGGTGGACAGGTCGGTGGTCAGGCGCGAGAGCAGCTGCCCCGAAGGCCAGCGGTCATGAAAGGAGACCGGCAGCCGTTGGACGTGGGCGAACAAGTCGCGGCGCAGGTCGGTCTCCAGGCCCAGCGCGGCGGAGGCCATGGCGTAGCGACGCACGAAGAACAGCACCGCTTCGGCAATCCCGAACAGCAGGGCTACTCCGGCCAGCGGCCAGAGCGCGGCAGTGTCGTGATGGCGGATCGGGCCGTCCACGACTCGGCCGACCACGAGCGGGACGAGCGACTGCGCGAGCATGGCCCCGCTGGCTGAGATGATCATGACAATGACGGCGCGGCGGTGCGGTCGTGCCCAAGCCTTGAGTCGCAGCAGCGACCGCGCTGCCCCGGTTCCGCTCGATTCCAGCGGACCGGTGGCGCCGGCTTGCTGAGCGGAGGCAGTCACGTCGGTCGACCGTACGTCTGCGGACCGACAATGCGCGAGTGGATTTCAGTGCGGGCAGGGTGCCGCCGCCGAGGTGTTCAGTCGTTTTTGCGCCGCACGCCCATCAGAATGTCGTCCCATGACGGAATGCGCGCCCGCGCGGCCCGCTCCTCCTCGGTCTCGTCCTCGCGGTGGGCGATGCCGAGGTTCTTGAGCTTGGGCGCCGGGGGAGCCATCCGTTGGGGCAGCTCCTCAGTCGGATGCTCCGCGGGGGTGGACTGCTGGCCGGGTTGGCGCGGCGGCCCCGGCTCGTTCGCGTGGCCTGGCTGCGAGGTTGGTGGCGTGGTTGCGGGCGGGGCTGGGTTGCCCGCCGCCGGGGGCGCCTCGGCCAGGCGCAGCGGCAACGGCGGCGTGTGGTAATCCCCGTCGCTCGACATCGTCGAAACCCGGCGTGGATCTTCGTCGAGCGCTTCCTGGTCGAAGACGTCTTCACGTGCTCCCGAAGCCGACGCGTGCTCGTGACTGTCCAGCACCGGAAAGGCGACCACGCCCGCCATCAACGGGGGTGCGGCGGCCAGTGAGGGACGCTCGGGCTCGGGCACCAGTTCGACGAGCGGTCGAATCGGCCGGTCACTGAGCAGATCAGCCGCGGTGTCATCCATCGGTGTCACGTTGCGGCCGCCCAGGTTGAAGGCCCATTCGGCTACCCGCTCGGCATCGCCGCCGATCCATCGGGCGGTCACGATCCATTGGCCGTCCTCGCGCCGGCGTGAGTCCCAGGTGACGGCCGACGGTTCGATGCCATGCGCGGCGAATCGCATGTCCACGGCGTCGCCGAACACGACGGTCTGGCCCTCGCTGGTGCTCAGGCGGGCCCGGGATCGTCGCGCTTCCTGCGCCACCCGGCTGCGTTCCTCGAGCACCGCGCCGGCGAAACGCAGAACCCGCTCGATGCTCATCTCGTTCGCGTCGGCCAGCTCCTGCGGCGAGGCGCCCCCGCGCACCCGCATCTGGATCTCGCGTGGGCTGATCGCGGCCGGCCCTTCGGGTGCGGCGTGATGCAGGCGCGGCAGGTCTGAGCGGACCGCGTCGCGCATCGAAACGTCGATGTAGAGGACGAACTGCTCGTCTGCCTCGACGGTTGCCAGGACGACGTGATCACGGTCCTTGCCGGGACCAACGAAGCGCAGCTGACGCATGGCCCCGACGATAAGCGCGCACCCGCCCCATTGCGGGGAGTACACGCCGGATCGCTCGAGTCCAGCGCGTTGCGGTTCAGGTGTGGGCGATGTCGCCCCACCCGTCGACCTCGGACGGCTTGCGCGGAGCAGGACCTATGTAGCGGGCCGACGGCCGGACCAGGCGCCCGGTCCTCTTCTGCTCCATGATGTGTGCCGACCATCCGGCTGTGCGCGCGCAAGTGAACATCGCGGGCATCATGTGCGGGGGGACGTCGGCGAAGTCGAGGATGACCGCGGCCCAGAACTCCACGTTGGTCTCGATGGGTCGATCCGGGCGGCGTTCGCGCAGCTCGTCCAGCGCAGCCAGTTCCAGTGCCCGTGCCGGCTCGTAGCGGGGCGCGTTCAGCTCCTGGCAGGTCCGGCGCAGGACGCGGGCCCGCGG
Organism: Actinomycetota bacterium; assembly: GCA_030775825.1. Taxonomy (GTDB): domain Bacteria; phylum Actinomycetota; class Actinomycetes; order Mycobacteriales; family Jatrophihabitantaceae; genus JALYIL01. Next base: position 7,462 of record JALYIL010000083.1, read on the forward strand.
ATCCTCGGCTCGGTAGACGCGGTGTCCGAAGCCCATCAGGCGCTCGTGGCGGTCGAGGATGCCGGAGACGACCTTTTGCGCGTCGCCGGTCTTCTGCACCTCTTCGATCATTGGCAACACCCGGGCCGGAGCACCACCGTGCAGCGGACCGCTCATCGCGCCGATGGCGCCGGACATTGCCGCGGCGACGTCGGCGCCGGTGGAGGCGATGACGCGGGCCGTGAAGGTCGAGGCGTTCATGCCGTGCTCGGCGGCCGAGACGAAGTAGGCGTCAACCGCCTTGACGTGCTCGGGATCGGGGTCCTCGCGCCAGCGCACCATGAATCGTTCGACAATCGTCGAGCACTGGTCGATTCGCGACTGCGGAACGGCCGGGGTGGCCAGCCCGCGTGCGGACTGAGCAACATAGGACAGGCCCATGACGGCCGCCCGCGCGAGCTGCTCGCGGGCCTCCTCGTCACTGATGTCGAGCAGGGGGCGGTATCCCCAGACCGGCGAGAGCATCGCCAGCGCGGCCTGCACGTCGACACGCACGTCGCCGGTGTGTACGGGGATCGGGAACGGTTCGGCGGGCGGCAGGCCAGGGCCGAACTTCCCGTCGACCAGCAGCGCCCACACGTTGCCGAAGGTGACCGAACCGACGAGGTCCTCGATGTCGACGCCGCGGTAGCGCAGTGCACCGCCGTCCTTGTCCGGCTCAGCGATCTCTGTTTCGAAGGCGATGACGCCCTCGAGCCCCGGGCTGTAGTCGTCTGCCATAGACATGCTCCGATCGGGTCGTTCGGCTGCTTGGACTGGCGGTTGGCTCGGGCCTTCAGTGGCTGGCGGGATGGGTCGCACCCGCGCCGTCCATTCTGCCCCCAAGCCATTCTGCTCCTCGGCGCGGATCGAGTGGCAAGCAGGTGCGCGACCAGCTTGCGGGCAGGTGCAAGGATCGAGGCGATGACCGACCCCGCCGCGATGCGTCGCGACTACCTCCACGGCCGCCTGGACGAGTCCTCTGCGCCGCGCGGCTGGCTGGAGCAGTTCCAGCTCTGGTTCGCCGACGCTTCGGCGGACCCCGCAATCACCGAGGTCAACGCCATGCAGGTCGCGACGGTCGGTGCCGACGGCTGTCCCAGCGTGCGCACGGTCCTGCTCAAGGGCCTCGATGAGCGGGGGGTCGTGTTCTACACGAACTTCGACTCCGCGAAGGCCCACGATCTGGATTCAAAGCCCCAGGCCGCCGCGGTGTTCGCGTGGCTGGCGCACGAGCGGCAGGTTCGCATCAGCGGTCCGGTGTCCAGAGTCGAGCAGGAGCAGACCGACGCGTACTTCGCGAGCCGCCCGCGAGGTTCGCAGATCGGCGCGTGGGCCTCGCCGCAGTCGAGCGTGATTTCCTCGCGCGCGAGCCTCGAGGCGGCGGTGGCTGAGATCGAGGCGCGCTTCGCCGGCATGCAGGTGCCCACGCCGCCGGGTTGGGGCGGGTTCCGGATCGCGCCGCAGACCGTGGAATTCTGGCAAGGCCGAGCCGATCGGCTCCACGACCGGCTGAGGTACCGCAGCGATCTGGCCGGTGGGGCTGAGGGCGGCTGGGCAATCGAGCGCCTGGCTCCGTGACCCCGGGGCGGCTGGAAACCCGGGCGGCTGGAAACCCGGGCAGCTGGAAACCCGGGCAGCTGGACCCATCACTTCCCCGCTGAGATCTGCCAAGAAACGGCGAATCTAGAGCCATCCCAGCGGGGAAGGGTGCGATTTGCGGGGAGATCGCCGGCGGGAGGTGGGATTGCGGGGAGATCGCCGGCGGGGAGGTGCGCTGGGGCGGCACTGCCAGCACCGGCTAGCGTCTGATGCCGTGGCACTCACCGGGCAGCAATATGCCATCTCCGCAGGTGAACATCGAGCCACCGTGGTCGAGGTCGGCGCCGGACTGCGGCATTACGCGTTCGGTGGCAGCGATGTCACGTTTGCCTACGGCGAGGACGAACTGCCCCCGAGATGCTGCGGTGCCGTGCTTGTGCCCTGGCCGAACCGGCTGCGCGCGGGCAAGTACAGCTTTGACGGCGTCGACTACCAACTGCCCCTGACCGAGCCACTCGCGGGCAATGCCATCCACGGACTTGGGCGGTGGGCTCGATGGACCTGTGTTCGGCGCGAGCCGTCGTCGGTCACCCTCGGGCTCGACATCGTTGCGCAGACCGGCTGGCCGTTCGAGGTTCGCGTCGAGGTCACCTACGCCCTCGACGCCGAACACGGCCTGAGCGTCAGCACGCTCGCACGCAACCAGGGGGCCCGGCGCGCTCCGTTCGGCGCTGGCTTCCATCCCTACCTCGCTGTAGAGGATCACCCGCTGTCGAAGGTCACCCTGCAGCTGCCCGCGTCCGAGCGGCTGGTCACCGACGACGCGCAGATTCCGATCGGCAATCAGGCGGTGCAGCACACCAGCCACGACTTCCGGCGTGGGCGCCGCCTGGGTGCGGTTCGGCTCGACGACGCGTTCACCGGCCTGCAGACCTCAGAAGGACGAGGCGCCGCGGAAGTGCGGCTTCGACACAGCAGCGTGCGCCTGTGGTTCGACGAGACCTTCCAGTACCTGCAGGTGTTCACACCCGACGTGCTTGCCCGTGACCAGCCGGCGATCGCGATCGAGCCGATGACCTGTCCGGCCGATGCCTTCAACACCGGCACCGGCCTTATCGTCCTCGAGCCCGGCAAGGTCTGGACCGGCGCGTGGGGCCTGCAACCGGTCTCCGGGCGTGGTGACTCACCAGGTCGCGCGGACCCGTGACACGTGGGCCGATGAGGGGAACGATCAGCGCATGACTTCCAGCGAGGGCTTCGGAGACAGCGTCTATGAGGGCGGCGATCCCGTTGACGACGCCGAGGAGCTCGATCCGTTCGAGAATCTCAGCAGCGAAGACCCGGACGAGATCATGCAGACCGGCTACAGCCCACCCGAGCGCGAGCCTCACAACTTGCGCTATGCCCCCACGCCGTTCGAGGAGAGCCAGGGCGAATCCCTCGACGAGCGCCTCGCCGAAGAGGAGCCGGACCTCACGGCGGCCGACGCCGACGCCGACCTCACCGCCGACCCCGACCCGGACGCTGAACTCTCCGACGACGCGGACTCCATCCCCGACGCCGACCCCGCACCGCGAGCGGGGCGCCTCGTCGCACCGGACGAGGGTGCCCATCCGGACGAGGAGAGTGACGCGATCGCCGCGGATGTAGGGCCGGCCGGTTACGCCTCCAGCGCGGAGGAAGCAGCCATGCACATCGTTGACGAGGGCACCTGAGGATGGAACTGACCAAGTTCAGCCACTCGTGCGTCCGCTTCGACGACGGTGAGCGCCGCCTGGTCATCGACCCGGGCATCTTCAGCGAGGTCGACGAAGCCCTCGATGGCGTGCAGGCCGTTCTCGTCACGCACGAGCACCCGGATCACTTGGACCTCGACAAGGTCAAGTCGCTCGCTGAGCGCGACTCCCGCCTGCGGATCTGGGCGCCCGCGCCAGTCGCCGCGCTGCTGGCGGAGCTGGGCGAGCAGGTGGTGGCCGTCGGTCCGGGCGAGCAGCTGGATGCCGGCGGATTCTCCGTGCGGACCTATGGTGGCCAGCACGCACTGATTTACGCCGCGATACCAACCGTGCCCAACGTCGGCTACCTCGTCGAGGACGCCGTCTACCACCCGGGTGACTCGTTCTTCGTCCCGCCGGTCAGCGTCGAGACGTTGCTGGTGCCGCTGGCCGCGCCGTGGTCGAAGATCTCCGAGGTGATCGACTTCGTGATCGCGGTCCGGGCACCGCGCGTGCACCAGATCCACGACGGCACCCTGAACGACGCAGGCGTGGGACTGGTCGAAAGGCACGTGACCCGGTTCGGGGCCGAGTACGGGCTGGGCTATTCCCACCTCGACGTGAACGAGTCGATTTCGGTCTGAAGAGGTGCCCGAAGATAGAGGCACTTCGAACGTATGTTTGCTAACCTTGGCCCATGACGGTCGCCTTCCAGGCGTCATTGCTGGACCTCGCCGAGGAGGTCCAGGCCGGCCCGCTCGGTGCAACGGTTTCACGCACCCACCTCGCCGACGGCGCCTGGATTGACCTGCGGCGCAGCTGGCTACGCGGCGCCGATGCGTTGTTCGAGCGGCTCTCGCGGATCGTCCCGTGGCGGGCCGAGCGCCGGCCGATGTATGACCGGGTGGTCGATGTCCCCCGGCTGCTCTGCTTCTACGGCGAAGGTGACGCGCTGCCCCACCCGGCCCTGGACGCCATGAAGCGCGAACTGGACGGGCGGTACGCCGGCGTGCTCGGCGAGGGCTTCGTGACCGCCGGGCTGTGTCTCTATCGCGACGGACGCGACAGCGTCGCCTGGCATGGCGACACGGTCGGGCGCGGCAGCACCGAGGACACGGCGGTGGCGATCGTCTCCATCGGCTCGCCGCGATCGCTGTTGCTGCGGCCTCGCGGCGGTGGCGCCGGCAAGACCCTGCGCCACGAACTCGGGCACGGGGACCTCATCGTGATGGGGGGCAGCTGCCAGCGCACTTGGGAACACGCGGTTCCCAAGACGGCCCGGCCGGTAGGTCCCCGCATCAGCATCCAGTTCCGCACCCGCGGCGTGCGCTGAACCGGGCATCCAGATCGGGCATCCAGATCGGGCATTCAGAACTGGACATAAGGCTGGCCCACACCGCCGATCTCGATGAGTCGACCCGTAGGGCGGGACGGGCGCTGCTCTACGACGTCTTCGACGACATGACCGAGGAGGATTGGGAACACGCGCTGGGCGGGATGCATGCGCTTGCCTGGCACGGGAAGGAGCTCGTCGGCCATGCGGCGCTGATCCAGCGCCGTCTGCTGCATTCCGGACGCGCATGGCGCACCGGCTACGTCGAGGGCGTCGGCGTGCGGGAGGATTTTCGCCGGCGCGGATACGGGTCCGCTTTGATGCAAGCGTTGGAGCGGATTATTCGCGACGGCTACGACCTCGGCGCGCTGGGTGCCAGCGACGAGGCCGCTGCGTTCTACGCCGCGCGAGGCTGGCAGGCGTGGCGGGGGATTGCGGCGGTGATGACGCCTGAGGGCATCGTCAGAACGCCCGAGGAGGAGGGCGCGATCTACGTCTTGCCTGGCGATACGCCGCTTGACCTGGGCGGGGAGCTGACCTGTGATTGGCGCGAGGGCGACGTGTGGTGAGTACCCAGCCGCTCGGCAGCGGAGCATATCGGCGATGAGCGGCCACCCCCAGATGAGTCGTCGTCGCCGCGGTGCGGGTGCAGATGATGCCGCCAATCCAAGGTATCCGAAATTCAAGGTACTTCATCGCGATATCTCAGCAAGATATTCGATGAAGTACGGGGAAAGGTTCGCCCATGTCCATTGCGACAGTTGCCGATTGTCGCCACCCCGACAGTTTCCCGTGACAGTCCGATAGTTGACGGCTTGCAGCATGACCATAAAAGGGACCGGGCAGCGAGCCGCTGCTAGCCTGAGGCCGTGTTCAGCGCGTCTCCGCAAAGTCCTGCCAGACCAGCCGGAGGCTTGGAATCGCGGCCTCGGCCCGACGGCGGCACCCCTGAGATCACCCTCCTCACGCCGGCCCACGATGTGCAGGATCCCGAGCTCACCATCCTGATCCCGGCCGTCGACGAGCAACTCACCATTGGCGATTTCATCGCCTGGTGCCATCAAGGCTTGCGCGATGCCGGAATCCGCGGCGAGATCCTGATCGTGGACAGCTCGAGTGATGACACGCCGCAGATCGCGGTTGCCGCCGGAGCCCGGGTCCTGCGCACGCCACGACGCGGGCTGGGCCGGGCCTATATCGACGCGATCCCGTACGTGCGGGGTAAGTACGTCCTGATGGGCGATGCCGATTGCACGTATGACTTCCGCAAATTGGCTCCGTTCGTGCACGCCCTGCACGACGGAGCCGAGTTCGCCATGGGATCGAGGTGGAAGGGTTCCATCGAGGCCGGCGCGATGCCGGCACTGCACCGTTACGTCGGCACACCGGTGACCACCTGGATCCTCAACGTCCTGTATGGGAGCCACTTCAGCGACATCCACTGCGGCATGCGGGGTATCACCCGTGATGCGCTGGTCCGGATGGGCCTGGTTTCCCAGTCGTGGGAGTACGCCTCGGAGATGGTCCTGAAGTCTGTGCGGATGGAGTTGCGCACCACCGAGGTGCCGGTCACGTTCCTGAAGGACCGCGAGGGCCGGCTGTCACACCACAAGCGCTCCGGCTGGTTCTCGCCGATCGCGGCGGCCTGGATCAACCTGCGGGCCATGTTCATCCACGGGGCTGAGTTCTTCCTGCTGAAGCCGGGACTGTTCTTCTTCAGTCTCGGCTTGATCATGACGCTGCCGCTGGCCATCGGGTCGATCACCATCGGTGAGTTCACCTTCAACCTGTATTTCATGCTGGTCGGGTTGGCATTCGCCGTGCTCGGCCTGCAGAGCATCTACTTCGGTGCCTTGGCACACATCTTCCTGGACTACAGCGGGCGGGCCAGGAAGCGATGGCGGAAGAACTTCCAGTACAACAAGGCAGTCGGGGCCAGTGCAGCTGTGTTTGCCCTCGGCCTGGGTCTGGACATCGTGCTGGCCGTGCACTATTTCGGCAACAACTTCACCCTCCCCGACCCGACGGCGACCGTGGACCACCTCGGCATCATCGGCTTGCTGTTCATGATCATCGGATTCTCGACGTTCTGCTTCACCCTGCTCCTGCACGCCACTGAGGTCCGCTACGGAGCCCGCGATCTCCGCGACGCAAGCGATTGCCGCGACGCGAGCGATGGCAGCGACGCGAGCGATGGCAGCGACGCGAGCGATGGCAGCGACGCGAGCGATGGCAGCGACGGAATGCGCGATGGCTGAACGCGTGGACAGCCGGTCCACGTCCTTCGGGCAGCAGGGCTCGGCAAGCCCGGTGGACCGATTCGGGGTGTGGCTATCCAAGCGCCAGATCACCAAGGTCGTCGGACCGCTCGCGGGTAAGGACGTCGGCGACTTCGGTTGCGGCTACCAGGCGAGCTTCATGCGGGGGGTACTCGCTCAGGTGAACAGCGCGGTGCTCGTGGACATCGCCCTGTCGCCGGAGTTGAGCGAGCAGCCAAAGGTCACCGCGATCGAGGGACTGATGCCCGAGGCCTTGACCAAACTCCCCGATCAGTCGCTGGACATCGTGCTGTGCATGTCAGTGGTCGAACACCTGTGGGACCCGGCACCCACCCTCGCCCAGTTCCATCGCCTGCTGCGGCCCGGCGGTGTCTGCGCGGTCAACGTTCCGTCGTGGCTGGGCAAACGAGCCCTCGAGTTCTCGGCGTTCAAGCTCGGTCTCTCGCCGGCCTGCGAGATGGACGACCACAAGGCCTACTACGATCCGCGCGACCTGTGGCCACTCATGGTCAGGGCTGGCTTCCGGCCGCACGGGATCAGATGTTTCCGGCACAAGTTCGGCCTCAACACCTTTGCCGTCTGCACCGTCGACCGTATGGACACCCCTTGATGAGTTTCACCGAGAAGTTCCTGACTGAGTCCGTGGCGATCATCGAATCGCTGGACCGTGCTGTGATCGAGCGTCTCGCCGAAGGCATCGCGGCCGTCCGAGAGCGCGAGGGCCGGCTGTTCATTCTCGGCGTGGGCGGATCGGCCGGCCACGCGAGCCACGCCGTGAACGACTTTCGCAAGATCTGCGGCATCGAGGCCTACACGCCCACCGACAACGTCTCCGAGCTCACCGCCCGCACGAACGACGAAGGCTGGGACACGACCTTCGTCGAGTGGCTGCGCGGATCGCGGCTGAACCAGCACGACGCGCTGCTCGTCTTCTCCGTCGGCGGCGGCAACGCCGAGAAGAACGTGTCGAGCAACATCGTCGCGGCACTGCAGCTCGGTCGCGAGCGGGGCTGCTCGGTCTATGGGATCGTCGGGCGCGACGGGGGAACGACCGCCCAGCTCGCCGATGCCTGCGTGATCATCGCGCCCCTCTACCCCGATCACGTCACCCCCCACACCGAGGGCCTGTGCGCGGTGATCTGGCACCTGTTGGTGACCCACCCGGTGCTGGCCAGGACGGCCACCCGCTGGGAGTCGCTGGTATGACTTCAGCGCCCATCCGGCGGGTCTGTGTGGTGGGCGGGGCAGGGTTCATCGGAAGCCACTTCGTCGCCCGCCTGCTCGCCGGTGACGTCGAGCGCGTCACCGTCTACGACAACTTCACCTCCGGCCGCGACTGGCACCTCGACCCATTCCGCGACGACCCGCGGCTGTCGATCGTCCGTGCCGACGTGGTCGAGCTGGACCGGCTCGCCGACACGGCGCGCGACCACGACACCGTGATCCACCTGGCCTCCAATCCGGACATCGCCGCCGCGGCGAGCAACCCGGCCATCGATTTCGACCAGGGCACGAGGCTCACCCATCATGTCGCCGAGGCCGCCCGGCGCGCCGGCGTGACCCTGGTTCTCTACGCCTCCGGCAGCGGCGTCTACGGCGATCTCGGCACCCTCGAGGCCGTTGAGGACCACGGGCCGATGATCCCGACCTCGACCTACGGCGCCAGCAAGCTGGCGGGCGAGGCGTTGCTGGCCTCATACGCCTACATGTTCGACCTGACCGCGCGCGTGTTCCGCTTCGGTAACGTCGTCGGGCCGCACCAGACACACGGGGTCGGCTACGACTTCATCCGGCGCTTGAGCGATGACCCGACGCAGCTGCCGATCCTGGGCGATGGCCAGCAGAGCAAGTCCTACGTACACGTCGATGACGTCGTCAGTGCCGTCCTGCTCGCCGGATCGCTTGCAGGTTCGGGCGCCGGATCGACTGTCGGCCGGCCGTTCGACGCCTTCAACGTGGCTACGGGCGATTACGTGACGGTGACCGAAATCGCCGAGCTGGCGATGCAGGTCCTGGGCCTGGAGCCGGGCAGCACTCGGTTCGAGTACTCGGGAGGGAGCCGAGGTTGGCGCGGCGACATCCCGGTCGTGCGGATCAACACCGACAAGATCCGCTCCCTCGGCTGGCGCAATGCGCGCACCGGCCCGCAGGCGTTATTCGATTCGATGACGTCGATGGCCGCCGACACTCGCGCCGGGCGGTTCGGGCGGTGAGCCGCCGCCGTGCGGTCTTCCTGGATCGCGACGGTGTCCTCAACGAGGCCGGCCTGCGCGACGGCGGCCCCATCCCGCCGCCCAGCGCCGATCACCTGCGCCTGCTTCCCGGCGTTGCCGAGGCATGCCAGTACCTCGCCGCGGCAGGTCTCGTGCTGGTCGTGGTCACGAACCAGCCGGACATCAGCCGCGGCGCGCTCGAACCGCAAGAGCTGGAGCGGATGCACCGCCACTTGCGCGGGTTGGTGTCGCTGGATGCGATCTACGTCTGCCCGCATGACGACGCCGACGGGTGCCCGTGCCGCAAGCCGCGCCCCGGGTTGATCCTGCAGGCTGCCCGCGAGCTCGACCTCGATCTCAACCACAGCGTGCTCGTCGGCGACCGGTGGCGCGACATAGATGCCGCGCAGCGCGCCGGGGTGCCCTCGGTCCACATCAAGTGCAACCATGGTGAACCATTGAGGACGCCGGCAGACGCGACCTTCGCAAGTCTCTACGACGCACGCGAAACGATCATCGGGCTGTCCGAGTCCGGCACCACGAAACGGAGCGCGCCGTGAAGATATTCGCCGATGGGGCGGATCTCGAGACAATGGTTGCCCGGGCCGCCGACCCCAGGATCTCGGGGTTCACGACCAACCCGACCCTGATGCGCAAGGCAGGAGTAACGAATTTCGAAGCCTTTGCCCGCAAGGCACTCGAGACCATCACGACTCTCCCGATCGCCTTCGAGGTCTTCGCCGACGAACCGCGTGAGATGCTTCGCCAGGCACGCCGGATGGCCGAGTGGGGCGGCAACGTCTACGTGAAGATCCCGGTGACCAACACCCACGGGGTGTCCACTGCGGCCGTGGTGCGGGAGCTCTCTGCGGACGGAGTGCACCTCAATATCACCGCCCTGATGACTCCCAGCCAGGTCGAGCAGGTCACCGCCGCGGCCGCCGAGGGCCCGGCCCACGCCATCTCGGTGTTCGCCGGCCGGATCGCGGACACCGGCCGCGACCCGATCCCGATCATGCGGCAGAGCCTGCAGATCATGGCGCCGCACCCGCAGCTGGAACTCATCTGGGCCAGCCCGCGCGAGGCCCTCAACGTCGCGCAGGCGCAGGAGCTGGGCGTGCACATCGTGACGCTCACCGACGACCTGCTGGACAAGTTGGCCAACTTCGGCAAGGACCTCGATCAGTTCTCGCTCGAGACGGTACGGATGTTCCACGACGATGCGCACGCCGCCGGGTTCTCGTTGTGAGGGGGAACGTCTCGTTGTGAGACCGAACCTCGACGACTGGGACGATCACTGGGACCGCTACGGCGAGGCGGCCGAAGGTAACCCGGCTAACGACTACCGCCGCGATCTGATCGTGAAGCTGCTCGGCTCGCTGCCGCCGGGGGCGAGCCTGCTTGACATCGGCAGCGGGCAGGGGCAGTTCGCGATCGAGTACCAGCGCCGGCACCCTGACGTCGAGGTCTGGGGCGTCGAACACAGCGCTCAAGGCGTGCGACGGAGCGTGCGCGCCGCAGCCCGGGCGGGCGTCGCCGTGCGGTTCCTCGAGCGAGACCTGCTCGAAGCGGTCAACCTGGCCGAAGACCAGCCCGCTGCTACCCATGCGGTCTGCTCGGAGGTCCTGGAGCACGTGCAGAACCCCACAGCACTGATGCGCAACGCGTCGGCGCTGCTCGCCCCTGGAGCGAGGGTCGTCGTGACCGTTCCGGGGGGTCCCCGATCCGCCTTCGACAAGCACATCGGGCACTTTCGCCACTTCACGGCACCAGCGTTGGAACGGGTGCTGACCGACGCGGGCCTGCAGGTCGAGCGGGTCTACCGTTCGGGTTTCCCGTTCTTCAACCTGTACAAAATGGCGGTGATCCTGCGCGGGCGGCGGTTGGTCAAGGAGATGGATTCGCGCCCGGCCGGCGCACGTTCATCGACGCTGGAGGCCGCGGTGACGGGGTTCTTTCGCCGCGGGTTCCGCCTCAATCGCGATGACTCGCGCCTCGGCTGGCAGCTCGCGGCCGTCGCACACATGCCCGCCTCAGGGCAGGAGCTGACGTGCTGATCACCCGGACACCCCTGCGCATCACCCTGGGCGGTGGCGGCACCGATCTCCCGTCGTACTACCGCGAGCACGGTGGCATGGTGCTCTCCGCGGCGATCTCGAAGCACATCTACATCTCGATCAACCAGACGTTCACCGACGACTACTTCCTCAAGTACTCCGCGCTGGAGCGAGTCAAGCACGTCGAGGAGATCTCGCATCCGATCATCCGAGAGATCCTTCGTGCGCACGACATCGGTCCGGCCGTGGAGATCGTCAGCACGGCCGACATTCCCGCGGGCACCGGCTTGGGTTCCTCAGGCGCCTTTACGGTCGGGATGCTCAAGGCGGTCCACGCGGTGCAGCGGGCCCACGTCAGCGCCGCGGACTTGGGGCGGGAGGCGTGCGAGATCGAGATCGACCGGCTTGGGCGCGCTTCGGGCAAGCAGGACCAGTACATCGCGGCCTTCGGCGGCATCACCCGCTTCGACTTTCGATGCGACGGAACGGTCGATGTCATCCCGACGCTCATCTCGACAGAGACGATTCACGACCTCGGCGAGCACCTGCTGATGTTCTTCACCGGCTACTCGCGCGATGCCGACCACGTCCTGTCGGAGCAGAAGTCCAGATCCGAACGCGGCGACGCGCAGATGATCGACAACCTGCACGTCGTCAAGGAGCTCGGGATCCGCAGCGTGGCCGCGCTCGAGGCGGGGCGCACCGATGAGTTCGGCGAACTCATGCACGAGCACTGGCAGCACAAGAAGCAACGCTCGGCGTCGATGTCCAATCCCGGCATCGATTCCCTCTACGAGGTGGGGATCGCGAACGGCGCCCGCGGCGGCAAGCTGGTGGGGGCAGGGGCCGGCGGCTTCCTGATGTTCTACGCCGACGATGCCCGGAGGCTGCGGGCAGCGATGCGCGGCGAAGGTCTCATCGAGCTGCGGTTCGGCTTCGACCACGGTGGCAGCACGGTGCTGGTCCGCGAATGAGCCAGTGCGTCATCCTCGCCGGGGGACTCGGTACCCGCATGTGGCCGCGGGCGCAGACGACGCCGAAGACGTTGCTGCCGGTGGCCGGGCACCCGTTCGCGTGGTGGCAACTGAACTGGCTTGCCGAGGCCGGGATCGACTCGGTGGTCTACTGCATCGGCCACCTCGGCGAGCAGGTTCGCGAGTTCGTCGGAAACGGGACGGCATGGGGGCTGCACGCCCGTTTCGTCGACGAGGGTGAGCGGCTGCGTGGGACGGCCGGGGCGCTGGCGCTGGCTGCGGATCAGGGCGAGCTCGACGAGCACTTCCTCGTGCTCTACGGCGACTCTTTGCTCGAGATCGATCCCGCCGATGTGCTTCGGGCCGCGCTGGACAGCGGGCTGGCTGCGCTCATGACCGTGTTCGAGAACGAGGGCCGGTGGGACGGCAGCAACGCCGTCTACGCCGACGGCCGGGTGCTTCGTTACGAGAAGGGACTGGATCCCGTCCCGCCGGAGATGCGGTGGATCGACTACGGCTTGTCGGTCTGGCGCCGTGACCTCATCGTGGCGCGCGTGCCACGCGAAGGTCACAGTGACCTCGCCCCGCTATGCACCGCGCTGGCCGCGGCCGGCGAGCTGGCCGGCTACCTCGCCTCCAATCGCTTCTACGAGATCGGCTCGCCGGAGGGGTTACGAGCTGCCGAAGAGCTGCTCGGGCACCGATAGGACGTGCCAGGTCAGCCGGCCCAGCTCAGGTAGACCAATGTCGCGTCGTCGCGGAGATTGGTTGCCGAATGCTCGATAGCCGTGCGCAGGAGTCGGCGGACCACCTCCTGCGGCGACGCTCCCGCGCCGTGTTCTCGAGCGAGCAGGTCTCGCAGTCTGTCCTCACCGAACGGGCTGCCACCGGGCATCAGCGAATCGGTAACCCCGTCGGTGTAGATGAGTACGCCGTGCCCCGGCTGGAGAGTCATTTCAGCGATGTCTCCGACCACCGGGGCCAGGGCACCCATTCCCAAGGGCACGCCGGGCTTGACCCGCGGCTGATCCATGGGCGTTCCGTCCCGTACCACGATCGGCGGGGCGTGACCGGACGTCAGCCAGCTGAGTCTCCCGCTTGCCGCCTCGAGGCGACCGAGCACTGCTGTCGCGAAAGGGGTTGGCCCCGGGAAGGTCCGCGCCGCCGCGTCGATTCGCGAGGCCATGCGCGCAAGATCGTCTCCTTCGCGGCGGCCGTGGCGATATGCCCCGACCAGGAGTGCGGCGAGGACCGCGCTGGTCAAACCATGGCCTACGGTGTCGAGGACGCCGAAGTCGAGGCGACCGGCGTTGAAGGCGTAGTCGAAACAATCTCCGCCCACCTCGTACGCCGGTTCGAGCAGGCCGGCAATGGTTACCCCGGCCGCGGCGAACGAGAGCGGGGGGAGCAAGGACCATTGCATCTCCGCAGCCAGATCCATGTCCTTGCGCCGCCGCAACATGTGCGGGAGGTCGGTGTATTGCGCGCTGGCCAACAGCAACGGAGCCGCAGCGAGTCCGAGTTCGGTGCACAGGAACTCGATCTCGGCATCCCAGCGAGGCAACGTTATGGCCAAGACACCCAGCCGGTTTGATTGCTCGGTGACGGGTACCCACACGTGCCACCCGTCCTCGCGCTCCGCCGCCAGCGCTGTCCCGGAGGTGAAGGCACGTCCGGCCATCGACCCATCCAGCGAGGCGATCTCCGGTTCGCTGCCGTGTGCCGCCACGTCGGGGTGTGGCGTCAATGCAATATGGGCGTAGTCAATCAACAAGAGCACGACATCATGACCGCCGATCCCTGCCACGGCCGCCGCCAGCGTCTCTACGAACGCATCGGGCTCGGCGCTCTGGTGCGCCACCAGCAGTCGCGTCACCGGCCGGTCCCGCGATTCGATCGACACAACGCCCCCTGACGCCGAGGGCTTGAGCCTAGGTTGCGGCGGCGAAGGACGCGAGGAAGATCGGCAGAAGGCTCATTCCAGTCGGACTGGGATGTTTTCGCTCACAGCAGCCTCGACGGCCGTCACAAAGACCGATCACTCGTTTCGCGGCGCAGCTGGAGCGCCAGGCCTGGGACGACGAAGGACGCCAGGAAGATCGGCAGAAAGCTCTTTCCGGTGCATCGGTAGGCGACGGTTTCGCTCTCGGCAGCCTCGAAGGTCTGAGTTCGGCTGGAGCTTCGGCCGCTGCGAACCTGCACGGTGTGACGCCCAGGTTCGACTGGTATCTCGATCGTTTCGTTCATGTCGACCGATGCAGCATGCTCACCGTCAACCACGACGTCGTACATGCCACGTCGGACCTCGACTCCGATTGCTTTATGCGTCACCCGCAGGGTTGCCGTCATCGTTGATCTCCCTTGTCTGTCGGCCTTGCCGCGGCATCATCGTCCTCGCCCTAGAACCTGCCCGAACACGCAGCCCATCGAGGTCATCGAACGGTAGGAGGAGACCCGGTGGCTGCGGCATGATCGGGTGTGTGGATGTATTGAGCAGCCGAGTGTTGATCAGGCCGATCGATCCGGAGCGCAGTCGCGTTTTCTACCGAGATTCTCTGGGTCTTGCTGTCTATCGAGAGTTCGGCGATCCAGCAGATCCCGGTGTCGTGTTCTTCCTCGGGGGAGGTTTCCTCGAGGTCGCAGGCAAGGGCGACGTGTCAGGGGTTCGCAATCTGTCGATCTGGCTGCAGGTGCGCGATCTCGCCCTGGAGCACGCGCGATTTAAGGCGGTCGGTGTCGAGATCGTTCGCGGACCTGAACTGGAACCCTGGGGACTGCTCGAGATGTGGATCGCCGACCCGGACGGGACCCGAATCGTGCTTGTCGAGGTCCCCGAACAACATCCACTACGACGCGATGACCGGCAGGCACCACGGCCGCCCCGGGGATCGCTCAAAGTCTGAAATCAGGGTCGCGCACGTAGGTACCGCGACCTCACGGCATCAACGCGCCCAGCGAGATGCTGTCTCTCGATGTCGGTGGGCGTGGGTGTCTGACGGCGGCGGTAGCCGCGCGTTCCTGCAGACCGATCCGATCACACGACGGCACCGCGTGGTGCGATCTCGAGCGCGGCAACGCCACGGCCGTATAGCACGACGAGCCGGTCGCCGTGGCGGGTTCGGAGGGTGCCGGAGTCCTGGGAGAGGGTGGCGATGGCGTGCTCGGTCACGGTATCGAGGTCGGTGGTGTCGGCGTCGGAATAGGTGACGTCAAGGTGGTCGCCGGCGATCAGTCGCACGCGCAGAACAATCTCAGCCATGGCTGGACACCTCTCGAGACTCAAATCATTGTTGCGCTGGACGACACGCCTGCCGAACCTCCTTCCGCTGACCTCACGCTATGCCATGTCGGCGGCAGATGACGGTTCGCGAACCTCGTGTGAGCGTCTCGGCCACCAGAGCCGTGCGCGCCCTACTTGGTGTTCGAGTCCCAGGCAATCTCGAATAGGTGGCCGTCGAGGTCGGCGAAGTAGCCGGAGTACACGCCGAACGGGCGCATATGAGCGGGCGCGGTGAGGATTCCGCCCGCAGCCTCGACCCGCCGAAGCAGTTCCTCCACTTCGTCACGGGAGGCGGCCGGGATGCCAAGGCTGAACTCGGTTGAGCTGCGCGGTCCAGGTGGCAGGCTCGCATCCTTGGCGAGGTTGGAGCGTTCGTAGAGTCCAAGCAGCAGGCCACCGTCGAGCTTGAAGAACGCGATCGTGCCGTCCGCGCCGGTGACCTCGTCGTAGAACTCGGCGCCAACTATGCCGTCGGTCGGCCAGCCCAGCCCGTCCCGGTAGAACCCGACTGCACGTTCCAGGTCGTCAACGGCCAGGGTTATGAAGAAGATCTTCGCCTGCATCGACGCGCTCCTTGCTGCGAGATTCGTGGCCTCCGAGCGGTGCCCGCACGTATCATGGTGCCGTGAGTTACGCGGTGGACTTCACCAACGTCTCCACCATCGGCTTGGAGTCATCCCCGGTGGCGGCCGCTCTTGCCGGCCTGCGAGCGAACGAGGCTCGCTATTTCAAGAATAAGTACGACGTCGTCTTCACCGTCGAACCTGCCGCGACGGCCAAGGAGTCCATCGAGTGGGTCCACCGCATCCTCAAAGAGGAGCGCGGCATCGTCATTGCTTCGTCTCCGCTCGAGGCAACGACCGTCGAGGTCGAAGGGATCCGTTGGCCCTACGTCTTCTACGAGGACGGGCTTTCGATCAACGTCGCTTACGCGCTCGAAGACCCGAAGAAGCGGGCGGTTGGGTTCAAGCTCTCCGAAGGGATGGAGGTTCCACCCGAGCTCAACTCATTCAAGTTCGCGCGCCAGAAGTCGAAGCTGGCGGGGACGATCCGCGGCTCGTATTTCGTAATCAAGGGCGACTACTGATTCCAGAGACCTTGAATTCGACTGGATCTCCTACCTCTCGCGTTCCTCGCGGTACTCCTCCCGCACGTCGTGGGCGATGTCTACCTCTTCCTTGCCCCGCTCGACCATCTCGTCGTTACGGGTGAGGTGGCCGACGATCTCCCTGACCTCGCCCTCCACGATGTTCTCCCACGTCGCAGGCGCTTCGGGTACTGGTTCATCAGTGTCAGCCATGGGGCGAATGCTAACGCCGGCCGTTTCTGTCAGACGCTGGCCCGAGCGGGGGAGTTGGTATTGAAATACCTTTGCAAAAATCCCATTCACAACCTTTGCCCGGAAGCTGAGCGGTGACAGAACACCATAGGAAGTCTACGATCCCCGCGTATAGGGCCCCTTGAAAGGAGAACGCTATGGCGCGCAAGGTGGCCGATTGCCGCGATGTGCCGAGCGAGCGAGGGTGCACGCTGACGATATCCGGTGAGGAGGACGAAGTTCTCGAGGCTGCGGCGCAGCACGCAGTCGCCTCACATGGCCACGAGGACTCCTCCGAGTTGCGCGAGATGATCCGCGGTGGACTGAAGGACGAAGTCAGCGTCTGACTTGCCGTTCCCAAAGGGGGCACTGACCGATACCTGGACAGATATCTGCCAGTTGCCGCGGCGATCATTTTGCCTGGCCTACGCCCAGCCATGACTGCGAGAGTCACACCCCGATAAGCAGGAGGTCACTATGCCGGGCCTTATCCGCATGAGCCTTGACTCGCCCGAGGAGACGCGCCCGTTCGAAGGAAATTCCGGTCAGCTCGAACTCGTGAACTTGGCCGAGGGAGGCGTCGGCCGGGCGACCTTCCTGCCCGGTTGGCGCTGGTCCGAGCACGTCAAACCGATCGCAAAGACCGACAGCTGCCAGGCACGGCCCAGGTGACTTCGCCGTCATGGCTCCCGGCCACGACGCCTGGACCCTGGGCGACGAACCGTGCGTTGTGATCGACTGGCAGGGATTCGCCGACTACGCCAAGCGTTGACATCGGTCGACGGCAGATCGCGCGCCCAGCCGGCATGTGACAGCGGCTACTCCGCCCTCTGCGCGTCATGTCAGCGTGTGTGACGAGCCAGTCTTTAGGTGTGCTCGATCTCGGCTCGTTGTGCATCGGTCTTGGCGTATGGGTTGTTCGTGCGGTTGATGACACGTTCGCGAAGGGTCTCGAGCGGTGCGCCGAGCAGGACTACGTGATCGAAGAGGTCGTAGAACCGGCCCTGGTTCTCCACTGTGCCTGCGACGAAGACGTATTCATGATCGCTGAGCAGGGTAGCCATGCGGGCCTCGTCCCAGCGGCCGTCACTCAGGACCCACCCGCCATAGTCAGTGTCCACCGTGAAATGGCCGCGTCGACGTAGCTCGTTGAGCACCGTGGTCTTTCCAGACCCGGACATCAGCGTTCGGGCCTGATGCCGTCGCTCGTGCGCGTCTGCTGCGCACGCTGCGGGAGCTGGGGGTCGGGTTGGAGGAGGTCAAGCGCGTCCTGGCGGCGGAGGTCTCGCTGCGAGAAGTCGCGGACAGGCATGCCCGCGCGCTTGATGCCCAGATCCGGACCCTGCGCCTGCGGCCCGCGCTTCGGCAGATCCGGTCGTCTTGTGCGAATCGCGATCTGTCCAGGTGATGGTCCAGGGGAATGGGGCACGGTCGGGGCCACCCGCCCGGCCCTTGCAACGTCGCTGGCCAGCAGTGCCAACGACTTCCAGCCCAGGTCGCATAAGGGGCTCTTCGCTTCTCCGCGAATCGCCTCCGATGCTTTCGCCACCACGAAAGGGATCGATCCCGGCGGGAGGACATGGATACCACCAGAGGCCTTCTACATCACCTGATTCGATCTCTTGTTCATGGCCGGTCACTGGCCTAGGCTCTCGGGAACCGAACAATGGGAGGAACCAATGCCTGTCCGCGTAACGTCCCGTGGCTCCAGAACCCTCGCCACCTTCGTCTTCCTGATCGCTGGCTTGTTCGCCGTAGGAGCAGGCTCGGTGCTACTGGCCAGCGCCGCGAACGCCTCGGTCAGCATCTCGACCCCGACCCCGCCGGTGACTCCCGTATCGCCCTCATGTGGCTGCCACACGACCAGCCCCGCGCCGTCAACCTCCGCGCCGCGCACCACGGCACCGAGAACAACAGCGGTGCACACCACGAGCAGGCCCCCATCGGTGCAACCCACCGCCACCGACACCTCCGTACCGCTCGCCAACACCGGCTCCACGCACAGCACCGAGATCCTCCTCGGCGCATCGGCGGTCGTCTTGGGAGGGCTTCTCCTCACTCTGGGAAAGCGGCGGCCGGTCGGATCACACAAGCACTAGCCCGTGGGGCCTCAGCCCGCACGACCACCTCCTGAAGTACGCACCGCAAAGGTGTCGGCGTTCCCAACCCACACTGCCCACGAGGTCGCGCCGTGCGCGTGGCGAACGTCATTACGCTGCCCGAGCATCGCGGCAAGAAATACGCCTCGATGCTCGTGCTGACATCATCGCGTGGGCGCGAACCGTCCACGCCGATCGCATCGACCTCAGCGCAACACCGGACGGACAGCGGCTCTACCAACGGCTCGGCTTCAAAATGACAACAGCGCCGCGAATGTAGCTCGCCCTCTGAGTAGCCCGGGAGGACTGCAGTTTCGGTAGCCCTGAACGAGCCGTTCGTGGCGGAAGAGTGCGTTCATGCCGCCGGAACGGGCTCGGTCGTGCGGAGAATACCTACGATGCGCGGGTACGCGGCGGGTGGACATCCGCGCGAATAAGCGCCACAATTGTGGCTATGACAAGTGCTGAGCCGCTGAGGTCGGTGCGCGATCACCTTTCCGAGGTCGTCGACCGGGTCGAGCACCAGCACGAGCGCGTCATCATCACGCGCAATGGGCGCGATGCGGCCGTGGTCATCAGTCCGGAAGACCTCGCTCAGCTTGAGGAAACACTCTCGGTCCTGAGCGATCCGGAGGCGCTAGCGGACATCCGCGAGGCCGACGCGGCGTACTCGCGAGGTGACGTTGTGCGCGGGGTCGAAGCCGTCCGCCGTCTGGGCCGGTGAGTCAGCAGGCCGAATACGAACTCGTCCTCACCCCGCCGGCTCGACGGGCGCTCACCGAGCGACTTCCCGAAGCCGTGGCGACTGCTGTGATCGAGTTCCTGACGACCGCTCTGGTGAGCCAGCCGAGGCGGGTCGGCAAGCCGTTGCGGGGCGAGCTGGCCGGGATATGGGCCGCACGGCGCGGCACCTACCGAGTGCTATACCGGCTGCGCGAGGAGCCACGCGAGGTCATCGTCGTGCGCGTCGAACACCGAAGCGATGCCTACCGACCCCATTGACGATCAAAGGTCGTACGCGTCTTATCGGCGATCGCCGAAACGGAAGCACGCTGGATGCGCCAGCCGGACGGAATCTCTTCCGCGCCCGACCAGCGGCATGGTCGGACGCTACCGAGTGCCCCGACCGCGGCAAGAGCGGATCATGCCGCTACGGGGCATAGAGCGGATGGTCAGAGGGAGGGTGCGCGCTCGGGGTTTCGATGGTGTTTTCTCGGCCATCCATGACGGTCAGCGGCGTGGCGGCGCCTCGTCGGCGGCGCGTGTGATCAACGCGTTGGTCATCCACATTTGCAGCGCGCGAATGTCATCGGATGCGAGCCCGCCGATGTCGCGGAGCCATACTCGTGCTTCGATGCCGCACACGCTACGCAGCGCCAGAGCGAGGCTGCGCACGCCGTCGTCGCCGAGTTCGTCACGGAGCGGTTCGAGCGCCTCAGTGAGCCACTTGATCGCGCGGCCCTGCCGCAGCGGCAGTTCATGCGGCACGTTGCCGAGCGAGAGCCGAAGCATCGCCCGCTGCTGAGGCTCGGTGCGCTCGATGATGTCGACGATGGCGGTGACGACCGCGCTCACGCGCTGCGCCACGTCGTCGGGAGCCGGTACCGGCAGCAGGGATTCCGCCGTTGTCTCGGGGAACGCTGCGGCCAGGAGCTTAGCTTGTGACGGGAAGTAGCGGTAGGCGGTTGTGCGCGAGATTCCCGCTGCCTCCGCCACGTCCTCGACGCTCGGGGTGTCGCCGCTGTCGATCAGCCGGCGCGTTGCTTGCACCAGGTCGGCCCGAGTTCGTTGCTTCTGCTGAACTCGGCCCGACTCCGTGTACGCCGTTGACATGACCCTCATGGTATGCGAGTTTCATCATGGAACGCCAATACCACGAACCTCTGGAGGGCACGATGGATGACCGAACGACGACGCTGGCACCAGTCGTACGCCGCGCTGGGGAAGGATCCAAGCAGTGGTTTTTCGGTGGCGGCGAATGGACGTGGAAGGTCGGCAGTGCCGAGAACGGCGGCGGGCTGAGCGTCGTCGAGGTCGCGCTCGACGGCGGCAAACGCACACCACTGCACACGCACCCGATCGCCGAATCGCTCTGGGTTCTGGACGGGCTGTTGCGGTATCACATCGCAGGCGACGACGTCGATCTCGGTGTCGGTGACTTCGTGTTGGTGCCGCAAGATGTGCCGCACGCGTTCCTGGTGCTGAGTGAGCACGCACGCGTGCTGTCGATCCAGCCGTCCTGTGAGTGCGAGGCCTTTTACCTCGGCGCGAGCGAACCGCTCGAGGGCTCAGCGCGCCAGACAGACTTCGGGCGACTGGCCGAAAGCGCAGCTGCAAACGGCGGCATCGAGATCCTCGGTCCGCCCCCGTTCTAGGCCAGCGCACGTCGAGTGTCCGGGAGGCGACCCGACTGCACGGACAAGCAGATCCGCGCCCGGACGGCGCACGCTCGTCGCTGCGCTTATTTCGACGGTGGCGGTCGTCGCGGTGATCACTGATTGTTCGTCTCCGCGCAGATGCCCAGCGAACGCCTATTACAGCGGGATTGGCGTGACCTTCGCATTTGGCCTGTTTGGCCGAGCGATGCGATCACTGTGTCGGCCTGCATCGACCGCGACTGCTCCTCCTTGCCCGACATCTCTGGGGCGGAGCTTTCCCGTCGGGTCGTCCTACCCCTTTCGCGGGTAGACGGCTCGGCGAAGGTTTGCGTAAGCGTGCAGATCACCAACGTGGCTAGCGGTCGCTCAGCGAGGCGCATCAGGGCCAGTCTTGGACGCACGGATGCGAAATGGTATGACCATCCGGACCCCCAACAAGGAGCGCTGAGTTCTCTTCGTCGTACCAGTAGCGCTATCCCGGTTTTGCCCGAACGGGTTCGATTAGGAACTTCTGCGCGCCACCGGCACGTAAGTTGACCTTGAAACGAGCGTCAGCCGATCAGCGACGGTCGCCTAAACCACGGGCCGAGCGTACGTCGCGTATGAGGTGGTCGCGGCGGAGGCGCCCTTGGGCAGCGACATGGCAACGGACACTTGCCGATCGCCCGCGTCGCCGGCGTGCTAGCGTGCTGGCGTTCGCGATCTATCGGCAGGAGGTGAGCCCCCATGAACGCAGTATCCACAGTGGGTGCTCCCCGGCAGTCCACGATTGCGCGGCTGAAGTAGCCGCCACTGGGAGCGCCCGCCAGGCAAATGGCGAAAGGCGACTCCCATGAACACAGGACCTTCTTCAAGTCTTGACCCCACGTCGACGACGGCCTCCGACCGGCCAAGATCCCGCCAGGGACAGCCGCAGGTCGACGCCGTAAGGCAGGTGCGCGCCGCGGGTGAGCGAGCGTTGGTCCTCGGTGGTGGCGGATCGGCAGGAAATGCGTGGTTGATCGGCGTCATCGCCGGTCTGTTTGATGCCGGGTTGGATGCCACCGAGGCCGACCTGATCATCGGGACGTCGGCCGGATCGACGGCCGCGGCCCAGATAACGGGCGCGAGCCCGACTCAGCTGCTTGCCGCCATCCTTTCGGCTGCGCTCCCGCCTCGGAGCGGTCCGGTCGGATTGGACCGTGGACGGGTGCCCATTGGACCGGTGGCCGACCATATGGAGAGAACGAACCGAATCATCGACGCGGCAGAGGATGCGGCCGACATGCGCCGAAGAATGGGCGCAGCTGCGCTCGAAATGGATGCGGCGTCGGACGGCTACGGGCAAGCGCAGTGGCGCGCTACCGTCGTGGCTCGGCTGCCCAGTCAGCGCTGGCCGGAACGAAAGGTGTTCATCACCGCGGTCGATGCCCGTACCGGTGAACCGGTCGTGTTCGACCGCCACAGCGGAGTCGACCTGGCCGACGCCGTCGCCGCCAGCTGTGCCAACGGCTTCGGTGTCCCTCCCTACAGCATCGGCGACAACAGATACATCGACGGCGGCTACCGACGCAACGAGAACGCTGACCTCGCAGCCGGATACAAGCGAGTGCTGGTGGTGTCACCCTTCGGTGGCAGAACACGGCATCCCCTGGACTGGGGCATGCAGCTCGCGGCGCAGGTCGACGAACTCCGCGCGAGCGGCAGCAGAGTCGAGACGATCTTCCCAGACGGCGCCTCGCTCAACGCGTTCGGTGTCAACATGATGGATCTGGCGGCGCGACCGCCCGCCGCCCGGGCCGGATATGACCAAGGCAGTGGCGTTGCCGAGCAGCTCACCGAGTTCTGGCACTGACGGAGATCCGGATGGAGCGCGATGGCCTGCGGGCGCTGGGGCCTCGATACCTTCTGACTCGGCGTGGCGAGCGTCGGCGTCATCGGCGCCGGCCGGGTGCTTTGGGCGGCACCTCGGCACGCATCACCCAGCGCCACTTGGCGATCTTGCGATCGCGGAGGAAGCCAAATTGTTCGTACAGTGCCTCCGCGCCGGTGTGGAGGTACGCGCCCCCGCTGCGGCGGCCGCTCCGCGGTCTGCTCTGGGTAGGCCTCGACGATCCCACCGCCAGCCCGAGCTATTGCATCCAGCGCGCCATTGACGGCGGCTCGAGCGATTCCTTGTCCCCGGTACTTGCTGGCGGTGAAGATGCATCCGATCCGCCACGTCGGACGGTCCGCGACACCCTCGTCGTACTTCTTCTGATTTTTGATGTTTGGCAACTCGGCTGGTGTGCCGAATTGGTACCAGCCCACACACTCGTCCTTCGCGTACACCAGATTCCGTTGTGAGCCTCGACCAGATCGGCGAAATCGGCCCACGTCTGCGCGGTGAGGAGCTTGGTTGTGTAGCTCATGTTCTGACTACCTCGTCAATTCGTACCGCATCGCCACGGCGCCCGAGCCGAACTCCCGCCGGCTCACGAGCTTCAAGTCGACATGCCTGGAGAGCCCCGCCAGCAATGTTGGTCCGTGGCCCGCGATCCTGGGATGTACCACGAACTCGTACTCATCGATCAATCCCAGCTCCGTCAACGCCAGCGGGAGCATCACGCCTCCGACGAACAGTCCGTTACCTGGCTCCCGCTTGAGTCGCTGAACGGCCTCGCCTAGATCCCCGCGCACGAGTTCCGCGTTCCAAGTGACCTGCTCCAGAGTGTTCGACACGACATACTTCCTTGCCGAGTTGATCGTCTGGGCGAAGGGTTCCATCCAAGCCGGCCTCGCTGGCTGTGGTGCCGACGATCGCCACGCGGATTCCATCATTTCGTAAGTAACCCGGCCAAAGACAAGCGCATCGGCCTGGTTGAGGTTCGCGGCCGCGTGACGGTGCAGGTCTTCGTCTGCGGGGATTGCACGATGGTCGCAGCACCCGTCCAGTGTCACGTTGATGGAGTACCGAAGGGGTCGCATTTCGCAAAAATACTGCCTGCCGTTGGGGTACCGCGCTCCACGCCATTCGAGTTCGAGCTGGCACCTGACGGCATCATGACCGATCAGCAGGTGACTCCGCGGTTGTTGGCGGTGCGATCGCGGCACCGTGAGCGCCAGCGGGGTCCAGCTCGCCGGCGATGCGTTCTATCTCAAGCTGCACGGCCACCCATTGCGGATCGGGCGCCCCCGACCTGCTCAGGTCCGCGATCGAGGCGAGCTTCGCTTTTGTGCGCTCCGACGCGGCGTGTAGGCGGGCGAGATGCGGTGCAGGGTCCTCCTCGCTTACGGCGCGCCCCCAAGCGTCGATCGCGGCGGCAACCAACTCGAGCTGGTCACCGAGCGCCGCCCGGTCCGGCTCGGAGACTGTGGCCGTCTCGGTCGCCATCGCGAGTAGGAATCGCCCGATCGATCGAACCTCGTTCGACACATGGTCGAGCGCGGCCAGTGCCGCATCGCATCTGTCCAGAGCGCGGTCCCCGCTGGTCCGACGCCCGCCCAGCGACACACGTCGCTCGTCGCGTTCCGTCTCTACCCACCTCCGCACGTCAGCCAGTTGCCGTGAGACGTTCCGAGCTGAGCTGAGAGAGTCGCGCACAGCCGTCGGTGAGAACCCCTGACCAACGGCGCCCGACATGCCTCGAAGGGCCAGCGCGAGCTCTGACGCCGCAGCCGCCACCTGGCTACGGACGGCACGGTGCCCCGACGGTTGAGGGACCGCGAGGCTGGTGGCGACACCGATCGCCGCGCCAATCAGCGTGTCGACGATCCTCGTCCATCCGTACGAGGACCCAAGTGACATCACCAGCACCGCACTGATCGCGATCTGATTGGCCTGCGATCCCAGCCTGATCAGTCGCCCCGCCAATAACGACAGGAGGGTCAGAAGCGAGATGCTCCACCAATGCACGCCAAGAAAGCGGCTCAAGAGGATGGCCGCGATGACCCCTGCGGCGACGCCCGAGGAATACTCAACGGCGCGACGCGCGGTCTGTGATCCCGACACCTGCACGGTGATGATCGCCGCCAGTGCGGCCAGCGCCGGCACATGCGAGCCGCCGGCAGTGCGAGCGATCTCGAATGCGGTGGCCGAGGCGACAGTCGCCTTTACCACGAGCAAAAGCCCCTGACGGTCAGAGCGCAGCAGCCGCAAGGTCGGCGCCTCGACTCGCAGCATCAGCCGCCCGGATCTCACCACCCGTACAGCATGCCGCCCTCGGACGCTTCTTGGCTTGTCTGCATCTGATGACCACTGCAAGGCGACCATTTGGCCGCCGCGATCACCGTCCGGGACGCAGTAGTGGCCGGCCTGACCGGAACAGGCCTGCATGCTCCTGGCCGCGCGTCGCCGCGGGGTAAATCGCCATCCGACTGGGCGCTGCTTTCACTCGATGAAGACCTGCTTCTTCGATATGGCATTGAGTCGGGTCTTGAACTCGGCCTGGTCGGACTTCGGCCGAGTCGCCTTGAGTTCGCCTTTGCCCACGAGGGGTTCCCGAAGCACCTCAATGGTGCCCCGGCAGTAGCCCGATTCCTGTGTCATCTGCTCGAGGAACCCGCGCACGAACGCATCGGTGGGCTTGCCCAGCACCAGGAACGGACGCACATAGTGGTATTCGATCTTGCTGCCGCTCTTGACGGCCTTCAGCGCCTTCTGGTTCGCATCGTCAACCTTCTTGACGTCAGACGCACTGGCACGCATGGTCATCGGAGACCCCCTTCCCGGTCGGACGAGATGGCCGAAGAATATTCACCATCATCATCAGCGGGCAATGCCCGCACACGAGCGGCCCTCGTCCGCAAGCGGCCGGTCGCGGGTCCTCGATCAATGAGAGCGTCACATCAGTAGGTCGCGCAGTGTGCTGATCCGCGCAGGTTCATGGTGGTTGTCGCCGACCATCAGCGTCTGTCGCGGCTCGACGTTGAGTCCTCGGCATGCTTCAAGGTAGGACCGCGGATCGGATTTCCCCGCAGACAGCGCAGATGATGCGAACACCTCGCCGCACACCTCTCGCAGTCCGATGGCGGTGAGCTTGGCGGTCTGTTGGGCGTGTTGGCCATTGGTCAGGACACCGACACGCAGGCCGTTGGCGGCGACACGGCGCAGAGCGGGTTCAG
This sequence comes from Actinomycetota bacterium, assembly GCA_030775825.1. GTDB lineage: Bacteria > Actinomycetota > Actinomycetes > Mycobacteriales > Jatrophihabitantaceae > JALYIL01. Next base: position 33,750 of record JALYIL010000083.1, read on the forward strand.
CGTCGTCGAAGGCAACCCAGCCACGCTCGTAGCCAAGGAGGTATTCCGCGAAAATGGCATCGAGCCCGTCCTCGATCGCGGACCGGTCGATCACCGGCAAGAAGTCCCGCAGTCTGCGTCGCCGTTGCTCTTGAAAGCTGATCTCACCCGCCCGCCACGCTGGGTAGTGCTCCTGTTCCAAGGCTATCCAGACCGGGACGAGAGCCACGGCCTCGACCTCGCTGATGCCATAGGTCGGGAGCCAGGCACGCAGCGCCGCCGTGACGGTTGCCTCATGATCAAGAAGTGTCCCGTCCAGGTCAAGGAGCACCGCGCAGGGAACATGAGCCACACGCCCACCCTAAGTGCGCCCGACCGCGCTCATCACGTCGACAACGATTCGTGGTTCGAGGGTCTCGTCGAGTCGGGCAGCGCGCAGAAGGGCCAAGCTGACTCAACCCGCCCCCTGATCGGGAAGACAGCAAGCCTGCAACGACGCCTGCCCGGAGATGTTGAGATCGCGACCCGCCCTGATTACTTCCAGTTGACGCATTCCGATATCGGCATATGATGTCGTAATGGCACGGGCAGCGACGACGTCGGACGTCTTCAACGCGATCGCCGAGCCGCAGCGCCGGGAGATCTTGGTGCTGCTGCGCGCGGGTGAGCGGCCGGTGACCGATTTGGCCCAGGAGCTGGGACTGACCCAGCCGGGGGCGTCCAAACACCTACGGGTGCTCCGGGAGGTCGGGCTGGTGCGCGACCGCAAGGCGGGCAAGCAGCGCCTGTACGACCTCGACGCCCGCGGGCTGCGCCCGGTCCACGAGTGGAGCGGCGGGTTCGAGCGGTTCTGGAACGAGAGCTTCGACCGGCTGGACGCGTACGTGCAGGACCTCAAGCAAGCAAGGCAGGAGGAGTGAGGCGATGGCAGCCACAGATCGGGACGCACCGGCGCCAGCAGCAACGGAACGGGACGCACCGGCGCCGGCAGCGACGGCCGACCGCGAGATCGTGATCCGGGTCATCAGTGCCCCGCGGGAGCTGGTGTTCCAGGTGTTCACCGAGGTCCGGCACCTGTCGCGGTGGTGGGGTCCGGTGGGGTTCACCACCACCACGAGGGCGTTCGAGTTCCGTGTCGGCGGGGCGTGGGACTTCGTGATGCACGGACCGGATGGGACGGACTACCCAGAGTGGATCTCCTGGACCGAGATCGTCCCGCCGGAGCGGATCGCGCTGCTGCACGGTGAGTCTCGCAGCGACCCGAACGCCTTCGAGTCCGTCTTGACATTCGCGCCCGACGGCGCGGCGACCCGGATCGAGATGCGCACGGTGTTCCCCACCAAGGAGCTACGCGACGACGTCGTCGAGAAGTACCACGCGATCGAGGGCGGCCAACAGACCTTGAGCAAGCTTGCTGAATACGTCACCGAGATCGCCCGGAAGAAGGTTGAGAGCTGATGGCCGGGAAGGGCTTTCTTCAGCGTGTCGATGTCGCTTGACGGGTTCATCGCGCCCGGATCCCTCGGGGACTTGATGGGGCAGCAGTGGATGGAATTGCAGGCGTGGATATTTCCGCAGCGGTTCTTCGGGAGAACCTGAAGCTCGGCGAGGGCGGCGAGCAAGGGCGCGACAAAGACATAGCCGGTCCGCGCGGAGCCGACACGGCGGGTGACCCACCTGACTTACGCAGTCCGGCAGCGGTAACCGTTTCGTGGCTTGTCTGCTCATCGGCGAGAAAGCACCCAACGCGGTGCCGATTCGCTGCTGCAGCCAAACCCTACTTCGCGTTCGTCTTCGCCTTGGCTTCGGACCTCTGCATGGCTTTGGCGATGATGACCCTGAGGGCATCTAGGGTGGCCAGAGCCCACTCACGCGAGACGCGAGTCTTGGTCGTCATGCCGTCGCCGCCCCATGCTTCTTTCGGCACGGCCTTCAGCTTCGTCTCGTAATCCTTGAGGACCTTGACCGCCTGCTCGCCGTACTTCTTCAAATCTGCGGATTTCCCAGCCTTTCCCGCGGCCATGAGCTTGTCCAGAACGGGCCCCAGGCCCTGATCGAAGCCCTTGAGCAGCTGCTTGACCTGCGGGTTTGCGGGATTGTTCTGCGCGAGCAGTTTTTTGGCGGACTGCCACTGGCCGCGCAGTGTGTCGAGGTCGGGGTCTGGCACGGGGCGCTCCCTCCTAGGGTTATCTTGGCCGAAGACTTTACCCATTGGACCGCCGCTCCGGCGTTGCCGGACCGCTCCGGCGGGGTGCAGCCCGGGATACGGAACCGCTCCCCACCGATGGTGTTACATGGCTGTATTCGCAGGACACGGCCAATTCGGTTCCATCACGGTCGGCACCGTAACGTTGTGCTCGACGAGGTTGTTTGGCTGTCGGGCTCTAGCTGCGCACGCCGGACCTAGCTGCGCACGCCGGACAGGCGGATCGAGGTGACGGGGGGTGCCCCGTTGGTCTGCAGCAGGTAGAGCGTCCGCGCTGTATAGCCGTGCCATTGCAGGCAGCTCCCCACCCGGACCGGCAGGGAGGAACCCGAGACCGGCAGGGTCCCGGCGTGGATCTCGTGCGTGACGTTGCCGGTGACCGGTTGGTGAGCCGCCACGTCGACGGTGGGCAGCGGAACGTCGGTGAGTTGGAGCATCGACTTGCCGAACGGGGCGGACGCGGTGAAGGTCGCCAGCTGGAATGACGAGAGCCGGGTCGCGGCCGGGACGGCTATCTCGCCGAGCGTCACCACGCTTCGCTGGACCCGCACCGCCCCCCGCGCTGGGGTGCTCACGGCCAGCCGCGACCCGTCCGGCATCCGGATGCTCGTGACGCCCGACACCGGGGGCGTCCCGATGCCGAGCCGGTGCAGCATCCCGTCGCGTCCCAGCGCGTAGACATGCACCGCGCCGGCGGGAGCCGTTGAGTTCAGCGACACGTCGAAGCCGGAGGTCGCGCCCGCGGGATCATTGAAGTGCAAGGCGATGTCTCGGCGTCCGACCGACGGCGCGACGTCCGCGACCACCGAGTTCCCGATCGTGACCACGATCTGCAACGGTGCGAGGTGGACCGGCGGATCGAAGGACCAGCCGCTGATGTCGAGGCGGTGCACCTGCCCCAGCGGCCTCACCGGCAGCGTGAGCGACGGGCCGGCGGGCAGGGAATCGACGAAATTCGCCGCGTAGCCCCAGTCGCAGACGGGAACGGCGAAGTTGAGGTCGGAGGTCTGCGGCACCGAGGTCAGCACGGGCACCGTCGGGACCGTCGGCATCCCCGCCACCAGGTCGTTGCGGAGCATGAACAGCACCGAGTCGCTGCGCACGATAGGCGTCCATCCGTCGAGCAGGTACTGCGCGACCTGGTAGTGCCGGATGTTGTTGCGGACCCCGTCCCAGGAGGGCAGACCGAACAGGTCAAGGTCGTCGAAGACCACCACCGGGGGGCGGGACTTCTCGAGCTGATCGATGAGCACGCCCTGTGCGAACTCCGATTGAGCCATGCTCACGTGCACGAACGCGGTCGCGGGAGCGCGCTGAAGCAGGTAGTAGAAGTAGCCGAGGCCGTTGGTGTTGTCGAAGATCTCGCCGCCGCTCCCGGCGTAGGTGGTGCTCAGCGTCGCGAGATCAGCGAGCATCCGCCGGTTGTAGGTACTCGGCGCGTCGTATCCGATCAGGCCGTCCGCGGTCAGGGAGGTAGAGATCAGCGGGTCAGAGGTCAGCGGGGCGGAGGTCACCGGGGGGGAGGTCAGGCTGGCGACGCTGCGCTTGGTGTTGCCCGGCGTCTGCCAGAGCGTGCGCCCGAGGTTGGGAACCAGCACGGCGATGAGTGCCACCGCGAGCACGGCGACCGGCTGGCGCACCCAGCGCCCGGTTGGCGCGAGGCTGTCCGCCCGCTGCACCACGGCGACCGTCCAGAGGATCGCCAGGGGCACCGCGACCGCTACGGTCTGCTGGACGTGGCTGCCGTCGAAGCGCCCGAGCGCCTTCTCGCCGTAGAGACCGGCCTGGATCGCGGCAGCCACCGTGACCCAGTCCCGCGCCGACCACGAACGCCGGCCGAGGATGCGCCACGCCACCATCGCGACGGTCGCGATGATGAGCGCGCCGGCGATCGCGAACATCGCGTAGTCGACCGTCGTCACCTTGGTCGGAGGTATCGCGCCGCTCGCATCGTGGCCCGGGCCGAAGATCCGGTAGTAGTTCACGAATGCGGTCAGCGCGTGATTGAGGGCCAGGAACCCGGCCCACACCGCCGAGAGGACGACGCCGGTGGCGACGAAGTAGCGCGTGCGTCGCAACGCCGGCCACCACGGCTTTGCGGGGTCGCGGTGCACGAGGTCCGCCGCGATGATCACGATGAGTACGGCGATGCCCTGGAACAGTGCCTCCGGAACGAGCACCGCCTCGACGAACAGGGCAGCGGTGAACCCCACGGTCCACGCCGCGTT
>JALYIL010000084.1 GCA_030775825.1 Actinomycetota bacterium
CGCAAAGGCGGTGGCCTCGGCGCGCTCGCGCCTGCGCCGGCGCAGGTGAAGGGCCAGGTAGCCGAGCGCCGCGACGCCGAGGAGCGCGAACGGCGCCCAGGTCAGCGCGGTTCCGACGCTGCTCAGCGAGGTCGAGAACGCGTAGCCAAGCAGGACGCAGCTCGGGGCCCAGACCACAGCGCCCAACACATTCCACATGATGAAGGTCCGGTACCGCATGCCGCCCATGCCCGCCATCGACGGGACGAGGGCGCGAAAGAGCGCGGTCAGGCGACCCAGGAAGACGGCCTTGCCACCGTGGCGGTGGATAAAGCCGTCCACCGCCGACCACCGGCGCTCACCGACGTACCGGCCCGCGCGTGACCCGCGCAGGCCAGGTCCGAACGTCTTGCCGAATTCAAAGCCCACCGAGTCGCCGGCCACTGCGCTCAAGACGGCAATCACGATCATGAGGGGCAGGTTCAACACCCCGCGCTGGGCGAAGACGCCGGCGACGAGCAGGGCGGTCTCGCCGGGCAGCACCATGCCGACGAGAATCGCCGCCTCAGCGAAGCACAGGCCCCCGGCGATCAGGTAGAACCAGACGCCAACGGAGCTGCCGATGCTATTCATCAGATTCTGGAACACCTACGCATGGTGACACGCGGTCGCTGAGGGCGCTGCCGGAGCATGTCGCAGGCGCCCCATAGGGTTCGGCTATGGGGTCAGGATGAGTGGCGCCGTGGCCCGCTTGTCCGGGGCGCAGGCTCGACGCATCGCGCTAGCGGCCCAGGGCTTTGCCGACCCGCGACCGTCGGGTCGCGTCGATGCTCGCCACATCCGTCGCGTATTGCGCCAGATCGCGATCCTCCAGATCGATTCCGTGAACGTCTTCGCCCGCACCCACTACATGCCGCTGTTCTCCCGCCTCGGCCCCTATTCTCGCGATGCGCTCGATCGTCTCACGGCACACACCTCCGGACCGGTCCGGCGTGAACTGTTCGAGTACTGGGCGCACGAGGCCTCTATCATTCCGGTCGAACTGCAGCCGTTGCTGCGATGGCGAATGGCTCGCGCACACGCCGATGCATGGGGTGGCATGCGCCGCATCGCCCGCGACAACCCGAAACTTCTCCAGGACATCACCAGGCTGGTGGCCGAGCACGGCCCGGTCAGGGCCAACGAGACAGGAGTCCGGCCGCCGACTCGCAAGCCGGGGCAGATGTGGAACTGGCATGACGGCAAGATCGCCTTGGAGTATCTGTTCTGGTCCGGACAGATCACCGCCGCTCGACGGGTGAACTTCGAGCGCTACTACGACATCCCGCAACGGGTTCTTCCGGCATCCGTGCTGGCTCTCCCGACTCCGTCGGTCGAGGCTGCCCAGCGGCAGCTCGTTCGGATCGCGGCCCGTGCCTACGGCGTGGCCACCGAAGCTGACCTCGGTGACTATTTCCGCCTGCCGCGCGCGGAGTCCAAAGCCCGGGTAGCTGAACTGTCCTCCGCCGGCGAACTGGACGTTGTCGCGGTTGAGGGGTGGAATCAGCCCGCGTATTTGTGGCCGGGCGCTCGCCGTCCGCGACGCATCACCGCACGCGCGCTGCTGTCCCCGTTTGACTCGCTGATCTGGTTTCGCGAGCGCGCCGAGCGCTTGTTCGGGTTCCGGTACCGAATCGAGATCTACACTCCCTCGATCAAGCGCCAGTACGGCTACTACGTGCTGCCATTCCTCCTGGGCGACGCACTCGTCGCACGGGTCGACCTCAAATCCGATCGGAAGGCCGGCGTGCTGCGTGTCCAGGCGGCCTACCTGGAGCAAGGCGCGGATCCGCACTACGTCGCCGCGGAACTAGCCGCGGAACTAGCGACGACCGCGCGGTGGCTTGGGTTGGGCTCTATCGTGGTAATGCCTCGCGGTGACCTCGCGCCGGAGCTGGCAACGGCGGTTGGCTGAGCGGGTCTGCTGTGCAGGTCGGCTGAGGTCAGGATGGCCTGGCGCCGCTGGACGGCCGCCGTTCATGCGGCTCGGAAGAGGCGGATATTCCCGCTTCCCGTGCGGGCCCGGATGGAAAGCTTCGGACCCGCCTCGGTAGGCGCGTCCTCGATCGGCAGCTCCGAATTCACCCGGCCCGATCCGGTGGTGACGTCCAAGCGGACGCTGTGTCCAGCCGGTAGCCCGATCTCGACCTGGCCTGACCCGCTGGACAGGTCCACATCGCCGTACACCGCGCCCAGCAGTGCGGTCCCGGAGCCACTGCGGCTGCGCACGTCGCCGCGCACGATGCCGACCTCCAGGCGGCCGCTGCCGCACCCCGAGCTGAGGCTCCCACCGATCTCGCCGAACGTCGCGACCCCACTACCCGATCGAGCCTCGACCGATCCGGTCACCTGGACCACGTGTGCGGTGCCCGAGGCGAGCCGAAGCCGCAAATCGCCGTCGATCTCCGCCAACTCGACGTCCGATGCGCCAGAAGCGATATCCGCGCTGCCGCTTCGGCCGAGGACCCTGATATCTGCGGTGAACGAGCTCAACTTCATCGCGGTACCGCTGGGCACTGTGATCGTGATGTCCATATCGTCGCGATCGCGACTCGGGCCGCCGAACAGCCCGGTATCGAAGATCCCGCCTCGTCGCGGGGCAGTGACGAACAGGGTGTGTCCGCGTAGTTCAACACTCGTGCGCTGTGCGACGTCTGAATCCTCGAGGTTGGGCTCGAGCGTGACCATTGCCTCACTCACGCCGTCCTCCGCGGTGACCGTGAGCGAACCATGGCCCGCACGCGCGTGGAGGTTGATCGGCCCGTCGAGGGGAATGTTGGTAGTCGTCATGAGTGCCTGCCTAACCGTTGATCCATCCGGTGACCCGGTGTGCCGAATTGGCGTGCCGCAGGGGATCGCCCCAGCCGGCAGTAGGAACTGATGTGTCTGGCGCGCTGGACAACGCGCGCGTTGCCTCGCGAACCAGCCAGGTGTTCACGGAGATGCCCTCGCGGCGGGCGGCCCCCTCGACGCCGGCCTTCAGAGCCTCCGACAGGCGCAGCGAGATGCGCGCGCTGGCGTCCCCATCGTCGGGAGTCGCGCTCGCCCGGGGTGCCGGATCGCTCGCGCGTACATCGACTCGGATGTCGGCGCCGTCGAGTTGGACGCAGACCACCGGGGCACCGGGGGAGTCGAGGAGCGCGGCGGTGATCTCGTCGGCGGCCGAGGACACCGCGCTCATGATCGCCAGGCGGACGGCGGGGGTGACGGCCGACGCCAGGGTGGTAGCGATCTGCTGCGTGCGTTCGTCACCGAGCGCGGCGGCGGCGGCGAGCTGCTCCTGCACGTGGCTCAGATGGTCATCCAGTCGCATGATGCCACTATGACATCATAATGACGTCATCACAACATCAAAGCTGACACCGGGCGCGAATCGAGCCCGCGTGTCGGCGCGGGGCGTCGAGCAGCCGCTCGCGCGTCGGGCAGGCCGCTGAGGCCGCGGCGGGTTAGGCTGACGCCTCGAACCACCTGCCCGTTCGCCCCAGGAGTGCCCGTGCCCGACATCGCCGAGTTGAAGGTTCAGGCGATCGCCTGGACACACTTCGAAGCTCCGGACGACGTGCCCTGGCAAACCGATGTCGACGGCGGCGAGGCGCTCGCAGAGTTCGCCGGGCGCGCGTGCTACCAATCCTGGAAGAAGCCAAATCAGGCGACCGCGACCAACGCCGGATACCTGCGGCACATCCTCGAGGTGGGCCACCTATCGGTTCTCGAGCACGGGTCCGTGACTTTCTACCTGACCGGCATCTCCCGCTCGCTGACTCACGAACTGATTCGCCACCGACACTTCAGCTACTCGCAGCTCTCACAGCGCTACGTGCCCGAGCGTGACGCGGCGATGGTCGAACCCGACGTGATCGCGGATGATCCTGAGCTGCACGCGAAGTTTCTTGCCGCCAGCGAGGCTGCGGTCAGCGCGTACACCGAGCTACTGGAAGGGCTGGAGAAGAAGTTTGCCGACGTCGAGCATGCGACGCTTCGACGCAAGCAGGCGCGCCAGGCCGCCCGCGCGCTGCTGCCAAATGCCACCGAGACCAAGATTGTCGTAACCGGGAACTACCGCGCCTGGCGTCACTTCGTGGCGATGCGCGCCTCCGAACACGCCGACGTGGAGATCCGGGCGCTGGCCATCGCGTGCCTGCACGAGCTCAAGCGCATCGCCGGCAACGCTTTCGCCGATTTCGAGATCGCGACGCTGCCGGATGGGACCGAGGTCGCGTCAAGTCCGTTCGTGGCCGAGGGTTGACGGGGTAGTTTTACGGCATGTCCGACGCTGATCCGAACCGTCCGTTCGGACGGATGCTCACTGCGATGGTCTCCCCGTTCGACGTCAGTGGCGAACTCGATCTCGACAAAGCGGCCGAACTCGCCGCCTACCTCATCGACGAGCAGGGCAATGACGGGCTCGTCGTCAATGGCACCACGGGGGAGGCGCCGACGACGACGGACAGCGAGAAGGCTGAGCTCATTCGAGTTGTCGTGGACGCCGTCGGTGATCGCGCGCGCGTCGTGGCAGGTGTAGGAACGTTCGACACGGTGCACAGCGTCCACCTGGCTGAGCAAGCCCAGAAGGCCGGCGCACACGGACTGCTGCTCGTGACCCCTTACTACTCCAAGCCGCCGCAGACCGGATTGGCCCAGCACTTCCGCGTCGTCGCTGACGCGACTGACCTGCCGGTGATGCTGTACGACATCCCTAGCCGAGCTGGGATACCGATCGAGCCACGGACGCTGATCGGGCTGGCCGCCCACAATCGCATCGTCGCCGTCAAGGATGCGAAGGGCGATCTGGTCGCCACCAGCCGCGTGCTCTCCGAATGTGATCTGGCCTTTTACAGCGGTGACGATGCGAGCACGCTGCCGTTGCTGGCTGTGGGGGGCGTGGGGGTCGTCGGCACGTCGACCCACGTAAGCGGGCGAGAGACCCTGGCGATGATCGCCGCGTTCGAGCGAGGCGATGTCGTGGAAGCCGCCCGATTGCACCGTGCGTTGCTTCCGATCTACACCGGAATCTTCCGGACCCAGGGTGCCATCCTCGTCAAGGCAGCCCTGCGACTGCGCGGCATCGACGTCGGGCCGGTCCGACTGCCCCTGGTTGAGGCGACAGACCATGAGCTGAGCCATTTGCGCGAGGATATGGCGGCGGCCGGGCTGTAGCGTCCGCGCCACGGGCGACACAGGGCCGCAGTTCCCTGGTAACCGTCGACCGCAGCGTTAGGGTCGGCAGGTGGCAGGAGCATCCGGCACGAGAACCCGTCCGCCCGCGCGCAAAGCACCGGCTCGCCGGCGTCGTTCCCGCGCTCCCCAGCACCCGGCCGCGACCCCGTTCATCGCGCTCGGACGGGCCATCGCGGCCACCTGGCGGGCGGTTGCGCGGCTCGTCGGCGGAGTGGCTCGCGCGGCTGGTCGTAACGCCGCTACGGCACGGGACCTGCAGCCCGAACACCGCCGCGACGGTGCCGCGCTCGGTGTGCTGGCGTTCGCGCTCATCTCCGCGATGTCGATCTGGGTGCACGCCGCCGGCCCGGTGGGACGGGTCGTCATGGCGGGGTGCCGTGGGGCCATCGGCAACGGCGCGTTGCTGCTGCCGGTCCTGCTGGCGGGTATCGGAGCGCACATGCTGCGCCAGGTCCCCGAACCGGGGTCTCGAGGCCGTGTCCTCGTGGGATCGGCCGCGCTTACGATCTCCGTCCTTGGTTTGCTGGACCTGTGGGCCGACTCGCCGCACGGCAGTCACGAGCGCGCCTACGCCGGTGGTCTGGTCGGCCGAGCGGTGGCCGGACCGCTCTCGAGCGGGCTGTCGGCGGCGATTGCGGTCCCGTTGCTACTGATGCTCGGCGCGTTCGGAGTCCTGGTCGTAACGGCTACTCCGATCAGCGCGATCCTCGCCTATATTCGCGACCTGTTCGCGACCAAGCCGACGCTCAGCAGCGAGCAAGTCGCGCCTGAGCGCAAGGCTCGTAGGCCAGCGCAGGCGGACGTGGCGCCCGACGCCGCGACCACCGACCTGTCTGGCATCGAGCAGCAGCTCGCCGAGACCGAGGCCGAACTCGCCGCGCGGGTGCCGAAGCCGCGCAAGGCCCGAACGGCCCGGGCCGAACCCGAACTCGCGCCGATAACGCGACCGGTGCAGCTGGAACTCAGCAACGGGGCAGGCATGTACACGCTGCCGTCGTTGAAGGATCTCGCGCAAGGCTCGCCGCATCTGGAACACACGAAGGCCAACGACGAGGTCATCGCTGCCCTGCAGCAGGTCTTCGCCGAGTTCGACGTGGACTGCGCCGTCACGGGATTCAACCGCGGCCCGACGGTCACCCGCTACGAAGTGGAGCTTGGACCCGGGGTTAAGGTCGAGCGAATCACCAACCTGACCCGCAATATCGCGTACGCGGTCAAGAGCGCCGAAGTGCGGATACTGAGCCCCATCCCGGGCAAGAGTGCGGTCGGTGTCGAGATCCCCAACGCCGACCCGGAGATCGTGATGCTGGGCGACGTCCTGCGGTCGCCGGTCGCGCAGCGCGATCACCACCCGATGCTCGTCGCGCTGGGGAAGGACGTCGAAGGCGGATTCATCGTCGCGAACCTGACAAAGATGCCCCACCTGCTCGTCGCCGGTGCCACCGGAGCGGGCAAGTCAAGCTGTATCAACACGCTGATCCTGTCTGTGCTCACCCGTGCCACGCCGGACCAGGTACGGATGGTGCTGATCGACCCCAAGCGCGTGGAATTCGCCGCCTATCAGGGCATCCCCCATCTGGTCACGCCGGTCATCACCAACCCCAAGAAGGCAGCAGATGCGCTGCAATGGGTGGTGCGCGAGATGGACATGCGTTACGAGGACATGGAGTCCTCTGGTGTGCGCCACATCGATGACTTCAATCGCAAGGTGCAAAGCGGTGAGCTCGTCGCTCCGGCGGGGTCCGAGCGCGTCTACAGCCTCTACCCCTACCTGCTGGTCATCGTCGACGAGTTGTCGGACCTGATGATGATTGCCCCGCGCGACGTCGAAGATTCGATCGTGCGGATCACCCAGTTGGCGCGCGCGGCGGGGATCCACCTCGTCATCGCAACCCAGCGCCCGTCGGTGGATGTCGTCACCGGCCTGATCAAGGCCAATGTGCCCTCACGACTGGCCTTCAAGACCTCCTCGCTAGCCGATTCGCGGGTCATCCTGGATCAGCCCGGCGCCGAGAAACTGCTCGGCAAGGGCGATGCGCTGTTCCTGCCCATGGGTGCTTCCAAGTCGGCTCGCCTGCAGGGCGCCTTCGTCACCGACGCCGAGATCCACGGAATCGTCGATCACTGCAAGGCCCAGCTGCAACCGGTATATCGCGACGACGTGACTGCGCCGCAGGCTGCGAAGAAGGAGATCGACGAAGACATCGGCGACGACCTCGAGCTGTTTCTCTCAGCCGTGGAACTTGTCGTCTCGACTCAGTTTGGCTCCACCTCGATGCTGCAACGCAAGCTCCGGGTGGGCTTCGCCAAGGCCGGACGCCTGATGGATCTGATGGAGTCGCGTGGGATCGTCGGTCCGTCCGAGGGTTCGAAGGCCCGCGAGGTCCTGGTCATCCCCGATGAGATGGCCGCGTTGCTCTACACCTTGCGCAACGGCGGCGGGGCGGACGACCTGATCAGTGACGAAGCGGAGACGACGGCTGTTTCAGGGTCTGACACCCTCTGACGCCGTCGGACGCCGTCGGACGCCGTCGGACGCGGGCGACGCCGCGTCAGAGCTCGCGGTGCCGAGCGGTGTAGAACATCCGCGGCAGCGCCAGCAGTGACATGAGGGCGTAGCCGGCTCGGCGGTGCTTGCCCACGTACGCCTCGTCGACCGCGGCCGGCGCGACCCAGCGTCGAGTGACCGGATCGATGCGATCTGCAACCGTCATTGCCGTCACCTCCGTCCACTGGAGACGGTAACGATTCACACCGAGGTCACACGTGAGGCGCGCGGGCGTGTCGCGGCGACGGGTTCCGGCAGTCACCGCGGGGAACGTCGTGACGGCGCTAGCGCATGGGCGCACGCGTTACTGGGATAGGTGGAGGAGCATGCGCGTGTTGCCGAGCGTATTCGGCTTTACGTATTCCAGGCCGAGGAACTCTGCGACCCCGGGGTCGTAGGAACGGCGCAAGGCGTCATAGGTGTCCGGATCGACTGGAGTCCCGTCGATTTCGGTGAAGCCGTGCCGGGCAAAGAAGTCGGTATGGAAGGTAAGGGCAAACAGCCGGGTCAGCCCGAGTTCCCAAGCAGTCTGGATCAGGTGACTCAGCACAGCCGCGCCGATCCCGGCACTTCGGTGCTCTGGGTGCACCGCGAGGGTGCGTACCTCGCCGAGATCAGACCAGATCACGTGCAGCGCGCCGCAGCCGACGACGGTCCCGTCCCGGTCCGCGACGACGAAGTCCTGGACATCCTCGTACAACGTGAGCAGTTCCTTGGCCAGCAGTTTGCGCCCAGATCCTGCATAGAGGTCGACGATCGCCTTGATGGCAGGGACGTCGGGTGTGCGCGCGCGACGCACGACGACATCAGAGCTTGGCATGGCTGAAACCGTATCGGCTGGTCTCACCGAGCGCGGGTAACCTGCTCTGGTGTCACCTCCCGCTCGCAGCGTCTCTTTAGTGACACTCGGGTGCGCCCGAAACGAGGTCGATTCCGAGGAACTCGCCGCGCGGCTCGGTGCGGGTGGCTGGCACTTGACCGACACGGACGAGGCCGTTGTGGTCATGGTCAACACGTGCGGATTCATCGATTCGGCGAAAAGGGACTCGATCGACACACTGTTGGCGGCTGCCGACACGGGTAAGAAGGTGGTCGCTGTCGGCTGCCTCGCCGAACGGTACGGCGCCGAGCTGGCTTCTTCACTGCCGGAAGCAGACGCCGTGCTCGGCTTTGATTCGTACCCGGACATCGCCGACCGCCTGGACGACGTCGTCGCTGGGCGCCAGGTCGAGGCTCACCGCCCACTCGATCGCCGCACCTTGCTGCCGATTTCGCCGGCCAACCGCCCCGGCGTCGCTGCCGAAATCGCCGTGCCCGGGCACGCGTGGCTTCCCAAGGGGAGAGCCCGCAAACGACTTGACGATGCTCCGGTCGCCTACCTCAAACTTGCCTCCGGCTGCGACAGGCGCTGCACGTTCTGCGCCATTCCAACCTTCCGCGGCGCGTTCGTTTCACGACTCCCCTCGGAGATCCAGGCCGAAGCCCGCTGGCTGGCCGACAGTGGAGCCCGCGAGCTCGTGCTCGTCAGCGAGAACTCGACGTCCTACGGCAAGGACCTCGGCGATCTGCGTGCACTTGAGAAACTATTGCCGGAGCTGGCAGCCGTCGAAGGTATCGAGCGGATACGCGTGTCCTACCTGCAACCTGCTGAGCTGCGCCCGTCGCTGCTTGAGGTCATCGCGTCGACCGCAGGCGTCGCGCCCTATTTCGATCTGTCGTTCCAGCACGCCAGCGAAAGCGTGTTGCGACGGATGAAGCGTTTCGGATCGACCGAATCGTTCCTCGCCATCCTTGATCAGGTCCGCGCGCTCGCTCCCGACGCCGGCGCCCGGAGCAATGTGATCGTCGGCTTTCCGGGCGAGACCGAAGCCGATCTCGATGAACTGGAGCGCTTCCTGACCGAGGCTCGGCTCGATCTCGTGGGCGTCTTCGGCTATTCGGACGAGGACGGCACGGCGGCCGTGCAACTCGAGGGCAAGATCGCCGAGGCGGTCATCGCAGAGCGCGTGGAGCGGATTTCGACGCTTGCGCACGAATTGATGACCCAACGCGCCGAAGACCGGATCGGCACGCGGGTCGAAGTGCTTGTCGAAGACGCCGGCGGCGAGACGACCGGCCGGGCGGCGCACCAGGGGCCCGATGTCGACGGGACGACGCGAGTGAATCGGACGACCGCGGGCGTGGGGGAGTTCCTCTCGGCGGTCGTGGTGGGCACCGACGGGATCGACCTCGTCGCCGAGGCGGCCGGTACCTCATGGTGAGACCCTCCCGGCCCCTGATCGCTGACCCGATTGCTGACCCGCCGAGCCCCGTGTCGGCGTGGAACATTGCCAACGCGCTCACCGTGTTTCGCCTGCTGCTAGTGCCGGTGTTCATCGTCGTGCTCTTCCACGACGGCGGGCACCTCACCAGTTGGCGGATTTGGGCCTGGGTCGTATTCGCGTTGGCGTCGATCACCGATCGCTTGGACGGTGAGATCGCCCGAAAGCGCGGACTCGTCACGGAGTTCGGAAAGCTGGCCGATCCCATCGCGGACAAGGCCCTCGTGGGTGCGGCGCTGATCGGGCTCTCGGCCCTGCGCGACCTGCCGTGGTGGGTGACCGGCGTGGTGCTGGTCCGCGAGGTCGGCGTTACGCTCCTACGTTTCTGGGTGATCCGCCACGGCGTCATCTCGGCGAGCCGCGGGGGCAAGGTGAAGACGCTCCTGCAGGGTGTGGCCATCGGGCTGTTCGTTCTCCCGTTGACCAACGGGTTGCACGACGCCGCCTGGGTGATCATGATTTCCGCCATCGCTATCGCGCTTGTGACCGGTGGGGACTATGTCGCTCGAGCCATTCGGCTGCGTCACTCCGGGCGTGTTGCCCGAACTGGGCGCATCGCCACGTGAGTTCACAGCTCGCCGAGATTCACGCGCGGCTCAATGCCAAAGGTGCCACGGTCGGCGTCGCCGAGTCGTTGACCGGTGGTCTGCTGACCGCGGCACTCACCGAGACGGCTGGGGCGAGCTCGACCGTTCGAGGTGGCTTGGTCGTCTACGCGACCGACCTCAAAGCTGCCCTGGCCGGCGTGGACCGCGTGCTGCTCGATGAGCGCGGAGCTGTGGATCCGGATGTGGCGAGCGCGTTGGCCCGTGGTGCGTGCGAGCGCCTCGGCGCGACCTACGGAGTCGGCGTTACCGGCGTGGCCGGGCCTGATTGTCAGGATGGCAAGGCAGTAGGAACCGTCTTTGGCGCCGTCGTAGGACCGGAGGGTGAGGCCGGGCAGTCATGGCTGTTTTCCGGTACCAGGGCAGATATCCGGGCCGCTGCCGTGCAGGGTTGTCTCGGCTTGCTCCTGGCGGAATGTCTGCGCGCGCCGTGACGGCGAAGTACCTGTGCCTCCCGGTGGGCGGAATGTCTGCGCACGTCGTGGTCGTTGCACCGAGGGTGAGCCACACGCCGTCGGTGCTCGTTCGCTCAGAGCGGACGTGCCGGCTTCAGCGCACCGACGTCGGGGGCGCCCGGTACCGTGACAGGGGTGCGGCCTCCGCCGCAGTCGGAGCAAACGTCGCCAGAGGGGGTCCGCGCCATGCCAGTGCTTCGCCAAGTGATCGGTGAGACCCTGCGTGGGCTCCGGATGCGCCAGCGTCGGACCCTTCGTGAGGTGTCGGCCAGCGCGCGCGTGAGTCTCGGATATCTGTCCGAAGTTGAACGCGGCCAGAAGGAAGCGTCATCGGAGCTTCTGGCCGCAATCTGCGGGGCGCTCGGCGTTGAGCTGTCTGAGCTGTTGCGGGAAGTCAGCAACACTCTCAGGCGCGAGGAGAAGCTGGCCCTGATCGGTCGCGTGGCGGCGATCCCCGCAGGCGGCTCGGCCCGAATTGCCCCAGCCCCGTCGGCCGGAGCCAGTACGGCGCAGGTCCGCGCCAGCGTCGCTGCCTGAGGGTTCGCGAGGCAACATCCGTAACAGCTTCGCGCCAGCTGCCGCGCGTCGCGGGCTCGGAGGCGGACCCGCGAGGTAGCTTCCGGTCATGCCCGGCGACCCGTTGTTCGACACGTTGTTCCGACCGACCACCGTCGCGTCGTCCCTCGCCTCCGCGGCGCCTGTTACGACGCCAGGCACCCGCTCACGCGCGGGCAACGCCATGAATCGAACGCGCGCGGCGCTGCTCGACGGCGCTAGGCGGGCAGTCGAGGTGAGCGGTACCAAGATCACGATGGCACAGGTCGCGGCCGCTGCGGGAGTCGCCAAAGCGACTCTGTACAACCATTTCCGGACGCGCGATGCGGTGCTTGCGGCCGTGCTGATCGACGAGGTCAACGCCGTGGTTGCCGCAACGGAGGGTATGAGGTTGCCGGAGGCCCTAGGCACCGCCGCGAATCACGTGGCGGGAAGTCCCCTGCTGCGCCGCCTGGCCCGACTCGAGCCGGCCACCCTGGCCGCGGTCGCCTGCGTCGACGACGGCGCCGAGGGCTGGCGAATAGCGCGGGAAGCGATCAGCGCTGCGCTTGCCGCAAACGGTCGCGGCGGGACTGAGACGGTACTGCGATGGCTCTCCTCCTACGTGACGACGCCGGCGAGTCCGACAACCGTGAACGCTGACTTGGCCGTGCTGCTTGCTGGCCTCCCGGCCGTAACGGAGGTTGTGCCGCCCGCGACAATTGATCATTGGGAAGCTCAGCCCGCCTGACCGCTGGCCCCCCGCCAAGTCAATCCGGCGGACGCTGGCACGTCGGGCACCAATAACTGTTGCGCTGCTGCTGCGCTGGGCCCTGCTGCGCACGCTGGATCGGCGTGCGGCACTTCAGGCAAGCCTGCCCGGTGCGCTCGTAAACCCAGTGTTGACGACCCCGCCCGAGCAGTCCGGTCGTGGACTGTTCGGGGTGTTCTCGGTTCGCGACCAGCAGACGGTGGGCAGTGTCCACCAGCCGGATCGGGTCAGGCACCTGCGCGAGCTGAGTCCAGGGGTGGACCCGTTCGATGAACAGGACTTCGTTCTTATAGAGATTGCCGATGCCCGCGAGGTTGCCTTGGTCGAGCAATGCTTCGGCCACGCTGCGCTCCGGTTGCCGGCAGAGGCGGCGTACCGCCTCCGCGGCGTCCCAGTCGGGTCCGAGTAGATCAGGGCCGAGATGGCCGACGAGGCCGGCCTCCTCTCGGGTCTGCACCAGGCGCAGGTCGTGGAGGCGATAGCCGGTTGCCAACCACTCGCTATTGCCGAGCAGTACGCGAAT
This sequence comes from Actinomycetota bacterium, assembly GCA_030775825.1. Classification (GTDB taxonomy): domain Bacteria; phylum Actinomycetota; class Actinomycetes; order Mycobacteriales; family Jatrophihabitantaceae; genus JALYIL01. Next base: position 12,955 of record JALYIL010000084.1, read on the forward strand.
GTGATGGTCGGGCAGCCGCCCGGCGCGGATTCCGGCGCGAGTCACGTACCAGGACCCGTCCATCTTCAAATGAGCGTGGAGCGTGTTCCCGGAGCTCAAGCGGGTCAGTAGGTGCTTGCCTCGCGCAAGTACCTCGGTTACCAGCTCACCGCGGAGGTCGACGGTGGCCAGCGAAGGTATTCGCAGATCGCTAATTGTGAGTGGTTGCCCGGCGAGCGCCTGATGCAGGCGTCTTGCCGTTAACCAGACGGTGTCGCCTTCGGGCACTTCGGATCAGCCCCGCAGTCTCAATCCCCGCGGAGTGGGTCGAAAGCCGGCGGCCTCCAACGCGTCGCCCAGGGCGGAGGCGACCACCGGCGCCCCGTCGGCGCGTTCGACCTGCAATTTGCCGAGAGCTCCGTCGCGAACGGCTAGGGCCAGCGCGTCAGCCGCCGGTTGAAGTACTGCCGGGTCCTCGATGAAGGACAGCACCGTGCGCCCGCCCCTTTCGACATAAATTGCGCAGTTGCCGTCAACGAGTACGACGAGCGCTCCCGCTTTGCGCGCCGGTTGGTGCCCGCGCCGGCCGGGCTCGGATGCGGCAGTCGGCCAGGGCAGCGCCGCGCCATAGGGGTTTGCGGGGTCGGTCGCGGCCAGGACGAGTGTCGGTGCACCGTCGCGAAGGTCGTCTGGCCGGGCGTGGGCGCGCAGGCGTTCCACCGCTCCGGGCAGCGCGAATTGCGCCGCCCCCAGACCTTCGACGAAGTAACCTCGCCGAGCCCGGCCGGACTCTTCAGCGGCCTTGAGGACTGGATAGAGGGCCGCGAAGCCGCCAGCGATTCGCTCGGCGGCCACGCTGCCGCGGGTGACCAGGCCGTATCGGTCGAGCGCCACCTCGGCGGCCGCCACCGCGCGGCGAGTGGCATCGACGTCAGGCGCAGGGACGGCAGACCATCGACCGCCCATCGCGAATGGAACGGTTCGAGGGGCCCCAGCGACACCGGGCGACGACAAGCCGCCATAGCGGCCATAGCGGGCTCGGGGGGGTCGCGGACGTCGGGCGTGGGCGGTTCGGCCCCCCGAGCCGAGGAGTGCGCGCACGGGTGCCAGTGTGTCGTTGCTCAATTGACCCGCCCAGACGAGATCCCAGATCGCGGCCGCGACCGCATCATCCCCGCCCACGGGTTCTGCCCGCTCTGCCAAGGCCCGGAAGAACATCGCCTGTTCCCCAGCAAGGGCGTCGATGATGCGGGCGTGGAGATCCCCGCCGACAATGACCTCTCGCGGGAGCACGAGGCGAGCGAGGTCTGCTGGGGCGAACACCAACCACCCGTCGTTGCCCGCACTTGGTCCGGCGCCGGTCCACAGCACCTCTCCGGCGAGGGTCAGTTCGTCCAGCATCGCGGGCAGGTAATCAGTGCTCCGGCCGGGGAGGATGAGCGATTCGACTGCGCTGGCCGGTAGCGGCACCCCGGCCAGCTGCTCGATCGCCCGAAGTACGCCATCCACGCCGCGTGCTGCGCGAGTTCCGACGCCCTGCCAGTCAGGGATGAAACGTGCCAGCGCGGTCACGGGCACGGGCTCGACCTCGCGTCGAAGTGCCGCCAGGGATCGGCGCCGGATTGCGCGCAGCACGTCGGCATCACACCATTCAATACCGGTGCCCCGAGGCCGGAACTCGCCCTGGACTAGTCGCCCTCCCGCGCTCGCCCGCGCGAGGGCCACCTCGACAACCGCCACTCCCAATCCCAGCCGGGCGGCGACCTCGTGTCCGTGGAATGGCCCATGGGTGCGGGCGTATCGCGAGACGAGATCGCCGAGCGGATCGCGCACCGGCTCGGTGAAGGTTTCGGGCACCCCAGGCGGGAGTGCGGTGCCCAGCGCGTCGCGTACCCGCCCCGAATCTTCGATGGCCAGCCAGCGCTGTTCGCCGGCAATCCTGACCCGGATGGCGCGTCGCGTGGCCTCGAGTGATTCAAGGTCGCGTGCACCTGCGCCACGGGCAATCGCTTCGGAAGTCGTCAGGTCTCCGACCGAACGCAACAGATCATGAACCGAGTCCGATCCGTGCGCGCGCCGGTCTTCGGCCAGGCGGGTCAGCTCGGCCTCGACTTGCGCGATGGCCTCAGCGTCCAGAAGTTCGCGCAGATCGGCTCCGCCGAGCAGTTGGGCCAGCATGCCGGAGTCGAGCGAGAGGGCTTGCGCTCGTCGCTCTGCGAGCGGGGCGTCACCCTCGTAGACGAACATGCCGACGTAGCCGAACAGCAGCGAGCGGGCAAATGGCGAGGCAGTCGGAGTCTCGACGTCGACGAGTTTCACTCGGCGCGATGCAATCTCGCACATCAGGCCGACCAGCCCGGGAAGGTCGAACACGTCCTGCAAGCATTCGCGCATCGCTTCGAGGACGACCGGAAAGTCGCCGTACTCACTGGCCACCTGCAGGAGCTGGTTTGCGCGCTGGCGTTGCTGCCACAGCGGTGCGCGCCGACGTGGATCGCGTTTGGGCAGCAGAAGAGACCGGGCTGCGCATTCGCGAAAACGCGACGCGAACAGAGCTGAGCCGCTGACCTCGGCGGTGACGATCGCCTCGATTTCGGCTGCGTCGAAGACGGTGATCTCACTGCCGACGGGGTCGGTGTCGAGATCGGGCAGCCGCAGCACGATGCCGTCATCGGAGTGCATCGACATGACATCAAGTCCGTAACGTTCGCGAAGTCGCGCGGTTATCGCCAGTGCCCACGGCGCATTCACAGGAGCTCCGAACGGCGAGTGAATGACCAGGCGCCAATCGCCCAACTCGTCCCGGAACCGCTCGACGAGGACGGTCCGGTCGTCGGGGAGGTGACGCGTGGCCTCGCGTTGTTCGCAGAGATAGGCGAGCAGGTTCGCGGTGCCCCACTCGTCCAGGCCCGCAGCCCGTGCCCGATCCGTGGCCGCCCGGGGCTCGGCGGCGGCGACTTCCCGGAGGAATGCCCCGAGCGCGCGACCCAACTCGACCGGCCGACCCGGCGAGTCGCCCTTCCAGAACGGCATTCGACCGACTTGCCCGGGAGCGGGCGTGACGAGCACGCGGTCATGGGTGATGTCCTCGATACGCCACGACGAGGATCCCAGAAGGAAGACGTCACCGACCCGGGACTCGTACACCATCTCCTCGTCGAGTTCACCGACGCGCCGCCCATGTCCTTCGGTGCCGGCTAGAAAGACACCGAACAGACCACGGTCGGGAATGGTGCCGCCGCTGGTGACCGCCAGCCGCTGCGCACCCGCTCGAGAGGTCAGCTCGCCCGTGACGCGGTCCCACACCAGCCGCGGCCGAAGCTCGGCGAACGCGTCTGAGGGGTATCGTCCGGCGAGCATGTCGAGCACCGCTTCCAGCGCCGAGCGCGGCAGCCCCGCGAAGGGCGCCGCGGCGCGAACCAGCCCCTCGACCTCGTCGACGGTGTAGGCGTCCATCGCAACCATCGACACGATCTGCTGGGCTAGGACATCGAGCGGATTGCGGGGGTAGCGCATCGACTCGATCTGTCCCAGACGCATCCGCTCGGCCACCACGGCGCACTCGAGCAGGTCGCCGCGAAACTTCGGAAAGATGACGCCACGCGAGACGGCTCCGACCTGGTGTCCGGCTCGCCCGACGCGCTGGAGCCCGGAGGCCACCGATGGCGGCGATTCGACCTGAACGACGAGGTCCACCGCGCCCATGTCGATGCCCAGTTCGAGGGAGGAGGTCGCCACGACAGCCGGAAGGCGTCCTGCTTTGAGGTCTTCCTCGACGAGACTCGCTGCTCGCGTGATACCGACCCGTGATGAGCGCGAGCGACGACGATATCTCCCGCGACGTCACCTGCGGGATGTCCTGAGCCCGATTGAGCAATGACCTCGGCCGGCATGCGAGCGGGCTCGACCAGGGGGGCCCCGGCCCGTTCGGTGGCGAGCTCGTTCAGCCGGGCGGTGAGGCGCTCGGCCAGACGCCTGGAATTCGCGAACACGATCGAGGACTGGTGTGCCTCGATCAGGTCCAGGACGCGCTCCTCGACGTGTGGCCATATCGAGGTGCGCCGAGGGGCTCCGGCGGCCGCGCCGGAGAGATCGCCGGACAGTTCGCCCAACGAGGACATGTCCTCGATCGGTACCACGACCTGCAGATCGAAGACCTTGTCGACAGGTGGCTGAACGATTGTCACGGGCCGCCCGCCGGCGAGAAACGTTGCGACCTCGTCAACCGGCCGTACGGTCGCCGAGAGCCCGATCCGTTGCGCAGGTGCCTCCAGGAGCGCGTCCAGGCGCTCCAGTGAGAGCGCGAGGTGCGCACCGCGCTTCGTCGCACAGACCGCGTGCACTTCGTCGACGATGACGGTGTCGATGCCCCGCAGCGCCTCGCGCGCCGCCGAGGTGAGCAACAGGAACAACGACTCGGGTGTCGTGATGAGGATGTCGGCCGGGTGTCGAGCGAAGGCCCGACGTTCGTCGGCCGGTGTGTCACCCGAGCGCATCGCCACTGTCACCCGGGGCTGTTGCAGGCCCAAACGAGCGGCGGCCTGCGCTATGCCGGTCAGCGGCGACCTGAGGTTGCGCTCGACGTCGACGGCGAGAGCCTTCAGCGGACTTACGTAAAGGACGCGGCACCTGCGCATCGGGTCATCGGGAATCGGTCGCGTCGCGAGGCGGTCGAGTGCGGACAGGAAGGCCGCCAGCGTCTTACCCGAGCCGGTGGGCGCCACGACCAGGGTGTGATCGCCACGTGCAATCGCATGCCACGCCCCCGTCTGGGCCGCTGTCGGCGCGTCGAAAGCGCCGTCCAGCCACGCTTGGGTGGCGGGGGAGAATGTGGGCACGTCCTCCAGTCTGCCTGTGCACTCCGACATTGGTCGCCCGGATGTCGGTTACCGCGGCCACATAGGGTGGATGCGTGCGACTCACCGAGTTCTGGCGCCGGATGGAGACGCGCTTCGGCACCAGTTACGCCCATAGCGTCGCCGCCGACTATCGCCTGCCGCTCCTCGGGGGGACCGTCGATGATGCGCTCAGTCGCGGTGTCGAGCCGAAAGAAATCTGGCGCGCCGTGTGTGCCGAGTTCGACGTTCCCGGCCAACTTCGCTGACAAGTGGGTCCCGCCGGCTGGTGACTGAGTCGCCGGCGACGGCGCACCTCGGCGTGTCGCGCGCCAGCCTACCCAACTCGAACAGTTGTTCGGCTAATCTGGTCCACGCTGTGTACACCAGGGCTCGTTGTCCACAACGCTGCCGATTGCGGCGGCATTGTCGGTAGGCGGTCCTAGCGTCGCCAGGCAGCGGGCACGTCGAACGATGAGCCCACCCGACTGATGAAGAGGTGTCTTGCACATGGCAGGATTCGACCGGGACAAGGCGCTCGATGTCGCCCTGGCGCAGATCGAGAAGCAGTACGGCAAAGGCTCAGTGATGCGTCTCGGTGAGCGTGCAGCCGCGCCGATCGAGGTGATCCCGACCGGGTCGATTGCGCTTGACGTCGCCCTCGGCATCGGCGGTCTTCCCCGCGGTCGCATTGTCGAGATCTACGGCCCAGAGAGTTCAGGAAAGACGACGGTGGCCCTGCACGCGGTCGCCAATGCACAGGCTGCTGGTGGGGTGGCGGCGTTCATCGACGCCGAACACGCGCTCGATCCCGACTATGCCCGTGCGCTCGGCGTCGATACCGACGCACTGCTCGTCAGCCAGCCTGACACCGGTGAGCAGGCACTCGAGATCACCGACATGCTTATCCGCTCCGGAGCCGTCGATATCGTCGTCATCGACTCGGTAGCGGCCCTCGTTCCCCGTGCCGAGATCGAGGGCGAGATGGGCGACAGCCACGTCGGCTTGCAGGCCCGATTGATGAGCCAGGCGCTGCGCAAGATCACCGGCGCACTCAGCAACACCAATACGACTGCCATCTTCATCAACCAGCTCCGTGAGAAGATCGGCGTGATGTTCGGGTCTCCTGAGACCACGACCGGTGGCAAGGCGCTGAAGTTCTATTCGTCCATCCGCCTGGACGTTCGCCGGATCGAGACGCTCAAAGACGGTGCTGACGCCGTAGGCAACCGCACCCGCGTCAAGGTGGTGAAGAACAAGATGGCGCCGCCCTTCAAACAGGCCGAATTTGACATCGTCTACGGCCAGGGAATCAGCCGTGAGGGCTCGCTTATCGACGTCGGCGTCGAGCAGGGAATCATCAAGAAGTCCGGCGCGTGGTACACGTATGACTCCGATCAGCTGGGTCAGGGCAAGGAGAATGTCCGAAGCTTCCTTCGCGACAACCCCGATCTTGCCGACGAGATCGAGAAGAAGATCAAGGAGAAGCTCGGCGTGGGTGCACAGATCGACGAGAGCGTGCCGATTGACGTGCTTCCCGCCCCGGTTGATTTCTGAGATCTTGGCCACCACCGATGGCCACCCGGCGGACCGACTGGATCCTCCGGGTGATCCTCAAACCATCGCTCGCACGATCTGCCTGCAAGCGCTGACACAAAGGGCGCGTACCCGGGCTGAGCTTTCGGCCTTGCTCGCCCGCAGGGGAGTTCCGAACGACGCGGCGACGGCGGTGCTGGATCGATTCAGCGAGGTGGGTCTCATCGACGACCTCGCGCTCGCGGAGACGTTCGCAGCGGCGGCGCACCACGAGCGTGGCTTGTCGCGCCGCGCCGTCGCGGCGAAGCTTCGCCTCCGCGGAGTGGACGAGTCGTCCGTGCAGGCCGCAATCGATCAGATCGACTCCGACAGCGAACTAGCCGCCGCCAGCGACTTGGCGGTGCGGCGGCTACGAAGTTTGCGCGAGCTCGATCCGACCGTGCAGGCCCGCCGGATCGTAGGATTGCTCGCTCGCCGTGGCTATTCGCCCGGGCTGGCGTATCGCGTTGCCAGAGATGTCATTTCCGATCCAGAGCTCCTGTCAGGCGCCGGTGACACCACCTGATCCGGTCCTCGGGTGGGGTGCCGACCGTTCTGCGGCCGCCGCAAATGCAGCGACACCGCAGGCTGTACTTGCTTTGTTCGCTGCACATTCATAACCTCGCTATCACCAGGAACGACACATTTCGATTCGCTGTCTGTGGGGCCGCTCGCGGAGTGGCCCCCGCACGGCTCGTACATACGTTTGATTCCGCGCACACGGAGAGGCACCCGCACCTGCTCGACAGCGCGCCAGCGCAGTGATCCACCCCACTGTGGTGGATCGGCAGTTGGCGCACGCGCGTCGTTCCTGGCAACGATTCGCTAGGCGCAGGAGGCGACAAATGCACGGGGTCTGGTACGCGGCGGTCGGTGCGCTATTCATCCTCGGACTGCTGTTCGTCTACGTCTACAACCGGCGTGGCGGGTCTGCGGCTGCTCGCGGTGCCGCGCCATCAACGGCGGGTCCCGACCTCGACGCGATCGCGGAGTCGACGCGCCGAATTGCACAGGCCGAGGCCGCTTCGATCCGGCAACTGGCGGAGGCTGAAGTGGACGCTGAGCGTCGTGCGGCACTGGCTGAAGCTGCCAGGCTCGCGGCGGACGCGGCCCGGGTCGAACTCGAGCTAGCCGCCCGGGAAGATCGGATCGAGTCCATCGAGACGCGCTTGCAGGGTGACAACGCCCGCCTGGACGCAGAGGCTGCCGAACTTGACCGCGCTCTTGCCCAGCTGGCCCAGCGGCAGGAGGAACTCGATCGGATGGGGGCCGAGCTCGCCGGCCAGGCGGCTGCGTTGCAGGCCAGCGCGGCGGACCGCCTTCGCGAACTCGAGCGCGTCGCGGGCCTGAGCGCTGAGCAGGCAAAGGCCGAACTGCTCACCAGCGTTGAAGCTACGGCCAGGCGCGACGCCGCGCTCTTGGTACGCACGATCGAGAACGAAGCCCGAGCGGAGGGTAACGAGCGGGCCCGGTCAATCGTGGTCGAGGCGGTTCAGCGCGTGGCGAGCGAGCAGACGGCGGAGACTGTCGTGAGTGTTCTCCACCTGCCTGCCGATGACATGAAGGGCCGCATCATCGGCCGGGAGGGCCGAAATATTCGGGCCTTCGAGTCGGTGACCGGGGTAAACGTGATCATTGATGACACGCCGGAAGCTGTGTTGCTGTCGTGCTTCGACCCGGTGCGGCGAGAGATCGGCCGGCTCACGCTGGAGAAGCTCATTCTGGACGGCCGGATTCATCCGCAGCGCATTGAGGACGTATACGAGCAAAGCAAGGCCGACGTCGACGCCCTCTGCCTTCGAGCCGCGCGCGACGCCCTTGCTGACGTAGGGGTCGGTGACCTCGACGAGCGGCTCATGCCCACCCTGGGGCGGCTGAAATACCGGACGAGCTACGGCCAGAACGTGCTGGGACACCTCCTTGAAACTGCCCATATTGCTGGCGTGATGGCAGCCGAGCTCGGCATCGAGCCAACCCTGGTCAAGCGCTGCGCCTTCCTGCACGACATCGGCAAGGCGCTCACCCACGAAGTCGAGGGCAGCCATGCCATCATCGGAGCCGAACTCTTACGCAAGTACGGCGAGACCGAGGCTGTTGCGCACGCGGTCGAGGCACACCACAACGAGGTACAACCGCGCACCATCGAGGCAGTGCTGACCCAGGCCTCGGACACCTGCTCGGCGTCGCGTCCCGGTGCCCGGCGGGAGTCCCTGGAGACCTACGTCAAGCGACTGGCTCGGATTGAGGAGATCGCCACCGCAAAGTTCGGCGTCGAGAAGGTCTTCGCGATGCAGTCCGGGCGCGAGGTCAGGGTGATGGTCCAGCCAGGCGACGTCGACGATCTCGCCGCCCAGGTCATCGCCCGCGAGATCGCGAAACAGATCGAGGACGAGCTGACCTACCCCGGCCAGATACGGGTCACCGTCGTTCGCGAGTCGCGTAGCACCGAGATCGCTCATTAGCCGCCGTATCCTGGATCGGATATGAGCCGCACCTATGACATCCGCACCTACGGGTGCCAGATGAACGTCCACGACTCCGAACGGCTGGCCGGGCTGCTCGAACACTCGGGTTATGTGCGTGCGGCGGAGGGTGCCCGCGATGACGTCGACCTCGTCGTGTTCAACACCTGCGCGGTCCGGGAAAACGCAGACAATCGCCTCTACGGAAACCTTGGCCAACTCCTTCCCGCTAAGCAGCGGCGAGCTGGCATGCAGATCGCCGTCGGCGGCTGTCTTGCGCAGAAGGACCGTGGGTCCATTCTCGAGCGGGCTCCCTGGGTCGACGTGGTGTTCGGCACGCACAACCTTGCGGCGTTGCCGGTCCTGCTCGAACGCGCCCGCCACAACTGTGAGGCGCAGGTCGAAATCGCCGAAGCCTTGCAGACCTTCCCGTCCGATCTGCCCACCCGGCGCGAGTCGCCGTTTAGCGCATGGGTGTCGATCTCGGTCGGGTGTGACAACACCTGCACGTTCTGCATCGTGCCGGCGCTGCGGGGAACGGAAACGGATCGACGCCCCGGCGACGTGCTGGCGGAGATTCGCGCTCTGGTCGACGCCGGCGTCGTTGAGGTGACCTTGCTGGGGCAGAACGTCAACTCCTACGGACGATCTTTTGGTGATCCGTTGGCGTTCGGGAAGCTGCTGCGCGCTTGCGGCCAGATCGAGGGCCTGGACCGGGTTCGCTTCACCAGCCCGCATCCTCGCGACTTCACCGACGACGTCATCGAGGCGATGGCTGAGACCCCGAACGTCTGCCCACAGCTGCATATGCCGATGCAGTCCGGATCAGATGCGGTACTGAAGGCGATGCGACGCTCATATCGTCACGAGCGCTACCTGGCAATCATCGACAAGGTCCGGGCCGCGATGCCCGAGGCCGCGATCACGACGGACATCATCGTCGGCTTTCCGGGTGAGACGGATAGTGACTTCGAGCAGACTCTCGAGGTCGTGCGGGCGGCTCGGTTCGCCAGCGCGTTCACCTTCCAGTATTCAAAGCGGCCCGGGACGCCTGCGGCGTCCATGGACGGCCAGGTTCCGAAGGCCGTCGTTCAACGGAGATACGAACGACTCATCGCAGTTCAGGATGAGATTTCCTGGACAGCCGCGAGGAACCTGGTGGGCCGGGACGTCGAGGTGCTGGTCACGGTCGCGAAGGGTCGAAAGGACGGCGCCACCGGGCGCGTGTCCGGACGCGCTCGTGATGGCAGGCTGGTCCACGTCGCCGATTCCGGAAACGTTGCTTCACCCGGCGATGTGATTACGGCTGCGGTGACCTATGCCGCACCGCACCACCTGCTCGCCGATGCCGGCTTCACCTCACTGCGTCCCTGGCGCGGCGCGCCGGGCGCCGCGCCGGTGCCCACGCGACCGAGAACACCGACGTTGTTGACGATCGGCCCGACGCCTAGCTCGTGACGGGTCGTGCCCGGCGATTCAGGTCGGGAGCAAGGAACGCCGCTGCTCGACCTCGGCTTCGGCCTTCGCGATCCGGTCGGGGTCGCCAGCCTTGCGGGCCCGTTCCAACTTCGCTTCGGCCTCGACCAGGCGTTCGCGCAGCGCCGCGAGAAAGGGGTTGGATTCCACGTTGGCGTGTCGCCATTGTGAGTCGACTGCGTCCCGAACTCGCTGCTCGGCGGCGCGCATCCGGTCGTCGAGCTTTCGCATGGCATCACGGGGGACGTGGCCTATCTCGTCGAACTTTGCCTGAAGGTCGCGCAGGGCCGACTGCGCCGCCTTCGGGTCATCGAGCATGAGCGCTTCGGCCCGCGCGATGATCGCTTCTTTCTTGCTCTGGTTCTCGACCTGCTCGGCGTCGCGTTCGGCGAACACCCCCGAACGGCGGGCGAAAAATCCATCCTGCGCGGCCCGGAATCGGGCCCAGAGGCTGTCCTCGACCTCCCTGGACGCCCGGGGGCTGGCCTTCCACTGCGTCATGAGCTCGCGCATCGCGGCTGCGGTCTCTTTCCAGTCCGAGGAGCTCGAGAGTTCCTCGGCGCGCTCGACGAGCCTCTCCTTGGCCTGCTTCGCCGAGCCGCGCTCGGCGTCCAGTTGGGCGAAATGTTGTCCGCGTCGCCGGCCGAAGGCGTCGCGGGCCGCGGCGAATCGTTTCCAGAGCGCGTCGTCAGTCTTGCGGTCCACCCCCTTGATCTGTTTCCACTCGTCGACGATCGTTCGCAACCGATCGCCGGCGCTCTTCCAGGAGGTACCAGACTCGGCGATCCTCTCCGACTCCGCGATCAGCGCCTGCTTCGCGGCGATCGCATCGGCGCGTGCCTGTTCGCGCGCTGCGGAAGCCTGTCCCGCCTTGACCTTGACCGCCGAGAGCAACGCCTCTAGTCGCTTGCCCAGCCCGTCGAGGTCACCGATGGCCGCCACCGTCGGGAGCTGCTCCAGCAACGCCTCCGCATGCGTCCGAGTTGAGGTCGGATCGCCCGCGCCGGATTCCAGGCGCTTCTCGAGTAGCCCGATCTCCGTTTCGAGGTCCGCATAGCGTCGAATGTAGAAAGCCAATCCAGCTTCGGCGTCACCGGCCTGCCACGATCCGATCTGCCGCTCGACGTCACCGGTCCTGACGTAGACGGTGCCATCGGCATCGATCCGTCCCCAGTCCGAGCTCATGACACTGCATTAGACACGATGCCCGCAGACGCTTGGTTGGCAGTTAGCCTTCGCGAGTGATCCTTGGTGCCGCATTCTGCCCGCATCCGCCGGGTTTGATCCCTGATCTGGCCCCCGGCACATCAGCGGAACTAGGCCCCGTACGAGCGGCGTGCGCTGAGGCGATTGCCAGCCTCGCGGCCGGCGGCGGCCAGCTTGTGGTCCTCGGCGCTGACAATGCTTCGGCGAGCCATTCGCCGCTATGCCGAGGGTCGTTGGCCGGATTCGGGCTGAGCGAGGAAGTTCACCTCGGATCGCCCTGCGGTGACGGCCAACTCGACCTACCGCTGTCGCTGAGCATTGGGGCGTGGCTCATCGGTGCGGCCGCGGGATCGCGCAACGGAGCCCGCGGTTTCTCAATTGGCCCTGGTTTTGCGACCAGCCAGGCGGCCGTCGAGCTACGCGGTCTGGCCGAAGCCGAGGACATTTCCGTATTGGTGATGGGGGATGGGTCCGCGCGGCGCAGCACCGCGGCGCCAGGCTACTTCGATCATCGGGCCGCCGATTTCGACGCCGGCGTAGCCGCTGGCTTGGCGAGCGGCGATGTGGGCGCCCTGCGCGACCTGGATCCCCAACTCGGCGATGCTGTCCTGGCCGCGGGCGTGCCGGCCTGGCGTGCGGCTGCCGATCTGCTTTGCGGTGTCCGCTTCGACGCCACCCTGGTGCTGGACGTGGCGCCGTTCGGCGTGGGCTATTTCGTCGCGACGTGGCGGTCGGTGGACGCCGGTGAGTGAGCCCGCTGACTTGCCGGTGGCCGCGGTCGTGGGGCCAACCGCGACGGGCAAGTCGGCGCTGGCAATCGCGCTGGCCCAGCGGTTCGGAGGGGAGATCATCAACGCTGATTCGATGCAGCTTTACGTTGGCATGGATATCGGTACCGCGAAGGTTGCCGCCGCCGATCGTGGTGCGGTGCCCCACCACCTGCTCGACGTGTGGCCAATCAGCAAGTCGGCCGCGGTCGCCGAGTACCAATCGCTGGCGCGGACCTTGATCGGCCAGATCCACGGCCGGGGCCGGCTCCCGGTCCTGGTGGGCGGATCCGGGCTCTACCTGCGCGGGGCACTCGATCGCCTGGACTTCCCGGGTGAGTCTGCGCCGGTACGAGCCCGGCTTTATGACGAGCTTTCCGAAACGGGTCCAGAGGCTCTGCATGCCCGCTTGGCACGGATTGATCCCGCCGCTGCGGCGGCGATCCTGGCGACGAACGGTCGGCGCATCGTCCGTGCCTTGGAGGTCATAGAGATCACCGGACGTCCGTTCACTGCCACCATGCCGGGATTCGAGTCGATCTACCGGTGTGTTCAGCTCGGCCTGGATTGCGAGAACTTGGACGAGCGCGTCGGGGAGCGCGTGCACGCCATGATGAGCGCCGGATTCCTCGGCGAGGTGCGCGGCCTGCTGCCGATGGGCCTGCGCCAGAGTCCGACTGCGGGAAAGGCGCTCGGCTACGCGCAACTGATGGGCTGTCTCGACGATGACGGGCGGGAGGTGGCCGAAGTCGGGCCCGCAGTCGAGGCGACGATTCGGGCGACGCGCAGGTTCGTTCGGCGCCAGCGGTCGTGGTTCCGCCGCGACCCGCGGATTCAATGGCTCGATGCCAGCCGCGCTGATCTGGTTGAGGCCGCGGCCCGGCTGGTAGCGCCTACCCTGTAAGGCGTGCGGGTTCTCAAGGGTCACGGAACGGAGAACGACTTCGTGGTCGTCCCCGATCTCGACGGGGCGCTCGCGCTGACACCGCAGCTTGTGCGAGCCCTGTGCGAGCGCCATGCGGGTATCGGTGCCGATGGCGTCCTGCGCGTGGTTCGGTGCGAGAACGATCCCGAGGCCAAGGACATGGCGCTGGACGCGCCGTTCTTCATGGACTACCGCAACGCCGATGGATCGATCGCGCAGATGTGCGGGAACGGGATCCGAGTCGTCATGCGATACCTCCAGCGGGCCAATCTCGTTGAGTTGGATGCGGCGGTGGCGACACGCGGCGGAGTCAAGCGCGTGCGGACCAGCGGCGACGGCGACGTCACCGTAGAAATGGGTCAGCCCCTGATTCCTGCCGACCGGCCGGTCGTCACCGCCGCGCATCACCGCCCGGTCACTGCGGGAGCCTCGGTACTCATGCCCAACCCGCACGTCGTCGTCTGGATCGATGACCTCGACGCGCTGGCAGCCTTGGACTTGTCGGAGCCGCCGAACGTCCAGCCGCCGCTGCCCGACGGGCAGAACGTGGAGTTTGCGGTGCGGGTCAGGCCCCGTCACCTGGTCATGCGCGTTCATGAGCGCGGCGTCGGTGAGACTCGGTCGTGTGGGACGGGCATCTGCGCGGTCGTCGTCGCCGCGCTCAGCGGCGATAGCGCGAGCGGCGCAACCGCGATGGGCGATGGCCAGCCCTGGCGGGTTGACGTGCCCGGCGGGACTTGTCACGTCACCTGGCGTCCAGATGGTGAGGTCTTGCTCACGGGGCCGGCGGTGATCCTGGGCGAGATCGAGCTATCCGACAGCTGGTTGGACAGCGTGCTCAGCTAAAGGGCGTGCCTGCACGTGTCACGATGGTACAGATGACTGACTTCGACGAACCTCGCCATCCGGTGGTCGACGACGGCACGGGCGACTACGAACTAGAGGAACGGCAAGCGCTGCGGCGTGTCGCCGGCTTGTCGACTGAGCTCGCGGACGTCACCGAGGTCGAGTACCGCCAGTTGCGACTGGAACGAGTCGTGCTGGTAGGCGTGTGGACGACCGGGACGCTGGTAGAGGCGGAGAACTCGCTCGCTGAGCTTGCTCGCCTGGCCGAGACGGCGGGATCCCTGGTCCTGGATGGCCTCATCCAGCGCCGCGATCGCCCAGACCCAGCCACCTACATCGGATCCGGCAAAGCTAAGCAGCTACGCGACATCGTCGAGGCCGAAGCCGCCGACACGGTCATCTGCGACGGCGAGTTGACCCCAGGTCAGCTACGGCAGCTGGAGGAGGTCGTCAAGGTGAAGGTCGTCGACCGCACCGCCCTGATCCTGGACATCTTCGCGCAGCATGCACGGTCAAAGGAGGGCAAGGCCCAGGTCGAACTCGCCCAGATGCAATATTTGTTGCCTCGGTTGCGGGGCTGGGGCGAGTCGCTCTCGCGGCAAGTCGGTGGCCGTGCCGCGGGTGGTCTCGGAATCGGCGGCCGAGGTCCGGGTGAGACGAAGATCGAAATCGATCGCCGCCGGATCAATACCCGCATGGCGAAGTTGCGCAAGGAAATTGCGGGCATGAAGACGGCGCGAGATGTCAAGCGCGCCCGTCGCGTCCGTCGCCACGTTCCGAGTGTGGTTCTCGCCGGTTACACGAACGCCGGTAAGTCCTCGCTGCTCAACCGTTTGACCGACGCGGGCGTCCTCGTCGAGAACGCGCTCTTTGCGACTCTGGATCCGACCGTGCGCCGTTGTCAGGCCAGCGACGGACGGCCCTACACGCTCGCCGACACCGTCGGGTTCGTGCGTCACCTGCCGACCCAGCTGATCGAGGCGTTTCGCTCCACGCTCGAGGAGGTTGCTGAGGCTGACCTGATCCTGCATGTCGTCGATGCAGCCGATGCCGACCCCGAGGCCCAGATTCGCGCGGTTCGTGCGGTGCTCGCCGACGTGGGGGCCCTTGCGGTGCCAGAGCAGCTCGTGTTCAACAAGGTCGACGCAGCGAATCCTGAGACGCTGATGCGGCTGCGCAGGGTCGCGCCTGAGGCGATCCTCGTCTCGGCTCGCGACGGCACAGGCGTGACGCAGCTGACTGAGCTCATCGAGGCGCGATTGCCGAGCCCGAATATCGAGCTCAATGTGTTGGTTCCCTACACCCGCGGCGATCTGGTCACCCGCATCCATGAAACCGCGGAGGTGCTGGCCAGCGAACACACCGCAGAAGGCACTTTGCTACATGCCCGGGTCAACCCTGGGCTTGCAGCGGCGCTGGAACCGTTCGTCAGCGCCGCTGGCGTAACCTAGATTTCGTCCACCGTCGAGATCCGAGGAGCTGAAAATGTTCAGTGGAGCCGATGCGCCGTGGCACTGGTTCATTCTGGTGATCGTGGTTGTTGCCCTGTTCGGGTACAAACGACTACCGGACGCGGCTCGCTCCCTCGGGCGCTCCATGCGAATCTTCAAGACCGAGATCAAGGGCATGACCGAGGACGACGCCGCCCGGGCGGCTACCAAGGCTGAAATCGTCGCGCCGGTTCAGCCGACCGGCGTACCTAGCGCACCGCCTCCTGCCACGGAGGCTGTGCAACCTTCTGCGCCTGCGCAGTCGCCAGCCAATACTGCCGCGGTCGTGCCCGTCGAGGTGCCGACCACCTCGGGCCCTGCACCCACGAGTGAGCCAGGCCGTCACACCGGGGTATGAGTTCCTCCGCTCGTGTGAACTTGCGGAGCCTAGAGCTTGCGGAGCACAGTGACGACCTTGCCGAGGATCGAAGCTTCAGCGGCGGGTATCGGGGCGTAGGCAGGATTGTGCGGCAACAGCCACACTTCTCCGTCCCTGCGCCGGAACGTCTTCACGGTGGCTTCCCCATCAAGCATGGCGGCGACGATATCGCCGTTTTCTGCGTTCGGCTGCTGCCGTACAACGACCCAATCACCGTCCGAGATCGCCGCGTCGATCATCGAGTCACCGACGACCTTCAGCATGAACAGCGTCCCCTCACCGACGAGCAGTTTGGGTAGCGGAAAGACGTCCTCGATCATCTGTTCGGCCAGGATCGGACCGCCTGCTGCGATCCGGCCGACAACCGGTACGAACACCGGAGCGTCGCCCCGAGGCGCGTCGTCAGTCACGGCCAAAGCGCGCCGGGCAGCCTTTGCCTTGTCCAGGCCATCAGTGCCACGGACGTCGACAGCACGAGGTCGATTGGCATCGCGGCGCAGGAAGCCTTTCCGCTCGAGCATCGCCAGTTGGTGGGCCACGCTGGAGGTCGAGGCAAGCCCGGCGGACTCGCAGATCTCCCGGATGCTCGGGGGATAGCCGCGCCGCTCGACGGAGTCCCGGATGACGTCCAGGATCGCCTGCTGGCGCCGGGTAAGGCCGGTCACCGAATCGGGCATCTCGGTGACCTTCGGCCGGCCCGGACGGCGCACCGGGTCGGTCTCGGTCGAGGTCCCTCCGGCGGCGGCAGGGTGGTCGGCCCCGGCGGCGGCATGAGGCGCAGCCAGGGGATCCCGAGACGTCTCTGACGCGGCATGGGATGCCTTTGACGCGGCTTGGTCCGGCGAACCGGGGCCAGCCGTTCTGGTCTGGGGCATGCAGCGCCTCCTGGTTTCAGCGGGTAGCGATGTCGTTTCGACGTCTTCCGACGGTAGCGCTAGACGGCGAAGAGTTCAAACATCTGTTCGAAGACACGCCGACCTCATCTGGTTTTTGTCGGACCCCCCTGGTAGACATTCGAATAGACGTTCTATCGAATGTCTGTTCGATCCGAACCGTCTTATTGGCGCTCGGAGCGCTCGCAGTCGGCACCGAAAATGAGGAGTACGCCAATGTCTGTCGCCACCGACTTCCCCCCGGCGGTTTACGTCCCGTCGCGCGCTCGGCAGTCCGGACCTCGCGATGCGACGATCCTGCGCCTGCTGGCGCCGAGCGAGCAATCCATCGCGGCTCCCGTGCGGCTCACTCGCCGTGGCGTTCTCGTCGTTGCCCTAGCGCTCGCCGTGCTCTCGATCGGCCTGATCGGGCTCGCGTGGCTGTCTGCGCCGTCCGCGCCTGCGTCTGCCCAAATTCCTGCGTCCGTCGCAGTGCGTGATGGCGACACGCTCTGGTCGATTGCGTCCCGGCTGGCGCCCGGTCGGGACCCGCGATCGGAAATCGCGGAACTCCTGCGAGTCAATCATCTGTCCGGAGTCGGGCTGACCGCTGGCGAAGTCCTCCGCACCCGCTGACCACGCCGGTTTGCGGACCGGGAGATTTCGCGGCGACGCGCCGAGATTGCCACTTGCGGAACATCGATGTCGGGTTTAGCGTTGCCCCTACATGTAGTAGTTACACGGCTGTAAGTAGTCCACAGGTTGGGGTTGGGCGTCCACAAGCCGTCCACAACTTGTCGACATGTTTGTACACAGGTGCACATAGTTCGCTCACAGTTCGCTCACAGACGTGTCAGGCCTTCGCTGCCATATCGCGGCGGACGTCGGTTTCGGATGGTCAGAGGAGGTCGGCAGATGCGTTGTCCGTACTGCCGCCATCCTGATTCCCGCGTCGTTGATTCCCGCGAACAGGACGAGGGCCAACTCATTCGTCGCCGGCGTTCGTGTCCGGAATGCGGTCGCAGATTTACGACGGTTGAGGCAGCGACGCTGGCGGTGCTCAAGCGCAGCGGCGTCACTGAGCCGTTCAGCCGGGCGAAGGTCGTCAGCGGGGTTCGGCGGGCCTGCCAGGGGCGCCCGGTTGACGAGGACGCCCTAGCCCAGCTGGCACAGACCGTGGAGGACAACATCAGGGCGACCGGCGCCGCTGAAGTGCCCAGCGACGAGGTGGGATTGGCGATCCTCGGCCCGCTGCGCGCGCTCGACGAGGTGGCTTACCTGCGCTTCGCGAGTGTGTACCAAGCCTTCAGCTCGATCGATGATTTCGACAAGGCGATCGCTGACCTGCGCGCCGAGCATCGCGATCACGGTCCGTGACCGGCTCGAGCCCGCACGCCCGGATTCGCTCGTTTCAACGCGCTCGTCGCGCCACCCCGCTAGGAAGGAAGCATCCAGATGACAGAGGCTGTCGAGAAGTCCTCCCAGAAAGGCGCTGCACCCACGGCGCCCACGGCACGGACTGGCAGCGCGGCACCCACACCTGTGTACCCATCGAATGGGCTGAGCATCGAGCGTGTCTACACCTCGTCCGGCGTGCACCCGTATGCAGAGGTCACCTGGGAGCGCCGTGACGTGGTCATGACCAACTGGCGTGACGGGTCGATCAATTTCGAGCAGCGTGGGGTGGAGTTTCCCGACTTCTGGTCGGTGAACGCGGCCAATATCGTGACGACGAAGTACTTCCGTGGCGCCGTGGACAGCGATACGCGCGAGTGGTCGCTACGCCAACTGATCGATCGCGTCGTTCAGAAGTACCGTGCAGCAGGTGAACAGCACGCTTACTTCGGTTCGGCCGCGGACGCTGAGGTCTTCGAGCACGAGCTGACGTGGATGCTGCTGCACCAGGTGTTCAGCTTCAACTCGCCCGTGTGGTTCAACGTCGGTACGACCTCCCCGCAACAGGTCTCGGCGTGTTTTATCCTCGCCGTCGACGACACGATGGACTCGATTCTCAACTGGTATCGCGAGGAAGGCCTGATTTTCAAGGGCGGATCGGGTGCCGGCCTGAACCTGTCTCGGATCCGTTCTTCGAAGGAATTGCTCTCCTCCGGCGGTACCGCGTCCGGCCCGGTGAGCTTCATGCGCGGGGCAGACGCATCGGCGGGCACGATCAAATCCGGCGGTGCCACCCGGCGGGCCGCGAAGATGGTCGTACTCGACATCGACCATCCCGATGTCGAGGAGTTCATCCAGACGAAGGCTCGCGAGGAAGACAAGATCCGCGTCCTGCGGGACGCCGGCTTCGACATGGATCTCGGTGGTCACGACATCACGAGCGTCCAGTACCAGAACGCGAACAACTCGGTCCGGGTGACAGACGAGTTCATGCGCGCTGTCGACGACGGTGACGCGTTCGGACTGCGCGCCCGCAGCACGAACGAGGTTATCGAGACGGTCGATGCAAAGGGCCTGTTCCGCAAGGTGGCACAGGCCGCCTGGGAATGCGCCGATCCCGGCATCCAATACGACGACACGATCAACGACTGGCACACGAATCCTGAGACGGGGCGGATCACCGCATCCAATCCATGTTCGGAGTACATGAGCCTGGATAACACGTCATGCAACCTGGCATCGCTGAACCTGATGAAGTTTCTCGGTGACGACAATTCCTTCAACTCCGCAAGGTTTGTCCAGGCCGTCGAGCTGATCGTCACCGCCATGGACATCTCGATCTGCTTTGCCGACTTTCCGACTGAGCCGATAGCGGTAAACACGCGCAACTATCGCCAGCTCGGCGTCGGCTTCGCCAACCTGGGCGCATTGCTCATGGCATCGGGTCTGGCGTACGACTCCGATGGTGGCCGGGCCCTCGCTGGTGCGATCACCTCACTGATGACCGCTACGTCCTACCGTCGCTCGGCCGAGTTGGCGGCAGTCGTCGGTCCATACGCGGGATACGCGCGCAATGCGTCCGCACACGCTCGCGTGATGCGCAAGCATGCTGCCGCCAACGACTCCGCGCGGGCGGTGCACGACATCGACCGGAACATCTTTGCGCTGGCCCACGAGCAGTGGACGCTCGGCAACAAGCTCGGCGAGGCCAACGGCTGGCGCAACGCGCAGGCCAGTGTGCTAGCACCCACGGGAACCATCGGCTTGATGATGGACTGCGATACGACCGGCATCGAGCCCGACCTTGCTCTGGTCAAGTTCAAGAAGCTCGTCGGCGGTGGGTCGATGCAGATCGTCAACCAGACCGTCCCGCGCGCGCTTCGTGCCCTCGGCTACCAGGAAGAGCAGGTCGAGGCCATCGTCGAGTATATCGCCGAGCACGGACACGTCATCGATGCCCCTGGACTGAGGGCGGAGCACTACGAGGTCTTCGATTGCGCCATGGGCGCGCGCGCCATCAAGCCGATGGGGCACGTCCGGATGATGGCCGCTGCCCAGCCGTTCCTGTCGGGCGCAATCTCGAAGACGGTCAACCTTCCTGAGTCCGCCACGGTGGAGGACATCGAGGACGTCTACTACCAGGGCTGGAAGCTTGGACTGAAGGCACTGGCGGTTTACCGGGACAACTGCAAGGTCGGCCAGCCACTCTCGGCCGGCAAGGGCGACAACAACGGCGCGATCGCTGAGGTGGAAAAGAAGGTGGTCGAATATCGGCCGACCCGCAAGCGGCTCCCCAAATCCCGCCCCTCGCGTACCACCTCGTTCGCGGTCGGTGGAGCAGAGGGATACATGACCGCGGGTTCCTACCCTGATGACGGCCTGGGTGAGGTGTTCCTGAAACTTGGCAAGCAGGGTTCGACCCTTGCTGGCGTGATGGACGCTTTCTCGATCGCTATCTCCATCGCGCTGCAGTACGGCGTACCGCTCGAGACCTACGTTCAGAAGTTCACCAACATGCGCTTCGAACCCGCCGGCCTTACCGATGACCCGGACATCCGAATGGCGCAGTCGATGCTCGACTACATCTTCCGCCGGTTGGCGCTGGACTACCTGCCGTACGAGACGCGCTCGGCCCTGGGCATCCACACCGCAGACGAGCGCACGCGTCAGCTCGAGACCGGGTCCTACGAGCCGACCGAGAGCGATTCAGACGACGAGCAGCTTGATGTCGTGTCACTCTCCCAGTCGGCGCCGGTGGCCAGGCTCGTTCCCGATGTCGAAGACCCGGTGATCTCCGACACCGCAGCCGCGGTACCCCCGTCCGTGCATAGCACAGCCGAGCTTCTCGAAGCCTTCACCGGCTCCTCGGCTGACGCTCCGCTGTGCATGAACTGCGGGACGAAGATGCGCCCGGCCGGGAGCTGCTTCGTCTGCGAGGGCTGTGGGAGCACCAGCGGCTGCAGCTGAAATGAGAATATGCGGGTGAGATCAGCCCATTCGAACGGGAGTTGATGGTCGCAACTGGCTAGAGGTTGTCGACCGCGAAGTTCGGCAACGGATCGGCCGGTGGGAATGCGGGACAGCGCGAGCTGCGGCAGGATCATCGGGCGTGAACCATAAGCTGGTGATCGACCTCATCACGGTGCCCCTGTTCACCGGGATCATCGGTTACGTCACCAACTGGACCGGCGTGCTGATGCTGCTCAAGCCGATCCGATTCCACGGCGCCCACGTCCCCGGACTCAAGGTCTTGTTTCCGATCCTCCCTCGCCGTGTGCAGGTGCTCCCGCTGATTCGATACGACGGGGGCGTCGGTTCTGCCCCGTGCCGGTCGGTGGCCGCGCATCGTACATCGCAGCATTCATCTGAAGGCGTTCGGAAAGGAGTTCGTCGAGACGTGCCTGCCGCTGACCGGCGGGCCTCACCTGAACCCCGGCAGGGCCGAAGTCATCCCGCCGGACGGGTAGGTGGCTGGCCGCTGCGCTTACCTTGCTGCCAATCGTCCCAGCTAATCCGGTCTAACCCGATGACCTCGCCGATGGTCGACCATTCGGCGCGCCCCAGCCGCGCCAACGGGGCCATCGCGCGGGCGTCGGGAAGGCCGTCGGCGGCGAGAATCGAGCGTGCTGCCGAGACGAGGAGTACCTCGCCGAAGACCATCACGCAGTCGCCGATCACATGCTCGCCGGAGGCCCGGCACTCGAACGCGACCGGCGCGCCTGCTACGCGGGGTGGCGCGACGGTGACGCTCGGCTCGGGCTCGAGCCTCGCCGCATCGAACTCGTTGACCCCTGGCGGAAAGTTTGTCGCCGAGTCGTTCATTGCGGACAGCATCGATTCGGTGCCGATGTTGAGGACGAATTCACCGGTGGCCCGGACATTGGCCAGAGTGTCCTTCGCGCCCACGGAAACGAAGCACAGGGTCGGGGGATCTACCCCGGCCACCGTGGTGAACGAGTGGGGGGCGAGGTTCGGCAATCCGTCGGCTGAGATGCTCGATACCCACGCGATCGCCCGAGGGATCAGCGACGCGGTGAACCACGGATAGATGGTCCAGGCTTCGACGTCGCAGACCGGCAGTTCAAGGCGGTCGGAGGTTCGGCTCACCCTTGCTGCTCCGTCGGACGGATGAGATGTCCGTCGATGGCCGTGTGCCGAGGCCGCGGCCGCCCCCTCGGCGGCGAGCTGTCTGGGATTGCGGCTGCTATGCCACTGCTCGCGCCCGTCCCCGGCGCGGCCGTCGCGTCAACTGGTCTGCTCATGGACTCAGCTAACCCGGCCGGGCGGGCACAGTGCAATCGACCCGCGCTCCGGTTAGCGGGTGAAGGCTGTCAACCTCCGGGGTGCTCCGATCTGAGCGTTTCGGTGGCGCTGATAGCTGGCGCGGGTCGCGCGCTGGAGCCACCCGCACATGGCCAGCAGGATCACTGCCACGATCCCGTCCAGCCAGAAGTGGTTGGCCGTGGCCGTCACAACGAAGACCGTCACAACGGCATGCGCTGGTCCCACCCAGCGCCACGGGCTCTGGCTGACGCGCAGGACGGTCCAGCCGATAAGAACGGCCCACGCCACATGCACCGAGGGCATAGCCGAGAGTTGGTCTGCGGCGAGCCCCAGGCCGTACACCGATTGGCCGAATTGGGTTGCGGTGTCGGTGAAACCGGCGAGCAGCCGCGGCGGCGCGACGGGGACTAGTTGCACCAGCAGGCAGGTCAACGTGACGAGGACGAGCGTCAACCGTGTGCGCCGGTAGTGCTCGCGATGACGCAGAAAGAGCCAGAGCAAGAACAGGAACAACCCGCCGAAGTGCATGGTCGCGTAGTAGAGGTTGCAGGCTTGTACCAGTATGGAGCTGTGTTCGACGAGTCTCTGGACACTCGCCTCGGACGGCAGGTGGATCCATTGTTCGAGGTCGAGGACGGACTCGGCGCGAGCGAATGCCCCGGACGTGCCGAGCACGGACAGGCTTCCCGCCAGCTGCCACAACCCGTACAGAGCGCTGATGGTGGCCGCCTCGCGGGCGATCGGGAACAGGCGGTGAATCCGCGCCTCTCGCGCGTGGCTGACTGCGAGTGCCGCGAGCCCCAGCGCGGCGCTCAGCACTGCGGCTTGCTGCCAGGTCAGGGCGACGTTGTGCACGCGACCACTATGCCGCCTGCCGCCCCCCAGAGATGCAGCTGACCTCTGTCGGTGCCGGCGAATAGGTTGTCCGCAGAACCAGATTCACGACGAGACGGGGATGATGATGACGCGACGCGGTTGGTCGCTGTTCGCTGCGATGTGTGTCATCTGGGGCATTCCGTACCTACTCATCCGCGTCGCGGTCCGCGACGTGGCCCCGGGAACGCTGGTGTTTGCCCGGACTGCGATCGGCGGCGTGATCCTGCTCCCGTTGGCGGTGTCGCGCGGGGGCTTCGGCCCCGTTCTGCGGCGCTGGCGCCCGCTCGCCGCGTTCACCGCTATCGAACTGGCGGTGCCGTGGCTGTTCCTCGGCAACGCCGAGACACACCTGACCAGTTCGCTGACCGGACTGCTGGTCGCCGTGGTCCCACTGGTCGGCGTGCTGCTAGCCCGCCTGCTCGGTTCCGACGATCGGGTCGACACATCTCGGGCGATCGGCCTGATCCTCGGGCTGAGCGGGGTGGGAATGCTCGTCGGTCTGGATTTCGGCCAACTCAGCATCGGTCCGCTGCTCGAACTGCTTGCAGTCGTGATCGGATACGCAGTCGCTCCGGTCATCATGGCGCGACGGTTCGCAGATCTGCCGAGCATCCCCGTCGTATCGGCTTCGCTGTTGCTGTGCTCGATCGGGTACCTGCCTTACGGGCTAAGTCATCCTCCTGCGCACCTGCATGGCAATGCCGTCGCGTCGATCCTCGTGCTCGGCCTCATCTGCACCGCGCTTGCCTTCGTCGTGTTCTTCGCGCTCATCAACGAGATCGGCCCGGCGCGAGCGACCGTCATCACTTACGTGAACCCGGCCGTCGCCGTCTTGCTGGGTGTGGCGATGCTGGGCGAGCGTTTCACGCTAGGAATGGGCCTCGGATTTCCGCTGATCCTGGCCGGATCGGTGCTCGCGGCCAGGAGAGCGGGCCCGGCACCCGCGGTCGCCGAACCCCTGGCCACCGCTATGAGTGACGCTCAGTCCAGCCGAACCTCGCCCGAGGCGGTGCCGAAGACAGCGGCGATCACACCCGTCTCGCCTTCGACCGGCGGCAGCCATTGCACCGCGATGCCGTCCAGCGGCTGATGGGTCGGCACGCCCAGGTAATCGTCGATGCGAGCCTGATCACCCGCGATCTCCAGCCCTTGCAGGCTGAGGCTGGAGCCACCGGCCGACGGGTGATGCTGGTCGTCGGTGAGCCACTGCACGAAGAATGGAAGTTGCGGGTCGGCGAGGATGTCGTTGATGCCGATCTGCTTCCACCGCAAGTCAAATCCGTCTGGCCGGCGACGGTGACCGTCTGCGGCACGCCGGCCCAGGCGCGTCTCGACCGCGTTGATGTCCGCCACTCGGATAGCCCAGCCGAGCCAGCCGCCGCCCATTTCGGATCGCTCACGCACAGCTCGGCCGAACGGAGCCCGCTCGACCGCGGGGTGATCCAGTGCCTCGACAACTTCCAGGTAGCTTCCGTTCGCCAGCGCAAGCACGAAGTTGCGCGTGCCGAAGGACGGATGGATACCTCCGTCGGTGAAGCCCGCGCCGAGGCGCGAACCCAAACGCTGCAAACACGCGGCGAGACCCTCCGGCCCCGCCGCGTAGCTGAGATGATCGAGTCGCATGCGCAACATCGTCACCCACCTACTGTGACGCTCCGGTACCGGGGCGGCTGAGGGCATGAGCCGGCCAGGTGCTACAAACCGCCCGGTTAACCGGTGTAGAGGTCGATGTGCCGTCCCCCCGTTACATCGAAGCCGGCACCGCCTCGAGCCCGCCACGCCTCGGCGACGAGATCAATAGCGCCGCAGGGGGCCAGGGTCGATTGCCGCGCCCGCGGCGAGTGCTTCCAACACTGCCGCGCACAACCGACCCTTGGCGAGCTTGCTGTCGTAGCTGATGACTGCATGCCCCCCGCGGGCCGTCGGGGAAAGCACCCGAACCGTGACGGTGCGCGCGGCGATCGGTCCGCGCGGGCGCCACATCGCTGCGTAGTCGGTCGAACGCAGATCGATGATCAAGGCGCGGCCTAGTAGGCGAGGCATCGCCGCATCCAGGATCGGGCGCCAATAGCTAGCCGCGATGCCGACGTCGGGCAGGACCGCTTTTGCGGGGACCCGGTACGCAGGCACTCGTTCATCACCGCGCACGACGCCCCACAGACCCGAGAAGATGAACGTGACTCGACCCGCCAAACGCTGCGCGGGGGGACTGAGCCGGTTGAAGGACAGACCCTCGTAGACCGTGCCGCAGTACCTGCGAAGCGCAGGCGTCGTCGGGGAGTCCAGCACCCGCAGGTTGGCGGCGAGGGCCTCGTGCGCGACCCCGGCAGGCAGACATAGAGCCGCGATCGCAGACGTTCGATCCAAACCCAACGTCGCGGCCAAGGCCTCGAGGACGGGCTGGCGAGCTGGTCCGAGGGCCCCGCTGGCCGCGTGCTGCCGAAGCGGCTGACCGTGCCCCCCGGAGGTCTTCGCCTCGCTCGGCGGAAGCAGCAGGCAGACGCGTGGTGATATCACCGGTGTCTCGATGGCCTCTCGATGGGTCCCAATGTGTCTCAGCGGGGCAACAGCACGCGCAGGGAGGGCCATGCCGAGGCGAAACCGGTGTGCAGCGGCAGCATTGCAACCTGCTCGATCGTCCACCACCGGATTTCAATGCTCTCCGCGTTGGCCGCGTGAAGGGCAAGGTCGGTCAGTGCCCTGGCCACGACGGTCGTGTAGGACCAGCCGCCATGATCATCAACCCACTCATCGACGGGTCGGACGCTGTGCGGGTCGAGGGCAGTCTCTTCGGCTGCCTCGCGAAGGGCCGCAGAGACGACGTCCTCGTGGCTGTCACGTGCTCCGCCTGGCAGCGCCCAGGTGCCGCCCTCATGGGTCCACGGCGCGCGATGCTGCAAGACAACCCGGGAGCCGTCGGTGATCAGTATCCCGGCCGCGCCGAAGCGTCCCCAGTGTCGATGGCCGAGGGAACACTGCACCCAGCCGTTGCCGTCGCCGCTCACCTACGGTTCATACCGCATCTGCCGAAGGTGTAGACGCCGGCCCGTCAGGTCGCCTCTCGGCGGTAGGCCGCTCGTGGCGGCGAAAGTGGGACCGGGGGCCATGAACGGACCGGCGTCGCTGTCCAGGGTACCGGCTCTGCGCGCTGGTGCGGCCGTCATGGGGCGGGAACCGCTACCGCCAGTTTGCGTATCGTTGGCGTGATGAGTGGTTCGCGACAGGCCCGCGCACATGAGTGAGCAACCCGCGCGCCCACATAGGCCGTCGTTGTACGCGGACCTGACCGCGATCATCGACGCGGCTGGGGGCACCGACGCGGGCTCTCGAGCTGAGGTCGCCGCCGCCACCGCTGCCGCGGTCGTGCACGCCGGCCGGACGGAGATCGACGATGAGCGATTCGTCGCTCTGGCCGATCGCATCGGCCTGGATACGCTCGCCGCTCTCTGGCGCGACGCCGACCCCGTCAGCCTGGCCGGTTCCCTATGGGCGCTGTACCTGCTCCGCCAGTGGTGCCAGACCAACAGTGAAGAGGTCGCCCGCCTCTGGCGCGCGGGCCACGCGCTGGCTGCTGCTGACGCCGTGGTGGCGGGAATGCCGGATTATGCCGACGTCGAATCTGTGCGCCGCGTCGCCGACGCGGTGCTAGGCGGGGCCTACCACGGAGACTTCGGCGTGGCCCTGGAGCGGGCTGCCGCGTTATTCCGCGTCCTCGCTACCGGTCGCCGTGAACTGGCTGGTCCCGACGAGGCGGGCAGCGTTGAAGTCGAGCGCGCACAACGCAATGAGCGTGTCGCCGGCGATCTCACCGCTGCGGCAGCCCGATGGCGCGCGGGCACGCTGCGCTGATCGACGCACTGTCGCTAGCGCTGCACGGCGACAGTCTCGGACCTGCGGTCCACAGCTGGTCGCGTTCTCCACAGGTCCGCCGGCTGACCTACTGACGGGGTCCTGAGCGCCCAGGCTTGGATACATGGCCATTGACCCATCCAGCCGCACCGAATCCGCCTTCGACGTCCTGCGAGTGACCGGGCCAAGCGCGTTGCTGCAGGCCGTGCCGTATCTACTCGGGTTTCATCCGCGATCGAGCCTCGTCGTCGTCGGATTGCGCGACGGGCAGCTGGTAGTGACCATTCGTCTAGGCCTGGAGGATGTGCCGGAACCTCTCGTCGTGAGTCGGGCCATCCGAGCGATGGCCCGAGGGGGAGCCTCCGAGCTCATCGGCGTCCTCTACGACGATCCTGAGGTCGCAGGTGGAGTCCGCCGGTCGCACCAAGAGGTCGTGGCTTGTCTTGGTGAGAGTGCGCGGCGAGCCGGCTGCACATTGCTCGACGCGCTGGCCGTGAGCGCGGGTTCGTGGCGTTCGGTCTTCTGTACCGACCCTGGCTGCTGTCCCGCGGGTGGCCATCGCATCGCTGCCGAAACGTCTACCTTCGCCGCGGCGGCCACCTTTGCGGGAATGGTCGCTCTGCCCGATCGCGAGGCCCTGGCCCACACATTGGATCCGTTGCCCGACAGCGAGCGCGCCAGGCTCGGCCCGCTGATCGCGGCAGAGGAGAATGCGGCTGTCGAGGCAGTCCTGAACGCCCGGGCCGGGAGCTTGGAGCGCTCAGCCACACGAGCGATCCTCGCCGCGGCGCGCGCGGCAGATGCCCTTCCCGACAACGCCGAACGGCTCGAGGACAGCGAGATCGCTCGGTTCGGCGTGGCCTTGAGCAGTTATACGGTGCGTGATCCGGTCTGGATGGCTGCTGATAGCGGCCGCGTCGACGGGCGGCGAGTGTGGATGGAGCTCGCTCGGCGACTACCGAGCCCCTACGACGCGGCTCCGCTCTTCCTGACGGCTTGGTGCTCCTGGCGCGCAGGCAACGGCGCCGTAGCCGCGATTGCCGCCCAGCGGGCCGTCGATTCCGATCCCGCGTATCGAGCGGCCAACCTGCTTCTGGACGCGCTGGCCAACGGCGTAGACCCCCGGCGAGTGCCGAGGCTGCGCCTTCCCGGAACGTGAGTCCGACGCGGCGTGAGGCTGGCTCATAGCGCCGACGCTCATAGTGCCAGCGCGTGCGGGCCTATGGGAGCCGGTAGCTCAGAAGCGCCGGAAAGGGCGTTGTCCACGGCTGCCGCGCATGCCCGCCCCTCGGCGATTGCCCACACGACCAGCGACGCCCCGCGGGTTGCATCGCCGCAGGCGAACACCCCATCGGCGCTCGTCTGCCAACCCTGCGTCACCAAGGCGGCGCCCTCGAGGCCATCACGTTCCACCCCGGACGCCGCCAACAACTCAGCCACGTCGGAGCCGACGAAGCCGGCCGCCAGGAGCACCAGATCGGCGGCAAGCTCAGTTCGGGAATTCGTCACCGGCCGGAACTCACGGTCCGAGCCGACCTTGACGATCTCGACCTGCTCGACGCGGACCGCGCGCACGGCCCCGGTCCGATCGGCCAGGAATTCGACGACCTCCCGGGCCCACGCCTCGTGGACGCCCTCGTCGTGGGCAGGTGAGCTTCCGCGTGTAGCCGGCGCAGAGGGCCATCGGGGATTCACCAAACCAACGCGGGGAGCCGGCCGCACATTGTGGTCAACAACCGTGACTGACGCAGCGCCCTGGCGGTTGGCGGTTCCCAGACAGTCAGCGGCCGTGTCGCCGCCGCCGATGATGATGACGTGCTTTGCCTCGGCGTTGATCGCGGGGGCGGCGATGTCGCCAGCCTGGACGCGGTTGCCCTGGCGAAGGTAGGCCATGGCCTGGTGTACGCCGCGTAGTTCACGGCCTCGATGGCTCAGCTCGCGGGGCGCCAGGGCGCCGACGGCAAGCACGATGGCGTCGTGCTCCGCGCGCAACCTGGGCGCGTCATGCGGCCCGACGTTTGCGCTGACGCGGAATATGGTGCCTTCGGCGCTCATCTGGGCAATTCGGCGGTCGATGATGTCCTTCGGCATCTTGAAGTCGGGTATGCCGTAGCGCAACAGCCCGCCGATTCGGTCGTCGCGCTCGAAGACCGTGACAGCATGCCCGGCGCGGGTCAACTGCTGGGCGGCGGCGATGCCTGCGGGGCCCGAGCCAATGACGGCAACCGAGCGCCCGGTTTGCGCTGCAGGCGGCTGCGCGGTGAGCCTGCCGTCCCGAACGCCCGCTCGACAATGCTGATCTCCACCTGCTTGATCGTCACCGGATCCGTGTTCAACGCCAGCACGCACGCCGCTTCGCAGGGCGCCGGGCAGACCCAGCCAGTGAATTCTGGGAAGTTGTTCGTGGCATGCAGGCGCTCATTCGCGCTCGCGTAGTCATCGCGCGCGACGAATTCGTTCCAGTCCGGGATCAGGTTTCCCAGCGGGCATCCGCTGTGGCAGAACGCGACGCCGCAGTCCATACAGCGATCCGCCTGTTGCGCGACGACCTCAGTCGGGGCCCGAAGGTAGATCGGCTGCCAGTCGCGCACGCGTTCGGCGGCGGGCCGCTTTGGGGGTATCGACGCGGTCTTGCTTGAGCCCGGCTGGCCCCGCGATCAGGCGATGCGAACGAACACGTGGTCGCTCAGTTGCCGGTCGACGGTGATTCGGCCGCCATCGCTCCACACGTGGACGCCGTCGCCGGCGGGCTCGACGTGCGTCGTACTCCCCGGACGCAACCCCGCGGCGGTCAGGAGTCGCATGGCCTGGGGGTCCGACTGGATCTGCTCGCTGATTCGGTCGATGATCACGATGGCGTTGGCGGCTTGCGCTGCCGAGGTCAGGCTCATCAGCATCGTCGGGTCATCTCCTGGACCAAGCGGCAAACCCAACTCGTCAAGCCCGGGGATGGGATTACCGTGGGGACAGACCAAGGGCGTGTCCAGCAGAGACACGATGCGGCGTTCAACCGCCTCGCTCATCACGTGCTCCCACCGGCATGCCTCGATGTGAACGTCCTCCCATTCCAGGCCGATCACATCCGCGAGCAACCGCTCAGCCAAGCGGTGCTTTCGCATGACACGGATTGCGTCGTGCAGTCCTACGTCAGTAAGGCGCAGGTGCCGATCCTCAGCGAGCTCGAGCAAGCCGTCCCGCTCCATCCGGGCAACGGTCTGGCTTACTGTGGGTCCGCTCTGTCCGAGCCGCTCGGCAATTCGAGCGCGCAGCGCCGGGACGCCCTCCTCCTCGAGTTCATAAACCGTGCGCAAATACATCTCGGTCGTGTCGATCAGGTCGGAGTGGTGACTCATTGTCGACCCTCGTCTCGGTGCCGCGGCCGGCCAGTCTCCAGCAGGAATCGGCCATACTCGCCTTCGGCTATGCATCCTAAGCGACCCGTCGTTCGCCGGACTCACGGTGACTCCGAGCGCGCGGTGGGAACTGCGGGTTCTGCGCGATACGCAGGTAGGCTCAGTCGTCGAGGTAGTCGCGCAGGGCTTGTGCGCGCGAGGGGTGGCGAAGTTTCGCCATCGTCTCCCGCTCGATCTGCCGGATCCGCTCCCGGGACAGTTTGAACTCGCGCCCGATCTCATCGAGGGTCTTCGGCTGTGCTCCGTCGAGGCCGTACCGCATCCGAACCACAGCCGCCTCGCGTGCATCGAGCGTGCCGAGGACATCGCGCAGTTGCCTGCGCATGAGGCCTGCCTCCACGGTGATCTCGGCTGCGCTGGTCGCCCGCTCGTCGGCGATGAAGTCACCAAGGGAGGCATCGTCATCCGTGCCTACCGTCTGGTCCAGGCTCACCAGATCGCGGGACAGGTCGATGAGTTCGCGCACGCGCTCTTCGGTGAGGTCCAGCTGATCGGCGAGCTCGCTGTGATTGGCCTCGCGACCCAGTTCCTGGCTCAGTTCACGACGGATGCGCTGCAGCTTGTTGACCTGCTCGACGAGGTGCACGGGCAGTCGGATCGTGCGGGACTGATCGGCCATCGCGCGGCTGATCGCCTGACGGATCCACCACGTCGCGTAGGTCGAGAACTTGAATCCCTTTGCGTAGTCGAACTTCTCCACCGCGCGGATGAGGCCGAGGTTGCCTTCCTGAATGAGGTCCAGGAACGGCATCCCGTGGCCGGTGTACCGCTTGGCAAGTGAAACGACCAGGCGAAGGTTGGCACGCAGCAGGTGGTCCTTGGCGCGGTCGCCGTCCATGATCAGAGCTCGGAGCTCCCGCTTTCGGGCGCCGGAGAAGTTGTTGGACACCGCCAGTAGATGCTCGGCGTAGAGACCCGCCTCGATCCGCTTGGCCAGTTCGACCTCGCCGGCTGCCGTGAGCAAGGCAACCTTGCCTATCTCGTTGAGATAGACGCGCACCAGGTCAGCGGAGGCGGCGACCTCGTCCAGGTCAGTGGCACGGGGGGCAGCGTCTTCAAGCACGTCGTCGACGAAGACGCCGGGCGTCTCGTCCGTCTGGCTGGAGGAATCGATTTCGGAGGTTGAATTCTCGACTGCAAGCTCCGCCTTCACCGCTGGACGGCTGCTGCGGTGGCCGCCCTTCGTGATGCGAGATTCGGGCGCGCTCTTGCGACTGCCCGCCGAGCGGGGTGCCTCCTTACGCGCCGGGGTCGCCGTCGCCGTGGTGACGGAAGTCTCAGCGGGAGGAGTAGTAGAAGTTGCGCCGCCCGCGGACGGGCGTGCACCGGTCGTGCGAGCCGTAGAGCGTCGTAGCGTAGTCACGAGCAAGACCACCTCAATGTCATGGATGAAGCACCCCACCGATGGATTCGTCGGTCGGCCCTTCTCGGTTCAGTAGCTGAACGTGTCGGGAGGGGTTTCGTGTTCCCGATTCAGGGCTGCCCCACAGCTGCACTCAGGGCGAACTCAGTTCCCTCGCGCCGACCATCGCCGACCGTCACACCTCGACGAGCACGGTGAACGGACCGTCATTGACCATGTCTACCCGCATGTCGGCTCCGAATAATCCTGTCGCCACGACGGCGCCTCGTCGGCGCAGTTCTTCGGTCACGCCGGAAACCAGCGGCTCGGCGACAGGCCCAGGCGCTGCCGCGGCCCAGGTCGGGCGCCGGCCTCGTCGGGCGTCGCCGTAGAGAGTGAATTGGCTGACCACCAGCACCGCGGCGTCAGGGGAATCGGCCACGCTCCTTTCGCCGCGAAGGATGCGCAGTCCGTGGATCTTTCCCGCCAAGGCAACCGACGCAGCCGCGCTGTCGTTGTGGGTGACGCCCACGAAAGCGACCAGCCCCGAGCCGATCTGGCTCACGAGGATGCCGTCGACCTCCACGGCAGCCCGCGTCACGCGCTGGACTACCGCGCGCATGATCGGCTCACCTGCACCAAAGCATCTTGGCCGATCACGCGCTTTCCGCGCCATGCAGTGCGACGATGGACTGATGCGCCGACGTCGGGCCGAGGAGGCCTTGTTGATCACGACGGCACCGGGGTCCCCCGACGAGGAATTCGATCACCGACGCCGGAAATATGCGCTGATGATGGGTTTGCGAGCCGTCTGTGTCATCGGGGCGGCCGCCACGTATCACTTCTCCCTGATCCTCGCCCTCGCTTTCGTCGCCGGCGGTCTGGTCCTGCCGTGGTGCGCGGTGCTGATTGCCAACGACGGACCGCCCCGCAAGCGCCGCCCAGCCCCATATTCGGGCAGACCGGCTGAGCGCGCTCTGCCCTCTGGGGAGGATGAGCGGGTAGTAGACGGCTGATTCGCCGTGACGGTGGCAGAATTATGCGGGTGAGCAGCACCCAGACCCTGATTGCCCCCAAGACCTCCGATGCCGACACGGGCAACGAGCTGTTTCACTACGTGCGCAAGGCGAAGATCGCCGAGAGTGCCGTGCTGGGCACCATGGTCGAAGCTCTATGCGGTGAGATCTTCCCGGTGACGAAGGTTCCGAAGCCGGGCTCTCCGGTGTGCCCGCGGTGCAAGGAGATCTACGACAAGGTTCTGTCGGACTGATCGCCGACCTCCGTCGCAGGGGCGGCCGGGGGATTCTCCAGGTGCCGCCACGCCTTCGCGTGCAGGACGCGGGGCCGTTTTGCACGCGTCGGGGCCAGTTGCTCGATCGCCGCGTTGACCTCCGCGCCGTAGAGCACCCCCAGCGCGAGGAGGTAGAAGAAGAGCAACGCCGCGATCGGGGACGCCAGGGTGCCGTAGGCGTGGTTGTGGTCGAGGATGAACGACAGGTATGCCCGCAGCGCCGCCGAGCCGGCCATGAAGACGACGATCGCGACGAACGCTCCGGGCAGGCCACGACGCCAGGGAAGGCGTCGCGGCGGCGCCAGATGGTAGAGGGTGGCGAGACCGAGCAGCAGCAACAGCACGACAGCCGGGTAGTAGGCATCGGTGATCACCCGGCTGGCCGTATGTCGCAGGGTGGTTGGGAAGCTGCGGGTCAGCAGCCCGGGGCCGAGCACCAGCATTGGCAGGACGATCACGCCGATGACGACCGAGCCGAGGAACAGGCCGAGGGCCAACAGCCGGCTGCGTACCGGCCCGCGGAGATCGCGCATGTCGTAGGCGATGGTGATCGTGTTGACGAAGGTGGCGGTGGCCGAGGAACCGGCCCACAACGCGAGGGCGAACCCGATGCTGATGATGTCGGCGCGCCGGTTGAACAGCACCTCATGCAGCATCGGATGGATAACTTGGTCCACCACCTGCTGACTGAATGCGCGGCTCAGGGTCGACTCCACCTCGTTTTCGGTCCTCGTCGGGGTCTCAGGGCCAACCCAGCGCGAGACGTAGCCGAGGGTGGCGATGAGGGCCAGCAACAGTGAGGGCAGGCTGAGCAACTGCCAGAAGGCGGCCTCGGCGGATAGCCCGAGGACCCGGTCCTCCCATGCGGCTACCGCTGCCCTGCGCAGCAGGGTCAGGGTGTGACGCAACGCGCGCCACACTCGCCGGCCGGGGTTCACAGGCCACAGTCTGCCGTTCCAGGACCGCGGAGGGCGGGAAGTGCCCGGTGAAGGTCGCCCATTAGGCTGACCGGCAGATGCCCTGCGGCCGCCGCCGCGGGGCATCTCGTCACGATCGCACGCAACTGAAGGCAGGGATTTGGCTACGCCGCAACGGCTGCCGGGCTCGGACCGAACCCGGTTGCGTGCCTGGCAAAGCGCCGCCCTCGAGGCTTACGAATCCGAGAATCCGCGCCGCGACTTCCTGGTGACGGCGACACCAGGGGCCGGAAAGACTGCCTTCGCGCTGACCCTGGCGCACCGATTGGTTTCCCGCCGAGCCATCGACCGGGTGATCGTCGTGTGTCCCAGCGATCATCTCCGGACGCAGTGGGCCGATGCCGCCGCGCGCGCCGGGGTGCCACTCGACGGAGCGCTGTCCAATGCGGTAGGCCCCATCCGTCCGGACCTGCGCGGCTACGTGACGACCTACGCCCAGGTCGCGGCCAAGCCCGCCCTGCACGCGGCGCGCGCCACGGCCAGACGCACGCTGGTGGTCCTCGACGAGGTGCACCATGCCGGCGACGGGCTCTCGTGGGGTGACGCGATTGCGGCGGCCTTCGACGGTGCGGCTCGACGGCTCTGCCTGACGGGCACGCCGTTCCGGACGCGCCCGGACGAGCGGATCCCGTTCGTCCGCTATGAAGCTCACGCCGAGGGGGGTTGGCAGAGCAGTGCTGACTTCAGCTATGGCTATCGCGAGGCCCTGCGTGACGCAGTCGTACGCCCCGTAGTGTTCGCGGCATATACGGGCACGTCGCGGTGGCGCAACAGCGCAGGCGACGTCGTCGCGGCCTCCCTGTCGGAGCCCTCGACCAGGCGCACTGAGGCAACCGCGTGGCGCACTGCCCTGAATCCGAAGGGCAAATGGGTTCCGCATGTTATCGCGGCGATGGACGAACGGATCACGCAACTGCGTGAAAGTGGCATGGCCGACGCGGCTGGCCTGGTGCTCGCCAGCGACCAGCAGGACGCGCGCGCCTATGCGGCGATCGTCGACCAGGTCACCGGGCGCCGCCCCGTCCTCATCCTCTCCGACGACCCCAAGGCGAGCGGAAAGATTGCCACATTCGCCAGCGGAACCGAGCGAATCGCCGTCTGCGTGCGGATGGTGACGGAGGGTGTGGACATTCCCCGGGCAGCCTGCCTCGCATGGATGACGTCCTACCGAACTCCGCTGTTTTTCGCCCAAGGCGTCGGGCGGGTCGTGCGCGCCCGGACCCGCACCGAATCGGCAACGGTATTCCTGCCTGCCGTTCGCCCGCTGCTCGCTTTGGCCGCCGAGCTCGAGGACGAGCGCAACCATGTCATCGCGCCCCCCGCGATCGCCGGGCTGCTGCTGGATGTCGAACGTCGGGAGCGCGAGCCGGGGGAGGGGGAGGGCTACGAACTCATCGACGCCGAGGCGGCCTTTGCCCATGTGCTGCACGCGGGCCGAGCCGTGCTGGCCGAAACCGGGGAGATAACGGCCGAGGACGAGGACTTCCTCGGATTGCCGGGCATCCTGTCCCCGGAACAAGTCGCGTCACTGCTGGCCCGCCGGGATTCCGCGGCACGTCTCAAGGCGGACAATGCCGGTGAAATCGCGCCGACGTCGGGAGAAGGCGCCTCCTGGCGCGCGGGTGCGGCACTGCGGCGGGAACTGAACCGGCTCGTTGCCGCGTTTGCGGCCCGCCACGGCACCCCACACGCCCAGATCCACGCGGAGTTGCGCCGGATCGTGCCCGGCCCGGCGTCTGCGGCGGCCAGTGCCGAGGTGCTGGAGCGCCGTCGGGACCACCTACTGCAGCGGTTTGCCAGGTGATGGGGGTCGCGACCAGGTTCGGGCTTGGAGGTGGCCGATTTCACGAGTTTGGCACCATCCGGAATCCCGGGGCGGCATCAGTCGTTAGCCCGGTATAAAGCCAGTGGAATCCATGATTGGCCGCTGGGACGAACCACCTACAGGTAGTTGCAGACATGTTTCGTTCCGGGTGTCGCCACCGTCACGGCAATTTCGGTGGTTACCGTCGATAGAGAACGTGCACCATGGGAAAGCTTCCCGCCAAGTACGACAGCAGAAAGAGGTGCCAACGTGACCACGACACTTGCCGCGCGTCCGCTGACCGCCACCGACAGATGTGACCGGTGCGGAGCTCAAGCCTACGTTCGCACCACAATGGGATCCGGTTCTGAGCTGCTGTTCTGTGCCCACCACTGGCACGACAACGAACTGCGCCTGCGGGAGATATCCGTGTCGATCCACGACGAGTCCGAGCGGCTCTCCGAGGTGCCGGCGACTGCCGCGCTCGAGGAGCGCTGACGGGGCCGCTCCACCGCGTCGCTGTGCGTAACCTGAAGGGCCCTGCCGACCTCGTTCTCGGCGGCGACCTCGGCGCGGGTGGCGCGAGCTTGCAGTCTTGACCGTTAGGCGGCATGCCACGGCGGGTAGGGGGGCACCTGTGTGAGGTAATTCGCCAGAACAGTCAGGAGCGGTCGGTCATGGCGGTCGATGTCCAGATTGATCCAACCACCGGCGAAAGCGTTATCACCTTCAGCCTCCCCCCCGACAAAGACCACCACGACGAGCTGTCCGTCGTGGTGGTCTTTCAACAACTGGACGCCCGGCGTCGACGTGTTTGCCACGCGCGCTGCCACAGATGACACGGGTCGGCTGCTCCACACGCCGGGCGCGCATTCAGGCGCAGCCACCAAGTTCGGCTGAGTCTGGGAACCGCGCAGAACGAACCCAGAACGACCCAGAACGGCGCAGCAAGTGACAGTTGCGCTTAGGCGTGCCGCCTTCGTGGCATGACGATGACCACGATGAGAGTCAGGATGCTGAAGAACAATCCCAGCACGCCGAACAGCAATGCGCTTCGGCCTTTGGCTGCTGCGATCACGGCGCACAGCACGGCCGCGATCAGGCTTCCGACAATGACGAAGGCGCCTTTGATGCCTCGCAGGATAAATCCAGCCGCGTCGGGCTGCTGAGCAAGCATCGACGCAATCAACTGGTGGCTCAACGGGACACTCCTCGGGCGGGGGACTTCTGACGCCCGGTTCGTACCCCGCGGCGCGCCTGACCTAACCGGCGCTGTCCGGCTCGGGCCTGCGGGTGTCGGCCGCCTCCGCCAAGGATTCTGCCAGCTTCTGGTCGCGCTCGATCCGTTCCGCGATCGCGTGGTCCCGCTCTGCGCGCTCCTCGTCGCGGCCGTGCTGCAGACGCTCGGCCTCGTCACTTTCGAACTCGGTCATACCGCCCAGCCCTTCCGTGTTGCCGTCACGGCCGCACGATAGCTGCCCAAAGTGAACTAAGACGCTGAGCCGGACGCCGAGGTCCGTACGAACGCCCTGGCGGCGAGTCGAGCGCGTCGTCAAGATGGCAGTGGAGCCTAGGAAGGCTGCCCTTCCGGTAGCGTGAAGCCCCGGGAGTTCCGGTGCCGGCCGCCTCGCGCCGACGATGTTCGGCGGACACGGGCGATGCTGGACGAGATGTACGGCGAACGCGCGGGCGGTGCCTGATGACCGCAACCGATCAAGGCAGCGACGCCGGGAGGTCTTCTCGTCAGGAAGACCTCGAGGCCGGGATCGTGTTCACCGACGGCGCGATGTGGATTCGCCGATTGCCGTGGATGACCGACAAGCAATGGACGTTCGTCCGCACGGAGATGACGGAGTGGTGGAAAGCGGAGGTCGTCGAGCCGCTCGTCCAGCGGCGGTCGCGGCCACGGCTGAGGACGCCGATGCGGTGCGTGAGCGGTTCACGGTGATCGAGGCGCTTGGCAGGTAGATCGCACTCCCCGTTTAGGGCCGCGCGTGAGTCAGGTTGCGCGGCCCCAAGGGGTTTTGGGCTACTTCAGTGGGCTCGGTGTCCGCGTCGATTGCGGGCCATGATGAGGCAGACAAAGCCGCCAGCGGTGAGCGCTCCGCCGAGGAGCGACATCGCAGCGTTGTTGCCGCCGCTACCGGTGAACGCGAGCGAACCGCCCTGAGCTGCGGTGCTGCCTTCAATTCCCGAACCTGGTGGGCAGTTGAATTTGGTCTCAGTGACGGTGCTCATCACGGTCACCGTCACGACGCCAGACGCCCCGCTGTTGGTGACGGTAACTGTGGCCGGCGACGCCGAGACGGTCTCGGTCACGGTCGTGATGGGGCATTGCGGAGTGGCCGCACCCGATCCGGCGAGCACGCACCCAGGAATGGTTTGAGTGACGATCGTGGTCGGGCCTGGGACGGTGGACACGACGGTCGGACCTGAAATTGTCGAGGTGACGGTTGTCGTGGGCCCAGTAACGGTGGCGGTCGTGGTCGGGCCCGAGACGGTCGAGGTCACCGTCGTCGTAGGACCGGGGACGGTGACCCTCGCCGTCGTGGTAGGACCGGCAACGGTCGTCGTGACGGTGTTCGTCACCGGCGGCGGCGTGACTGTCGTCGTGGCCGTCTGGGTCGTGGTGGCTGTCTGAGTCAGAGTGATGGTGGGACCGGGGACGATGATGGTCGTTGTCGGTCCAGGGACCGTGATGGTGGGACCGGGAACCGTAGCGGTGACGGTCGAGGTGACCGGCACCGTCTGGGTGACCGTTGTCGTGGGACCAGTGACGGTCACAGTTGGACCCGGAACGGTTGCGGTGACGGTCGTGGGAGGCGTAGTCGGGATCTGGCAGTTGTTAAACCAGATTGCTTGCCCGGCGGCGTCCCAGTTGAGCGAATAGGTGGTTCCGTTGTACACGAACGGCGGGATTATGTCGCCCCACTTGATGCCTTGTGCCTTCAAGGTGGGGTTCCACACGGGACCGGTGTGGCCTAGATGGCCGTTGAACGCGCCCGCGGCGCTAACCGTGATCGGCTTCGGCCCGTACGGATTGTTGTTGGCGTTCGTCGCGTGGCACAGCGTGACGCTTGTGGAGTCGGCCGCGGGTGCTGCCAGCGCGGCGTTCTTCACCGGTCCGCAACTTACGGGCGCGAGCGCTTTCGTGGTGAACGGAGCTGAGAAGCCGCCCTTCGGCCAGGTGAGCATCCCGGCCACGGTGACGCTCGCGACCGATAGGGGCTCGTTGAGGACGATGGTTTGCTGACCGCCTCCAGCAGCCAGTGAGGCGCCGTCCAGGGCAGTCCCCGTGCCGGAGATCTTCGCCGTTCCGTTCTTTACGTCCGGACTGTTGTTGACCGTTACTGTGTCGGTCCAAGCGTTGACTGCGCAACTAACAGCAGATGTGGCAGCTGGCCGGTCCGCGCTAGCCTGCGTGGTGAACGCCATTCCCATCGTGAGGAGGCCGACGACAATTGCGACACTGCCGCCCATTTTGACCCGGCGACTCGTCAACGAGATGTCATCCACAATCCGGACATTCGGAGGTGGCGGCGGGTCGAAACGCGGTTTTCCGTACGGCGGCGGAGGCTCAAATACAATCGGTTGATCAAAGCGAAGTGCGCTACTTGGGATAGGCCGGGGCTCCGGCGTTTCGTCGTCGTTAGAGCTGGTAGGTCGCTCGTTCATGGTTCCCCCCGGATCAGCGCGCATAGCTGGATACGCGTTCAAAACGCGAACACCTGAGTAACACGTGGGGCCCCGCTCGGCAAATCAGGATGTCACGCGACCTCAAAATGACCACGGATTAGCGCCCCCTTGTCGACGGCGCTCTAAACCTGGTCGTTTCCGGCGCTTGAAAAGTGGGCGGTTGTCGGCAGTCTAGGTGTCGGTTTC
The DNA here is from genome assembly GCA_030775825.1 of Actinomycetota bacterium. Taxonomy (GTDB): domain Bacteria; phylum Actinomycetota; class Actinomycetes; order Mycobacteriales; family Jatrophihabitantaceae; genus JALYIL01. The sequence continues at coordinate 52,880 of JALYIL010000084.1, forward strand.
GTCGTTGGTGATGCGGGCGCTGGGGAGGCTGTCGATGCCCCTTCCGC
>JALYIL010000085.1 GCA_030775825.1 Actinomycetota bacterium
CGTGCAGTGCCGCGTTGCCGGCCGCCGGGAAGCTGACACCTGATCCCAGACAAAGAATGATCATGCCCGGCAGGACGCTGCTCGCGTACGACGAGTGGACGGTTATGTCACTAGTGAGGAACAAGCCAGCGGCGCAGGCCAAGAAACCCGTGACGAACATGGGTTTGACCCCGAAGCGACCCATGAGCGTGGTTCCCAGCTCGAAAGCGAGCCACTGTGGCCGCTGGTCGACCTGCAGACCCCAGCGACGGTGGCGCAGCTGCCGCCGCTGGCCGACAGTGCCGAGCCATCCGGCCCGACACTCAGCTAAGAGAATGGAACCACGATGGCCGGCGAAACCGTTATCACGATCCTCGGCAACCTCACCGTCGACCCGGGAGCTGCGGTTCACCCCGTCGGGCGCCGCGGTCGCGACGTTCACGATCGCGTCGACGCCGCGCACGTTCGATCGGGCCAGCAGCGAGTGGAAGAACGGCGACGCGCTGTTCCTGCGCTGCTCGCTGTGGCGCCAAGCCGGTGAGAACGCGGCCGAGTCGCTGACCCGCGGCACACGAGTCATCGCCCAAGGGCGCCTCCAGCAGCGTTCCTACGAGACGACGGAAGGCGACAAGCGGACCGTGATTGAGCTGCAGGTCGACGAGATCGGCCCGTCGCTGCGCTGCGCCACCGCTAATGTCACCAAGGCCCAGCGAGGCAGCACCACCGGCACGGACGACCCGTGGGGTTCGGCCCCGCCCGCCGGGGAGGCCGCGTTCGGCGACGAGCCGCCGTTCTAGCCCATATGGAGCACGGAGTACCCGCCGGCCGTCCGGCTGATCCATAGCCTCACTCTCCGGAACAGAGGGGTCGGCAGGACGTTCGTGTTTGGCGCCCCGGAGCGCTCTCGGCCTAGGCGGCGCGTTATGGGAGGCTGAATGCGTGTCGCGCAATTTCATCTTTGAGACCGAGCGGCTGGTGGTGACGACCTGGCTCGCCCGTGACGTCGACGAGCTGTTGGTCGTACATTCCGACGAGGAAACGATGCGGTTCGTGCGGCAGGGACGGCCTGAAACTCGCGCAGAAACCGCCGATCTGGTGGACCAGTACGTCGCCGAGCACACCTTCAACGGCTTCACCAAGTGGCGCCTGACTGATCTTCACAGTCAGCTGATCGGCCGGGCCGGATTCGGCACGCACGAAGGCATTCAGGGCCGCGAGTTGGCCTACACCATTCGTCGAGACCGATGGGGCCAGGGTCTGGCGACAGAAGTCGGTGCCGCGCTGGTCAGGTGGCACATGACCAACGCGCCAGATTCTTCGCTATACGCCTACGTCGCAGTAGAGAATCCCGCCAGCCGGCGAGTCCTGGACAAGATCGGCTTCAGCTATGTCCGGTCGGAAGATCACTACGGCGTGCCGTGTGAACTGTTCACCTGGGCCTAAACACGAACAAGTCGTCTCGGCGGCTGGTCGATACGGTTGCCTCGTGAGCTACACATAGTCCAGCCCGAATCATGGTCGTACCGAGTTCGTGACCCGTGAGGGGCATGCGTGCGAGTTATCGCTGCCGCTGTTGCTGGAATAGGGCGATGGCTTTGTCGATGCGGCGGTGGCGGGTCTGGTCGGTTTTGGCGGCGTTGATGGTGTCGACGTGGTAGCGCTGGACGCTGTTGGACAGTGTCGCGAAGAAGGCCGCGGCGGTGGGGTCCGCGGCGAGGGCGGCGGCGAGGTCGTCGGGAACGGCGACCTCGCGGGGCCGGTCGGCCAGGGTGAGTTCGACGTGGATGGGGTCGCCGGCTTTCAGTCCGGTTTGTTTACGAATGGCGGCGCTGATGCTGATTAGGTTCCGCCCACCCATCACTCCGATGGTGGTCTGGTACTCAAAGCCGTTCACGTTGACCGTGACCGCGGGTCGGCGGCCGGCGCCGAGTCGCTCGATAAGGTCGTCGGGTACATCAATGCCGGTGTTGTTGCCGGTCGCGGTCACGCTGGTGTCGAAACTGGCGCTGGTGGTCACGCTCGTCGTTTCCTCTCGTGATCTGGAGCCGCTTGGCGTTGCCACTCGGGCTGCGGGCGCTAAGTGCGGGTACGCCAGGGCGTGGGGTCGGCAGGTTTGGCAGTGGCCCGGCGGGTGTCGCGATACAGGTTCCCGCCGACGAGGCTCAGCCAGGCGCAGCTGATGATGACGGCGGCGGTGAAGGCGATGTTGACCGCCGCGTTGCCGGCGCCGGTCGCGATCCCGGCGAACGCGACGGCGAAGATGAGCCCGACGGCGCGGGAACCGATGGCGGCGGGGCGGTTCGCGCGCTGGTGGTAGTGGCGCGCGATGACGAAGCACGCGGCGATCAGGCACAGGAACCCGAACGAGCCGAACAGCAGGTGCAGCGACCCATGCCCGCTCAGGTGGGTGGCGCGGCCCGACGGTGCGCCGGGGGGGAAACCGCCGCCGGCATCAGCGCGGAATACCCCGGCGCCGATCAGAGCC
>JALYIL010000086.1 GCA_030775825.1 Actinomycetota bacterium
CGCCAACCGCCACGTCGGCATCCTGCACGGCTGCCTGAAACACCGCACCGTCTACGACGAGAAGACCGCATGGGCACACCACAACTACGCCGCCGCTTGACTTTTTAAAACGTGGGATGTTTGCCGCGCTAAGCGCGCGGTGGTGTCAGCATGTCGGCCGCCAAACGTGCGCAGTCTAGGCAGATAAAGACCGTCAGATCGTTCCCTGAAACAAGCGCTCGGCCTCCAGACCGCTGCTGGCCACAGAACGAGCACCTCGCCACGCCCGAGCCTGGGCCTCCTGCCTCGGAATCGTCCCTCGGCGAATCCAGGCATGCTGGAGGCGGAGAACCGCTGAGCGGTGACCAGAACCTCCAGCCATATGAGCACATAGGTAGACGATACGGCCGCCGAACAAGAGGACCCGACTTCCGACCATGCCGCCGTCCGGGCGCGATCATGCCGATGTGCGCGTGTCAGGGCTGCTTCGGTATATGCATCGGGGTAAGTCTTAACTTCGACCCGAGCTCCGGAGACATCGGGGTCAGCGGCAGCCTCGGATTTGGCTCTCCTGGTCTGAGCGGCGGTGCATCCGCGAGTTCGTCGGGGGTCGGAACGGGGTATAACGTCACGACTTCTTGCGGCGTTGGTCCGGTCAGCGGAAGCTACGACTACTTGTCTGGCAGCAGCAGCGCTAGCGTGGGCACCCAGTTCTCATCAGGGGACTGCTCAACAACGGCAGGAGCAAGTTATGACTTTGGGTCACTCTATTAGCCGGACGGCCTGGGACCCCAGCATCCTTGCAGCACCGGCCCCGGGTAACCCACCTGGTCACAGCTCCGGAAGTGTCGGACTCATTGTCGTCGTAGTAGTTATTGTTGTCATTGGCCTAGCTGGCGCGGCGCTATTCCTCCGGGGCCGCAAGTAACGCCCCGCAGCCTCATCTGGCGCGGATTTACGGTCCACGCGAGTAGCCGACTTGGCTGCGGCGACCAGCGAGGTCAACATCAGAAGATGTGTTGCCGAGTTTGCGCTGGGCCGGGCGTGGGAACAACTTCCGGCAGGACAATAAGGCCCTGAGAACCCCTCGACGAGGAGTCACGATGATACGGTCGATTCTTGTATGCGCGATGCTAGTGGCATGTGCCCTCGGAATCGCTACGTCGCCAGCGGACGCGGCAGCGCCCGTTGCAGCTAGTGCACATGCAAGTGGAGCGACGGCTTTAGTCATCATCCTTGTAATTCTTGCTCTCATAATTATCGGTATCTACGTCGTCGTGCGATTTGTGGTCCGAAAGGGCCGCGATGTGTTGTGAAGATATAGAGGGGACGTTGTCCTTTGCGCATCTAATGCTTGCAATTCTGTCGGAGGTCAACCCGTGCTTCGAGCCTCGACGGTAGCTTTCCTAGCGCTCGCGGCTTCGGTTCTAGCAGCGTGCAGCAGCTCCTCGGGCAACAAGACTTCATCGAGTGGAGCCCTCGCATCCTCCACGAGAGCGCTCCCATCAAGCAGCGCGCCCAGTTCGAGCTCGGTGTCGGCGGCGGGACAGCAGTACCTGTCGTTGACGGCACCCGTGAACAGTGACCTTGCGGCGTTCCTCGTCCTACCCGATACGACTCCCCCGGCCCGGGTACAGCTAGCGGCTAGCAAGGTGGTGAACGATGAGGGCACACTGCTCGCTGGGTTGAAGCAGGCGAGTTGGCCGGCGGGAAGTCAGGCGACGATCGCCACGCTAGAGGCTGCGGTGGCTAAGGAAGAGGCCGTGTACCAATCTTGTGCGAAGGCACCTACGGTGGCGGCAATCAAAACGATCCTGACCCAAAATCAAGCCACGATCGCCGCCCGCGCCGCAGCCGCCCAGCAGGTTCGGGCAGCGGTCGGATTGCCGCTCGCTACGGCATCTTCTAGCGCGCCAGCGACGCCCTCCACCACCGCCTAGGGCAATCGCTCGGCGCTGAACCCTGTGTATTCGTCGCCCACCATCCATGTACGCGAGCGTCGCGAGCACCTGTCATGCGATTGGCTGCCCGAAGGTCTCTGCCCTGCGTGCTACCCGATCATGTCGGCGCCCCTTCGGGCTGCAGGGCTTGCGCACCAGTTGGCCGCAGTCAGGTCTCTTGACGGAATCCCGGCCGTGTCAGGGGGCGTCGTGCCATGAATATGCGCGTTCGGCCCCATAGCGGGGTGACCAGATGGTCTCTTTCAATCAGGTGAGGTATTGATCAGTTATAAGGCGATCGAGTGCTGGGCGGGTGCGGCGAGCGTAGGGCGGCTGAAGAATGGTCTGATCGCGTGCAACCACCCGGTGGTGCTCGGCGTCTCTTGTTGTGTGAGGACTATGACGGTCGGGAGGGACAGCGTCACCCGGATGCGCGTTGAGCAGGTGGATGTCGCCGCCCTCTATGCGGCGCACCGGGTTCAGCTCGTTCGGATGGCGGTGCTTCTGGTCGATGACCTGGGTAGCGCCGAGGATGTCGTGCAGGATGCGTTCATTGGGCTCCACCGCCATCGCGATTCGATACGCGAGCCGCAGGCAGCCCTCGGCTATCTGCGCCGGGCGGTGGTGAACGGTTCCCGGTCAACCTTGCGCAAACGCGGGACCGTACGTCGTCACCCGTCTCTCGTGGAGGTGGGCTCGTCCGATCCCCCGGACACTGATCTTCTCCTAGACGAGGAGCACCGCGAGGTGCTGGCGGCTGTTCGGTCACTTCCGCCCGGACAACGGCAAGTCGTCGTTCTGCGCTATTGGTCGAACCTTTCCGAGGCAGAGATCGCCGAGGCGGTCGGCATCAGCCGCGGCGCTGTGAAGTCCCAAGCCAGCCGTGGCATGGACAAGATCGAGAAGATCCTGGCAGGTGATCGTCGATGAATCCCGATATCGAAGCACGCGTGAGAGTTGCGCTGAACGCGAAATCCGCCACCATCGGTGAGCATCTTCTTCGCCCCGGCAACGCTCCGACCGACGCCGACGAACTCAACGTCGCACAGCTACGGCCGATGACCTTTCACCGCGGATTGAAGATGTCCGTACCGCTGCTCGCCGCCGCGGCAGTTGTCGCCCTGATAGCGGCAGGCGCCGCATTGGTGTCCTCTCCCACCAGCCGCGCGCGGCCTGGTCAGACACCGTCGCCAACGGTGCAGATCACTCAGCCGTCTCCATCGATCTCAGCGACGCCGAGCCCCACGTCATCGGTACCCACCACCCACCCGTCGACGGCGAGCACGACCGCGGTTCAGCCGGTGCCGCCGGTGAGTGTCACGACAGCTCCTCCAACGCCTGTCGTGTATGGCTATGCAGGCGTCGGGATCACGTTGCCGGGTACCTGGACGCAGGCGACCGCACCGTCCACCTTCAGCCTCGGAGGTGTCTGCCTCTCGCGGATATCCGGCGGTTGTGAGCTTTACGTTCACCGGGGCGAACCCACGGACGCAGGTCAGGTCATTGACTGGTCCATCGCCGGCACTTGCGGTCCAAGCCAGACGACGCCGACCAGCTACGGCCAGCGCACGATCGACGGCCAGGTGGCGGAGTACCGCACCTTCGCCGCCGGGTGTGGTCAACCCGCCAGCGAACAATGGTTCATACCCACGGATCCGCAGATCGAGTTCTGGCATCCGCTGGGATCATCCGACGCGCTCATTGAGCAAGCGGTACGCGGAGCCTCATTGCCGAAGCCAGCCGGGCCGCTCCCGCAGCGCGATCGCGCCTACATCCTGTCCATGACTCAGCAAGCCGATGGCTACCACGTCACGATGCAACGGATGGTCGGGCTCGTGACAGGCCCCGTCGCCGAGCCCGGGGCGACCTATAAGTTCGTCATCCCGCCGCACAACGACCTCAGCCTCCCGATCACCTGTTCGGAGTGGAAGATCCCTGACTACAAGCCTTACCAGGCGTGCGCGCTGTCAAATCTCGTCGCTCAATCCGCGAAGGGTCCCCACCCGAGCGACGGGACGCTACCTATCAACACGGTACCGATCATCATCTGGACCGACGGTGCCTCCGTGAACACGTTCGTCACCGCGGACACCTTCCCTGGCGGCGTGTAACCCGGCATCTGCTCGCGATGCGCGACACATCCCACGGAGCGTCGCATCCTAAATCCGCGGAGAAGCCGTTGACCAAGTGACATCCCCCGGAAGGGGTCCGGCGGAAACCGTCCGGATCTGCCGCTGGTCGGGCGCGGTGGAGATAGCGTCCGACTCTGCCGCGACGAGTGCGGGGTCATGCCGGTACGTCCGCATGGACACGACGGCGAACGTGAAGCAAATCATTGAAGGCGGTCAAGGGCGCTGGCGAGCCCGAACAGCCCTGACCTTCCTCCGCACTGACTCGCCGAGCCAGATCGCACAGAGTCCGAACACCATGAGCATGATCCCGCCGGCGGTCGCCGACACCGTCGCAGTGACGAGCAGGGCCGCCACGCCGAACAGGAGCAAGCCGAACGCGACGGGGAAATTCACGATCTGATTCGCCACGGCTAACCAGCCCTGCGACGACCGCGTATATCTTCGAGCAATCCGCTCCGCCGTATCCAAAGGAAGATTGAACCGAAGACCGCGAGCAGGACAAGTCCGACCAAGAACTCCGCGATTCGATAGTGCTCGAACCACAGGAACAGTTGAAGCGCGATCAATGCGATCACGCCGTAGCTCATGGCGGTGAGCAGCCACATCTTCTGCTTTGTCGCAGGATCCGGTGGAGGCCGTCGCATGAAGACAGCCTTCCCGGATTGGGTCACTCCGAACCGTGGGTTTGCCAGTCGAGAACCGTCGCCTCGCCGCGACCAGATCGACCGGATTTGCCGCTACACGGGCATGGCGGCATACCGTCCGGTCATGCCGCAGATGGCATGGCGGCATGGCGTTCCGCTCACTGCCGCTGGAATCGGCTCTACCGGCGGCCGCGCCGCGGCGTGACGACGAATGCGCGTCGCCTCGGTTTCGAGGTTCTCATCGGCGACGATCCAGTCCGGTTCCCTCAAACCAGCCAATTGAGCAGGCTTGAGCGGGCGGGGGGCCGACGGTCATCCGGACTTTCAAGATCCGCGCCGGCGATCTCGAATATGAACGAAGGCCCCTGAATCCGGGGCCTTCGTCGTCGTAGCGGCGGCAGGATTTGAACCCGCGACCTCTGGGTTATGAGCGCTTCGGGCCGTCATCGTCGATGCGGTTGCCCTCGCTGTCCCAGTGCGCGACGACCTTCTTGGACGGCTGGACGCGGGGCGGCTCCCCTGGTTGCTTGGGGTAGTTCGGCGGATAGGGCGCGTCCCCGAGCTTGCGGTCGACCTCGTCGCGGTCTGCCATCTCCAGCAACGGCTCGATCGACCACACCGCATCATCCATGCCGGCGTGCAGGTCACCAAGCTGCGCGAAACGCGCCGGCATCGTCGCTATCGTGAAGTCGCGCATCTCCACGTCGGGAAGCTCGTCCCACGTCACCGGAGCGCTCACCGGGCCCCATGGAAAGCCGCGCACACTATAACCAGAAGCGATCGTCCGGTCACGCGCGTTCTGGTTGTAATCCAGGAACACCTGCGCTCCCCGCTGTTCCTTCCACCACGCGGTCGTCACCTGGGCCGGAATCCGACGTTCGACCTCCCGTGCGAACGCCAGCGCCGCGCGGCGTACCTCTCGGAAGCCGAACAGCGGCTCGATACGCACGTAGACGTGAATACCCTTGGATCCGGACGTCTTGGGCCATCCGACGGCGCCGAGCTCATCCAGCACCTCGTGTACGGCCGCAGCCACCTGCTTGGTTTCGAGTAACCCGGTACCTGGCTGCGGGTCGAGGTCGATGCGCAACTCGTCGGGGCGCTCCGTGTCGGCACGACGGGAGTGCCAAGGGTGAAATTCGACGGCGGACATCTGTACGGACCAGATCACGCTGGCGAGTTCGGTGACGCACAGTTCGTCGGCGCTACGACCGGACGGGAACCGAACCTGCACCGTCTCCACCCAGTCTGGCGCGCCTTTCGGCAGCCGCTTCTGATAGATCTTTTCCCCGCTGGTGCCGTCCGGATATCGGTGCAGCATGCACGGACGCTCACGCAGCGCCCGCACAATGCCTGGCCCGACGGACAGGTAGTAGTTGGCCAAGTCCAGCTTCGTCTCGCCACGCGTCGCGAAGTAAACCCGGTCAGGGTTGCTGATCCGGACAATTCGGTCGCCAACTTCAATCTCCACCGACGGTGACGGCATCTTCGGACGGTATCGCGTCAGCTCCCCGTGCGAGCGGCGTCCCGCGCGTTACCGGACGTTTCATCGCTGCGCCAGCACCGACCAAGCCACAATCGGACATAGTCTGATGTCGTGCACACCGACGAATTGTGGGACGAGGAGCCTGAGCGGCCGCCCCACTACGTCGACGGTGCTTGGGGTCGGACAGCGAACCCGAACACGGCAGACGGCGAGCTGCAGAACATCGCCGCCTTCGCTCACGGCTTCACCCGCCTGACCGGGCCTCGGCGCAATGCCGCGAAACTGGTTGTCTGGCTGATTCTCATCGGCACCTTGGCAACGATCATCGTCAGCGTCGTTCACACCTGGTAATGCCTTTCCGGCCAGCAGATCGGTACCGTCGAGGACATGAAGCGCTCCGAAGAGATGCCCGCACCCACCGTCGCTAAGCCTGATGCCGAATGGCGCGAGCAGCTCACCCCTGACGAATATGCCGTCCTGCGCAAAGCCGGGACCGAGGCACCCTTCGTCGGTGAGTACACCGATAACCATCGCATCGGCATCTACCGTTGCCGGGCGTGTGGCACCGAACTGTTCCGCAGCGACCAGAAGTTCGATTCCCACTGCGGGTGGCCGAGCTTCTTCAGCCCGCTGGCCGGTGACCGCATCATCGAGATCAGCGACCGGAGCCTCGGGATGACCAGGACCGAGGTCGTCTGCGCCGCGTGCCACAGCCATCTCGGCCACGTCTTCGCCGGTGAGGGTTATGACACGCCGACTGACCTTCGCTACTGCATCAATTCCATCTCTATGACGTTCGAAGAGCAGCCCGACTGAGCGGGAACTGACTAGGCGCAGGCTAAGGAAGGGAGTCGATCAGGCTTCCCAGGTCACGCCGACTGCCGGTATAGAACGGCACTTCCTCCCGGACGTGCCTGCGCGTCTCGGACCCGCGCAAGTGCCGCATGAGATCGACGATCCGGTGTAACTCGTCGGCCTCGAACGCCAGGATCCATTCGTAGTCGCCCAGAGCGAAGGACGCGACGGTGTTGGCCCGCACATCGGGGTACTCCCGGGCCATCTGACCGTGCTCGGCGAGCAGCGCCCGCCGCTGCTCGTCCGGCAGCAGGTACCACTCGTACGAGCGCACGAAGGGGTACACGCAGACGTACTTGCGTGGGCTCTCATCGGCGAGGAAAGCCGGTACGTGGCTCTTGTTGAATTCGGCCGGCCGATGCAGGGCCATGTTCGACCACACCGCTTGCAGATGGGTCCCGAGATCTGTTCGCCGGAACCGGCTGAATGCGTCCTGAATGGCGTCGGCGGTCCCGGCGTGCCACCAAATCATCAGATCGGCGTCAGCTCGTAGCGCGCTGACGTCATAGGTACCGCGAACCGTGACATCCTTTGCCGCGAGTTGATCGAACAGTTCGCTGACTTCGGCCAGGAGTTCTTGACGATCGGCCGAGCCCAGGGGCCTGATGACCTTGAACACCGACCACGCCGTGTAGCGGATCACGTCGTTGATCTCACGGACTTTCGTCATAGCCTCATTCTCCCCTTCCTTGCATCGACGCGCCGATCCGGTCCGTGGACGCCACGATCCGGGCAACCGCTGCCTGCGCGGAAGCAATGCAAGCCGGGATGCCGATACCGTCGTAGCTCGCACCACACACCGCGAGCCCGGGCACGTCGGCGACGGCCTGCCGAACACGGGCGACCATCTCCACGTGACCGACCGCGTACTGGGGCAACCCCCCTCCCCATCGCGTGACGATCGCGTCGATCGGTCCGGCGTCGACATCGATCAAGGACCGCAGTTCGTGCCTGACCAGGCCGACCAAGTCGCTGTCCTCACGTTGCAGTATCTGCGCCTGTCCGGCCCTACCCAGGGAGGCGCGCAAGATCGTCATATCGCCGGTCTCCATCGGCCACTTCTGCGAGGAGAGTGTCACTGCCTTGACCCCGAACCCCTCTCGTGCCCCGACGAGCAGTCCGCTGCCGGGAGGCGGGCGAACATCACGATAGGCCAGCGTCACGATCGCGACGCTGGCGGTGTCCACGCTGCCGAGCTCCCTTGCCGCCGCTGGGGCGAGCTCGCGCAGCAGGAGCGCCGTCTTCGCGGCGGGCGTTGCCAGCACGATCGCATCAGCGCTCAGAATGTCCGGATCAGCGGCGGTCCCGCACTCCACCGCAAAGCCCCCGGGCGTGCGCCGAACGCCCCGCACGGTTGTCGAGGTCCGGACGAGAAACCTTCCCCGCCGAACGATCTCGTCCGGTAGAGTGCCCAGTCCGCCGCACAGCGAGGTGAAGACCGGTCCCGCCGACCGGGCGCGGGCCCCCAGCTCGTTGACGGCCCGCGCGGCCAGGACCAGCGAGCCGCCTTCACGTTCGAGATGGTCCGCCAATGCGGGCATGGTTGCCCGCAACGAGAGCTCGTCCGCCCTCCCGGCGTACACGCCACCGAGCAGCGGCTCGACGAGGCGGTCGAGAACCTCGTTGCCCAGACGCGAGCGGACGAGCGCGCCGACGGCGATGTCATCGACCAGACGCGGCAACGGGTCGGCGGAGGGTTCCGCGGCCACGCGGGCGAGGGCAGGCTCGGTGAGCGCGCCGGATTCGCGGGTCGCCCCGACGTCGGATGGGATGCCCTGGCACGTCTTCGCCGGCAACGGGAAGCGGCCTCCGCCGACGCGCACCTGGGCGGCGGTGGTCAGCGGCCACATCCGCGCGGCCTCGAGCCCGACGTCCCGGATCAGTGCGACACCCTCGGGGCGGCGCGCCAGCAGGGCCTCCGCGCCGACATCGACTCCGACGCCGGCTACCTTGCCCACTCTCAGCTTTCCGCCGATCACACCGGACGCTTCCAGAACCGTGATCTGGGCCTCGGGAAGCTCCCGCGAGAGCGCGAATGCGGCCGCTAGACCGGCGATCCCCCCGCCTACGACGACGACACGCCCGGCGAAGGCGCTCACAGCGAGTGGATCAATTCGACGACACGGGTGATGATGTCCGGGTCGGTGTCCGGAAGCACACCGTGGCCGAGATTGAAGATATGGCCGCTCGCCGAACGGCCCTGGGCGACCACGCGCCGGACCTCGCCCTCGACGACCGACCAGTCGGCCAGCAATAGCGCTGGGTCGAGGTTCCCCTGGACCACCGCGCCGGGACCCGTGCGGCGCGCCGCCTCGTCCAGCGGGACGCGCCAGTCGACTCCAACGACATCGGCCCCAGCCTCCCGCATGGCACCGAGGAGCTCACCCGTGCCGACGCCGAAGTGGATGCGAGGAACCCCGGTCGCGCCCAGGGGCTCCAGAACCGAGCGGCTGTGCCCCAGCACGAACTTCTCGTAGTCGGCTCGCGACAAGGTGCCGGCCCAGGAATCGAACAGCTGAACGGCCGAGACTCCCGCATCGATCTGAGCCTGCAAGAAATTGCGGGCGATGACCGACAGCCGCCCGAGTAGCGCGTGCCACAGGTCCGGGTCACCGTGCATGAGCGCCTTCGTCCGCGCATGATCGCGCGACGGCCCTCCCTCGATGAGATAGCTGGCCAGCGTGAACGGCGCGCCGGCGAAGCCGATCAAAGGCGTGGGCCCCAGTTCGCGAACGAGTTCACGAACAGCCTCGCTCACATAGACAACGTCCGAGGGCTGCAAGGCTCGGAGCACGGTCAGGTCCTCGGCCGAGCGGATCGGCTTGTCCACGACAGGGCCGACGCCGCCGACGATGTCGAGCCCGACTCCGATCGCCACGAGGGGGACGACGATGTCGGAGAACAGGATCGCGGCATCGACGCCGTGACGGCGTACCGGCTGCAGCGTGATCTCGGTGATCAGCTCCGGCGAACGGCAGGCATCGAGCATGGAGTTGCCCACCCGCAAGGCGCGATATTCGGGTAACGACCGGCCGGCCTGCCGCATGAACCACACCGGCGGCCGGGGCACGGGCTGACCGAATGCAGCCTTTACGAGCAACGACTGGGCGCGATCGCCGGTCTCGCGGCTGCCACTTGCGGCGGGGATTGGCGTCGACATCACTGTCCATGGTCGCATGCGACGGCGCGCCTTCAGCAAATTGTCAGTACCCCATGCCAGCGTGAAGCCATCGATTGCATGTGCGGATCGTTAAGGGGGTCTCCGATGTACGCCGAGCTGTTGTTGAACTGTCCCGAATGCGCAGAGATCCGGGCCGCCGAAACCCCGCCGTGCCCGGACGGCCATGGCGATGACTGCCCCGACCGAGCCTGTTCGGCATGCGGAACTGCGCTGTTCGTCGACCCGCAGACTGCAGGCACGGGCACGGGTTACCGGCCCGCGGCTCGCCGCGCTGCCTGAGTAGGCCGCCGCGCGCGTGATAACCCCACCCAATCCCCTGCGTCAGGTGAGCAACGTGGACGACGAGTCGAATTCCGCGCCACCTGTCGAGGCGGCGGCCACCCCTGATCTGTTCCGTCGCGCCGTCGCCAGCCTGACCAGCACCAGCGTGCGCTCGGAGGTGCACGTCGAACCACTGCGGCCGCCCCAGCGGCTGGCCCCCTGGAGTTACGCGATCTCCACCGATGTCCGGGGGCCGGACGGCGACGAACTGGCCACCGGGCGTTTGGTCCTGCTGCACGATCCCGACGGCGTGGAGGCATGGGACGGAGTGCTGCGTCTGATCGCTTTCGCCTCCGCGGAGCTCGATGCCCAGATGGGCGTCGACCCGCTGCTGCCCGCGGTGGGCTGGAGTTGGCTCACCGGAGCGCTCCAGGATCGAGGGGCGGCCTATCGCGCGGCCGGCGGAACGGTGACCCAGACCACCTCGACCCGGTTCGGCGATCTCGCCGGACCTCGCACGACCATCGAACTGGAACTGCGGGCCTCGTGGACGGCCGACGACGCCGACATGGCTCCTCACCTGCGCGGCTTCGTCGACATGGTGTGCGCGGCGGCGGGCCTGCCACCTGAGGGTGTCACCCTGCTGACCTCGACCACGTGACAGATGTCCGCGAACCCGCAGAACCTGGGTCCGGATCCTCAGAGATCAGGAACGGTGACCTGGTCCGCGAAGCCGAACCGGTCAGCGAGGTCGCCGACATACCTCTGCTCAGCAGGCCAGTCGACGGGGTTTCCGAACCGCTCACGACGCGGGCCGAGCTCCGTGGCCTCGTCGAACGGATGGCTGCCGGGACCGGCCCGCTCGCCGTCGATGCCGAGCGCGCATCGGGCTATCGCTACAGTCAGCGCGCCTACCTCGTGCAGATGCGTCGCGAAGGCGTCGGCACGGCGCTGATCGACCCGATCGAGCTACCGGATCTCAGCGAACTGAACGACGCAATAGGCGATGCCGAGTGGATCCTGCACGCGGCCAACCAGGACCTGCCCTGCCTCGCCGAGCTAGCTCTAACACCTAAGCGTCTCTTCGACACCGAACTGGCCGGTCGGCTGCTCGGCGAGGAGCGGGTGGCGCTGGGCACCATGGTCGAACAGTACCTGGGCGTTCGCCTGGAAAAGGGGCACTCGGCCGCAGACTGGAGCACCCGCCCGCTCCCGCATGACTGGTTGGTCTACGCGGCGTTGGATGTCGAGCTCCTCATCGGACTGCGTGCCGTCCTGCTCGATGCGCTCGAGCAGGCGAACAAGCTGCACTGGGCCGAACAGGAATTCGAAGCCGTTCGGGTCGCTCCGCAGTCCCCGCCCCGTATTGACGCGTGGCGCCGGACCTCCGGCATCCACAAGATCCACAACCGGCGTCAGCTCGCGATCGTCCGTGCCCTGTGGCTGGCGCGCGATGAGTACGCCGCCGAGCGCGACATCGCCCCGGGCCGGATCCTGCCCGACACGGCCATCGTCGAGGCGGCCCGTGCAGAGCCAAAGCGAGCTGCCGAACTCAGTGCCCTTCCCGTGTTTGGTGGGCCCCGGCAGCGCCGCCAGCTCGCCCGCTGGCTCGCCGCGATCAGCCAGGCGCAGACATTGCCAGAGGCGGAGTTGCCGCCCTCGACAGCCAACGTCGGCGAGATAATTCCGCCTGCGGCGCGGTGGCGCGAACGCGATCCGGTTGCCGCCGTACGCCTCGCGGCACTTCGCGAAGTCATCGCCGCCGTGGCCGAGCAGTATCAGGTCCTCGCTCAGAACCTGCTGCCATCTGAGATCGTCCGCGGCCTGGCGTGGAAGCCGCCTGCAGAGGCCACAACGGACTCGATCAGAACTCGCCTGGCCCAGCTTGGCGCCCGTGACTGGCAGGTCGAGCTCACCGCAGGGCGGCTGGCCGAAGTGCTTGCCACGCTAACGGTGCCTGACTAAACACTGCCTGACTAAACACTGCCTGAGTTGATACTGCCTGGCTTCGACGCCGCCGCTGCCGGCCGCTGCGTGGGGTGCGCCGGACGCTACCTGGACTCAGGCGGCGCGTTCTGCGGTCGGAAGCGCCCGCGAGCCGGGGGGATGCTGGCGCGGCAATTCCACGCGAATGGCAAGTCCTCCGAACGGCGGAGCTGCCGCCTGCAGCCGGCCGTGGTGCGCCTCGACGATCAGGCGCACGATCGCCAGTCCCAGGCC
>JALYIL010000087.1 GCA_030775825.1 Actinomycetota bacterium
TCGTCGCTGTCCTCCCTCGCCATTCCCGCGGGTGAGCGCGCCTCCTTCGGGATCAACCCGACGGATCCGGTGTTGCTGCTCTTGGGCCTCACCCAGACGCTCTTTCCCGCCAACGAAGTCACGATGACCTTCGATTTCAGATCAGCCGGCGCGGTCACCTTCAGGGTGCCGGTCCAGCTCACCTACGCCTCGACGCTCAGCCCGCTCGTGATCTCTCCCGTGGCCCCCTCCCCGTAGCCACGAGGGTTGTCAGTGCTCGCCATTAGCGTGAGCGCGTGACCAAGACCGCCGCAGCCCGTAAGCCGTCCTTCCGCTGTGCTGAGTGCGGCGCCACGTCGTTGCGCTGGGCTGGCCGATGCCTCGAGTGCCAGACCTGGGGCACGGTCGCCGAGGTCGGCAGCGCGTCGCGCGGAGCCGTCGCGCCCTCGGCCGTGACGACCCCGGCCCGCCCGATCGCCGATCTCGATCCGGACGTCGCGCGTGCTCGGCCGACCGGCGTGAACGAGCTCGACCGGGTACTCGGCGGCGGCCTGGTGCCCGGCTCAGTGGTCCTGCTCGCCGGGGAGCCGGGCGTGGGCAAATCGACGTTACTGCTCGAAGTCGCGCACCGCTTCGCGGCCCTTGGCGGGGCGCCGGCGCTAATCGTGACCGGCGAGGAATCGACGGCCCAGGTGCGGCTGCGCGCGGAACGTACCGACAGCGTCCACCCACGGCTGTTCCTGGCGGCCGAGAACGACCTCGGAGCGCTGCTCACCCACCTCGATGACGTCCAGCCCGGGCTGCTGGTCGTCGACTCGGTGCAGACGATCTCCACCGATGCAAGTGACGGCGCTGCCGGCGGCGTCCCGCAGATCCGGGCCGTGGCCGCAGCTCTGATCGGCGTGGCCAAGTCGCGGGGCATGGCAACCGTGCTGGTTGGTCACGTGACGAAGGACGGCGCGATCGCCGGGCCACGAGCGCTCGAGCATCTCGTCGACGTCGTTCTCTACTTCGAGGGCGATCGTCACTCGACCCTGCGGCTGCTCCGCGCAACCAAGAACCGTTATGGCAACGCAGACGAGGTGGGGTGTTTCGAAATGCGTGAGGACGGCATCGTCGGATTGGCAGACCCCTCCGGGTTGTTCCTCTCCGACCGAGCGGTCGCGGTGGCCGGCACCTGCGTCACGGTCACGCTGGAGGGGCGGCGCCCCCTGGTAACTGAGGTGCAGACGCTGGTTAACCGGTGCACGTCCGGCGGGGCTCCCCGGCGAGCGGTCAGCGATCTCGATGCCGCCCGCGTTGCCATGCTCATCGCCGTGATGTCCCGCCACGGCGACTTGCCGCTGGGCGATTCCGAGGTCTACGCGGCGACGGTCGGCGGGGTCCCGGCCCACGAGCCCGCGGTGGATCTTGCGATCCTGCTCGCGCTGTCGTCCGCGGCCCGCGGCCAGCCTGTGCCCGCGACGGTCTGTGCCATCGGCGAGGTTTCGCTCTCCGGCGACATCCGGCGCGTAGGTGCCCTCGATCGCCGCCTCGGTGAGGCTGCCCGCCTGGGATTCACTACGGCGCTCGTCCCCGGTGCTCACGCGGGTGAGCCGATGTCGCCCGGAGCGGCGCACGGCCTGCGCACCATCGCGGTCAGCACGCTGCAGGACGCCCTCAGGACGGCGGTGAACCTCGGGCAACAGGCCCAGGCTCCCCGGCGTCCCGCCCTGCGAACCGTTGCCGGACGGGCTTGACGGGGAGTCGGACGGCTCGATCGGACCGGATGTCCACCTTCACGGCCACGGGCAGACCGAAATCCCCAATCACCAGAAATACCGCGGTCCGGGGCCGCGAACGTGCCTACACTAATGCAAACCTGAGGAGGTCGGTGAGGGAGCGTGGCGCCAAGCGAACGCGATGATGCGGTGCGCGCCGTGCTCGCCACCGTCGCGCCCGGTACGGGCCTGCGCGACGGCCTGGAACGAATCCTTCGGGGCAACACCGGCGGCCTGATCGTGATCGGCTGGGACCGGGCCGTGGAGACGCTCTGCACCGGCGGTTTCCCGCTCGACGTCGAGTTCTCGGCCACCCGGCTGCGCGAGCTGTGCAAGATGGACGGCGCAGTCATTCTCACCGCCGACGGCTCCCGGATAATCCGCGCCGCGACCCACCTGATGCCCGATCCGGCCATCCCCACCGAAGAATCCGGGACCCGCCATCGGACCGCGCAGCGGGTCGCACTGCAGACCGGCTTTCCGGTGATCTCGGTGTCCCAGTCGATGCGGATCGTCAGTCTCTACGTCTTGGAACGGCGCTACGTGCTGCAGAGCAGCGGGGAGTTGCTGTCGCGCGCCAATCAGGCCGTCGCCACCTTGGAGCGGTACAAATCGCGGCTGGATGAGGTCTCCAACGCGCTATCGGCCCTGGAGATCGAGGATCTCGCGACGGTGCGTGACGCCGCCATCGTCTCCCAGCGGTTGGAGATGGTGCGCCGCATCGCCGACGAGGTCACCGGGCAGGTGGTCGAACTCGGCACCGACGGGCGCCTGCTCGAGTTGCAGCTCGAGGAGCTGATGGCCGGGGTGGATGCCGACCGGGAACTCATCGCCCGTGACTACGTCCCCACCGGGCGCCGCAGCCGTACCCCAGCGCAGGTGCTAGGCGAGCTCGCGGAGTTGAATGCGACAGATCTACTCGACCTGACGCTGGTCTCGCGGGCGATGGGCCTGCCTAGCACACCCGAAGGATTGGACGCCGCCATCAGCCCGCGCGGCCACCGGCTGCTGGCGCGCGTGCCCCGCATTCCGGGAAGCATCCTCGACCGTGTTGCCGAGCATTTCGGAGGGCTGCAGAAGCTGCTCGCGGCCTCGGCGGAGGACCTTCAAGTCGTGGACGGCGTCGGGGAGGCGCGGGCTCGGGCGGTGCGAGAAGCGATCTCACGCCTGGCCGAGGTGTCGATCATCGACCGGTACTCGTAACGACTGCTGGCGCCCTCAACTGATCAAGAATTGCGCTGCCGTGCCCGTGCGGCCACCCAGCAGCGCATACAGCGTGTATGTCCCGGCGCCAACCCGCTGCCGAGTCCCCGCACATTGCGGTTGTGACGAGAGCCCGGACCAGACGATGCTCACCCGGACCACCTGGCCGGGGTTCAAGGTCCGCTCGGCAGTGCCAGGCTGGATCTCGCAGTCGTGGCTGCCCCACACCCGGGATTCACCGTTGTAGACGCGCAACTCCACCCGTCTGTCGGCGAGGTCCTGCACGCAGGCCGTCGGGCCTGTGTTGGTTACTTGCAGTAGCAACTGCGGCTGATCCCCGACGTTGTATCTCGGTTGGGCGACCACCGCCGCCACCTGCAACGCCGACGCGGCGCACGCCGGGGAAGCGGCCGTCGTCTTGATCGTGGACGTGCCCGCAGGCGTGGCGGTGGACGTGCTGGTCGAACGCGCGGGTAGATGCGCGTTGGCCGCGGTCGAGCCCGGCGTGGTCGGCGCGGGCGTCGGCGAGGGGGTGCTCAACGCGGCGTTCGACGGCGAAGATCCGGTGGTGGCGATTGCTCCCGCTGCGGGCCTGGGGCCGCCGCTCGGGCTGAGGACCCAGGCCGAGAGCAGGACCAACGCCGCCACGACCCCGAACAGCAGGAATCGTCGCCGCCAGTAGACGGACGCGGGGAGCGAGCCGACGGGGTGCAACATCGTTTTCCACGCTACCCAACACTTTCGCCCGGACCCCGCACCGACGCGCGCAGCGCGGCTCCCGACCCCTTGTCCGGAATCGGCCTGATCGTGATGCCCACCGCGGGCGAAGAACACGTGCGAAGAACACGTGCGAAGATTCAGCCCGTCATGACCGCGAAGCTCACCGATCCCATCGTCGACTGGTACGCCCAGGCGGCGCGCGAACTGCCGTGGCGCTCGCCGGATGCGACGCCGTGGGCAGTCCTGGTCAGCGAGATGATGCTGCAGCAGACGCCGGTCGCG
>JALYIL010000088.1 GCA_030775825.1 Actinomycetota bacterium
CTGCTGCGCCCCGAGACCCTCGCCGCGTTGCTGGCTGAGCATGCTCGCACCGGCGCCGCCGCGACGTTGCTGACCAGCGTCGTCAGCGACCCCAGCGGCTACGGCCGGGTGATCCGCAGCAGCAGCGGCGGCGAGGTGCTGCGCATCGTGGAGGACCGCGACGCGAGCGCCGAAGAGCTCGAGGTCGCCGAGATCTCCGCCCTCGTTTATGCCTTCGACAGCGTGCCGTTGCGCGAGGCGGTGGCTCGCCTGTCCACCGAAAATTCTCAAGGCGAGCAGTACCTGCCGGAAGTCATCTCAATCTTCGTTGCCGCCGGACTCCCAGTGCGCGCGCTGGTCGCCGACCAGGAGCAGACCGCGGGCGTGAACGACCGCGTGCAGCTGGCGCATGCCCACCGTGCCTACAACGCTCGACTGCTCGAGCGCCACATGCGCGCCGGGGTGACAGTCATCGATCCGGCCACGACGTGGGTCGATGCCGGCGTAGAACTGGAGCCCGATGTCACGCTGCTGCCTTCGGTCGAATTGCACGGCGCCACCTACGTCGCCGAAGGCGCTCATATCGGCCCCCAGGTGACGCTGACCGACACGAGCGTCGGAGCCCGCAGCCGGCTCTCGCGCACCGTCGCCGTCTCCGCCCGGGTCGGCGCGGACGTCACCGTCGGGCCCTTCGCGTACTTGCGCCCGGGCACCGACCTCGCCGACGGCGTGCACATCGGCACCTACGTCGAGGTCAAGAACAGCGATATCGGGCTCGCCAGCAAGGTGCCCCACCTGTCCTACGTCGGCGACGCGAGCATCGGCGAGCACACGAACATCGGCGCTGCCACCGTATTCGTCAACTACGACGGCGTGGACAAACACCGCAGCTCGATCGGCGATCACGCCCGGACCGGGGCCGACAACATGTTCGTGGCGCCGGTGCAGGTCGGCGACGGCGCCTACACGGCTGCCGGGTCGGTGATCACTCAGGATGTGCCGCCGGGTGCGATGGGGGTCGCGAGAGCGGCTCAGCGAAACGTGGGAGGCTGGGTAGCACGCAAGCGTCCCGGCACGCCCGCAGCGCTTGCTGCCGAAGCGGCACTGAACGCCCCGTCGGAGACGACTAATGCCCCGTCGGAAACGACTGAGGACGAGGACGAATGAGCACTCTGCAGGTTGCCGGACGTAAGAGCCTCGTACTGCTGTCCGGACGTGCCTATCCGGCGCTGGCCGACGAGATCGCCGCCCAGCTGGGCATGACGGTCACCCCCACGACGGCGCGCGACTTCGCCAATGGGGAGACGTTCATCAAGCCCGATGAATCCGTGCGGGGCACGGACGCCTTTGTCGTGCAGTCCTTCACGCTGCCGATCAACCAGTGGGTGATGGAGACGCTGATCCTGCTAGACGCGCTCAAGCGGGCTTCAGCCAAACGCATCACTGTCGTCGCACCGTTCTATCCCTATGGCCGCCAGGACAAGAAGCACCGCGGTCGAGAACCAATCTCCGCGCGGTTGATCGCCGACCTGTTCAAGACGGCGGGCGCCGACCGGATCATGGCCATCGACTTGCACACGGCCCAGATCCAGGGCTTCTTCGACGGACCGGTCGACCACCTGTTCGCCCTCCCCTTGCTCGCCGAGCACGTCAAGGCCAAGTACGCGGGCCAGGACCTCGTCGTCGTCTCCCCGGACACCGGCCGGGTGCGGATGGCCGAGCAGTGGGCCGACGAGCTCGGCGGACGCGAGATCGCGTTCGTGCACAAGACGCGCAACATCGACGCCGCGAACCAGATGGTCGCCAACCGCGTCGTGGGCGACGTCGAGGGAAAGACCTGCCTCCTGATCGACGACATGATCGACACCGGCGGGTCGATCTCCAAGGCTGCCGCGCTGCTGTTCGACAACGGGGCAACCGAGGTCGTGGTCGCCGCGACCCACGGGGTCTTCTCCCCGCCGGCGACCGACACGCTCAAGAACAGCCAGATCAGCGAGGTGATCGTGACCAACACCCTGCCGATCCCGCCGGAATACCAGTTCGACAAGCTCACCGTGCTCTCCATCGCGCCGCTGCTGGCGATGGCGATCAAGGAGGTCTTCGAGGATGGCTCGGTGACGAGCCTGTTCGCGGGCCGCAGCTAGCGCCGAGCTGCCGCGATCCGCGCGAACGCCGTCACGTCCAGGGTCTCTCCGCGCGCGGAGGGGTCGATGCCAGCAGCCTGTAACACGGCGGCTGCCGCGGTGGCCGAACCAGCCCACGGTGCCAGCGCGGAACGCAGCATCTTGCGGCGCTGCGCGAAGGCGGCATCGACAACGGCGAAGACGTCGCTGCGGCTGACCTGCACGTCCGGCGGGTCGCGACGGACGAGGCGAACCAACCCCGAGTCCACGTTCGGCACCGGCCAGAAGACCGCCCTGGGCACCGCGCCGGCACGCGTCGCTGAGGCATACCAGGCGGCCTTGACACTCGGTACCCCGTAGACGCGAGAACCTGGGGCTGCCGCGAGCCGGTCGGCGACCTCGGCCTGCACGAGCACGAGCACGTGGCGCAGTGACGGCATCGTCTCGAGCAGGTGGAGCACGACGGGCACCGCGACGTTGTAGGGCAGGTTCGCGACCATCGCGGTAGGCGCGGGTCCCGGAAGCGAGGCTAGCCGGAGGGCATCGGCCGTCACGACGGTGAGTGACGCCTCAGGAACGCGCGCGGCAACCGTGCCCGGTAACGCCCCGGCCAGCACCGGATCGATCTCGACCGCCGTCACGTCGTGGCCCTCGGCGAGCAGTCCGAGGGTCAGCGAGCCCAGCCCCGGCCCGACCTCCAGCACCACGTCATCCGGCTCCAGTGCTGCGATGCGCACGATGCGCCGGATGGTGTTCGCGTCGTGCAGGAAGTTCTGACCGAGCGCCTTCGTGGGGCGCAGATCGAGTTCAGCGGCGAGTTGACGGATCTCGCTCGGCCCGAGGAATCCGGCCGACGTCACGCGCCGAGTCTGTCAGTACCAACCACCATTTGCCTGCCACTGCGACCACGCCTGGCAGGGGGTGTTGTAACGCGAGGCGATGTAGCCGAGCCCCCACAGGATCTGAGTGGTCGCGTCGCTCTGCCAGTTCGGCCCGGCTGATGACATTTTGTCGCCAGGCAGCGCCTGGGGTATCCCGTAGGCTCCGCTGGGGTTGGCGGCATCCACCCGCCAGCCGCTCTCGTGGTCCCAGAGCGTCACCAGGCAGGAGAACTCCGAGCTGCCCCAACCCCGTTGCGCGACGAGGCCCTTCGCGATGGCCTGGGCCGAGCCCGGTGTGACGCTGACCGCTGCCGCCGTCCCCGCTCCCGCGGCCGGCGTCGGCCCGCTGCCGGTCCCCGACCCGGTGCCGACGCCGACAACCTGGGCAGTGGGTGCCTGAAGGACGACGGTTTTGACCGGGGTCTGGCCGACGACACTCCCGTCGACCAGCACCACCGCGTAAGTGATCTGGGCCAGGCCGTTCTTGCCCGGGGTGATAACCGTGCTCTGGCCGGCCGACAGCGAGGAAGCGGCCTGCTGCGTCGTCGGGAAGGGCAATGCCCGGTTCGCCACGATCGTGGCGTGCGTGACGCGTCCGACGACAATCCGCTCACCAGGCAGGATGGCGGAGCCGGCGGGGACGGAAATGGTGTCACTGGGGCCGAGCGACACGCTGAGGTCGGCGAGAAGCTGTCCCACCGTCGAGTCGGTGGTCGTGACCTGCTGGAGCATCCGGTCGTGGACGACGCTCACGAAACGAGGCGTACGCACCGACAGGTCGGTGGGAGTCAGCGGCAGCCGTTTGGACCGGGAAACCGACGTGAAATCAGCGGTAGAGAATCCGAGCTGGTTGAGCGCTGCGGCAACCGTCGGCGCAGTCGTCCAGATGTCGCGCTGGACACCGTTCACGTCCAGGTGCAGCAGGCGACCGCGCTGCAGGACGATCCGGCCCCCGTCGCGCACCGTTGCGTTCGTCGACGGCGCGACGATGTCGTGCGGACCCACCTGGTAGCCCGCGCCCTGCAGGACGTCGCCAACGTGGTCAGCCGTCGTGTGGATGGTCGAATTCTGGCCGTCGACGGTGAGCGCGACTGACTTGTCGACGCTGTGCCAGGCGACCGTGCCGCCTACGACGCCAGCCAGCACGGCCGCGTAAAGGCCGTACTTCACACTGCGCTGCAAGAGATCGGGCTCCTTCGTGAGTGGTTCTGCTCCCGAGCGGTCGGTCACGGAACTGTAACGGATAGGTCACCGCTGGGTACAGCCGGTGTGGGATTGGGTACACCTCCTCCCTGCCGAGGCGTACCCCAGGCCGTTCAGGTGGTCTCGGTCTCGCTCTCCACGCGCTTTGGCTGCGCCTTCACGTCCGCCAGCAGCTCTTGGTCACTGGCGCTTGGAGGTCCGAGTTGCTCCTGAAATCGGCGTAGCTCTTCACCATCCTTCAAACGAGGTGGCCTCTCCCGAGCCTTTCGTGGAACGAGCGATTCATCCTTTTCGTCCCTGTCAACCTCCCACCCTTCCTCCTCCCCCTCCTCACCTTCCGGTATGAGCAGCTGTAACTCGGGCGCCGGCTTCCGCGAGGCGAAATACCCCAACTTAGCCTCGGGAGCCGCACGAAAGCGCTGCGCGGTCTTTCCGTAGTCGCCGACGGAGGACAAGACATCGTCGGCGGCCTTCTTGCGGGTCGCGTAATTATCCTTGAACTGACCGCTGAAACGCTCAGTTCGACTCTCCTCGACGAAGTCACGTAGGTCCTGAACCTCGCCGGCGTGCCCGAATTCGGCTAGGGAAACAGGCGCGGGGGCCTCGCCGGCCAGCTGTACGTCGAGTTTTGCGGTCCGGCCGAAACGTCCTTTGAGCTTGTCGGTGATATCGGTGATGCTGCCGTCGGCATGCACCGTCATCGATTCCGGCCATTGATGGTTGTAACCAGGCAGCCATTCGTGCCAGTTGAAGGCGATATCGATCCGACCCTGATCCTTGTCGCTGACCAACCGGCTCGTCAGCGTGACATCTCCGCGGACGTACACCAAAGGCGCGCCGTAACGGGCCTTGCCCTCGAAGCTGGGCAGCGCCACGAATCGCGCGTTACGCATGTACAGCAATCCGGGCTGCTTGTCACCTGCGTGCTTGACCTTGAGGTTCTGCACCGCCTGATCCGCATCCTGGGATCGCTTCACCGCCTCTCTCTTCGAGGCCAGCACCGCCAACGCGTTCTTATAGCGCGTCTGTATCTCGGCCAGTTCCTTGTCATCGTCATCATCTTCTTGAAGCTTTACCTCGGACAGTTCGCCGTCTTGCTGACGCATCTTCAATTTCAAAGCCTGCTGGTGGTTCTTCAATGCCCGCTGGTATTGGTCGTGGATCTGCGCGGTTTCCTTCTCCAGCTCGACCATCTTCTGCGTAATCGTCATAGCGTTATCTTGGAAGCGCTTGTCCGCGACATCGTAGTCGACCTTCATCATGTCCCATTTAATTGCAAAGGGAAATATCGTGCAGACATAAGTGTTATCGACGTGTTGGGCCAGTTTCGCTGGAGTGCGGCCGGGCTCCGGCGCCGGGTGGCGGTCGCGACCGATCCACCAGAAACGCGTATGCGTGTACCACAGACCTGACAGCGTCGCCGTCCCGAAGCTCTCCAACCGCCCGTCTGCCCACGACTCCGGAATGCTCGCCGCTCCCGTGTCAGCCGTATGCGCTGGCACATCGAAGTTCCGTGATCCCGCATCCTTCGCAACGTTGTATACGAACGCCCCCAACGCCACTGCCGCGCCGGCGCCGGCACCTACCGCACTATCAAAACCCGTCATGCAACGCCTCCGGCCAATGGTGAACACGGCCGGTCCAGCTTCATTCCAGGCTCACACCGCAGCCGGATTTCGTCGGCAACCCGACAGAGCGCCCGAACCGGGAACCCGTACCGGGAGCCAAACCAGGAGCCCGGCCGCAACGCGCACTGCACGCGTTGCGACCGGGCTCCGGTTGCCTTGATGCTCCGGTGCTTGGATGCTCCGGGCTTCGGTAGGGCTTTGTCGGGCCAAACACAGGGCCTTACAGGTTGGCGCCGCAGACTGGCCACGGGCTGGAGCCGCGAGCGGCGTAGAGCCGGTTGGCCACCGTGATTTGCTGCTCGCGGCTGGCCAGGTCGGCGCGCGGGGCGTAGGCGCCGCCGCCGTTGGACAACCACGTGCCGTAGTCGAACTGCAGGCCACCGTAGAACCCGTTGCCGGTATTGATGTGCCAGTTGCCGCCGGACTCACACGCGGCCACGGCGTCCCAGTTGAGACCGCCGGTGGACACTGCCGCCACGGGGGCCGGGGGTGGGACCGGACGGGCCTTGGTCCCGACCCGCTCGGTCTGCGGGGTAGGCGCGGTGAGCGTGGTCCGAGTCAGCTCGATCCGGCTGCCCAGCTTTCCGTCCACGTAGACCTCGCTGTAGGTGACCTTGTCGGACCCGGCGACGCCGCCGGTCACGACCTGGACGTCACCGGTGTAGATCGACGAGTCGTTGATCTGGCGCACCGGGTAGGCGACGCTCTCCAGCACTGTCTCCACCTTCGTAGCGACGCGCTGCACAGTGACGGTGAGACCGTTGGCCACCGCAGTGTTCGCAGCCGGCTTCACGACATCGGACTTGCCGAGCGTGACGCCGAGATCGCCCATCAGCTGGCCGACGGTCGAATCCGTCGTGGTCACGACCTGGCGCTTGCCGTCGTGAACGAGCGCGACGAGCTTGGGCGCACGCAGGTTGATGGTGGTCGGGTCCAGGGGCAGGCGCTGGGAACGCGACACCGACACGAAGTCCGATGCGGGGTAGCCAAGCTGGGCCAGCGCCTCGGCGACCGTCGGCGCCGTGGTCCAGACATCCTTCGGCTGGCCGTCAACGAGCAGGTGGAGCAGGCGACCCCGGTTGTAAATGATCTGCTCGCCGGATTGGACCTTCGAGTCGACGCTCGGCGCAACGATGTCGTGCGCACCGACGTGGTAACCCGCGCCCCGGAGTGCACCCGCGACGTTGCTGGCCGAGGTGCGAATGTTCTGGCTCTGTCCGTCTACCACGAGGGTGACGGGTGTTGTTGCACTTGCGGACGTCGTGAGGGCGACAGTGCCGCCCACGACTCCTGCGAGTACGGCACCGTAGATGCCGTACTTGAGGCTGCGACGCACTTTTCAGACTCCCTCTGTCAGTCGCACAGTTCATTCTTCGGTCACGGAACCGTAACGGGGCCAACAGCCCCATTCCAAACCCGCGATGCCGTCAAACGCGTTCCTGAGAGGTCATTCAGCCGATTCTCGGGCCGGCCGTCACCAGCGAAGATTGCCCTGAGTCGAGAAGGGGATTGCCTCCGCTCAGCCTCATCCAGACCTGGAAACCTGGGGGCTTAGGCAGCCTCGGGCGGCTCGTAGCTGATCTAGGGCCGCGGGCCCGGCTAGATCAGCTAGTCACTCTCTCACAGGTGCGAAAGAAAATTCTGTGAATGAGCCCACGGCGCGCCCAAATCGGGTCAAATTGGACCGAACAATCGTTGACCCGTCCGGGCGATCGCCGCGCACAGCTCATCCACGTCGTCCCCGCGTGCGGCGGCCAAGCCCCGAACGGTGAGCGGGAGCAGGTGCGGCGCGTTGGGACGGCCGCGGTGGGGGTGGGGGGTGAGAAACGGGGCGTCAGTCTCGACGAGCACCTGGTCGATGGGTGCGACCTTGGCCGCCTCGCGCAGGGCCGGCGCGTTGCCGAAGGTGACCACTCCGGCGAACGACATGACGTAGCCCGCCTGCGCACACTGCGCCGCCATCCCCGCGTCACCGGAGAACGCGTGAAACACGACGCGCTCCGGAGGGCCCTCTTCCCGCAGGATCCGCAGGACGTCGGCGTGAGCTTCGCGATCGTGGATCATCAGCGGTTTGCCGACGCGCTTGGCCAGCTCGATGTGACGCCGGAAGTGTTCCTGCTGAGCCGCAGCCTGAGTCGGCTGCCAGTAATAGTCCAACCCGCTCTCCCCGACCGCGACGACCGCCGGGTCGGCGGCGAGCCGTTCGAGTTCCCCATAGTCCGCCTCGGTGACGCCCTCGATCTCGGTCGGATGAATGGCGACAGCCGCATACACGTCCGGATGTTCGTTGGCCGCCGCCACGCACCACCGCGACGACTGCATGGTGTCCGCAACGGTGATGGCCCGGATGACCCCCACGAGCCGCGCCGCTGACATGACCTCGGCGACGAACTCCGCGCTCGGCTCCAGCCCGGCCCGCTGGGCCATCGCATCCAGGTGGGTGTGGGCATCGAAGATGTCCACCGCAAGCCGGTCCGCCGGCGCGAGGTGCGGCGCCCGCTCGCGGGCGGGTCGGCCGCGCGGCCCGGCACCGCCGCGGGACACTATGACTCCCGGGCTTGCTCGGACTCCCGGGCTTGCTCGGACTCCCGGGCTTGGTCGGCCGAGGCCAGCCGGGCGAGCTCCTCGTCCACGACCGACGGATCGAGCTTGGTGAACACCGGAGTCGGGGGCTGCAGCGGACGCCCGGCAACGATCGGCACGGACTCCCATCGCGCCTCGGCGTCGTAGTCGCCCGTAAGGATCGAGTACGAAGGCGATCCAGCCGCAGTGGCTTCGTCCACCTCGACCAGTTCTGGCATCGCGGCCCAGACGCCCTCTCCACCCAGCGCGGCATGCACCTTCGAGGAGGACGCGGGCAGGAACGGGGTCAGCATCGTCTTCGCGTCGTCGACCACCTGGAGTGCGACATGCAGGACGCTTGCCATCCGCTCCGGGTCGGTAGCGCGAAGCTTCCACGGCTCCATGTCGGACAGGTACTTGTTCGCCGCGCCCACCACACTCATGACCTCGTTGATCGCAGCCTTCTGGCGCGAGCGGGCGAGCAGCTCACCAACGGTGCCGAACGCGGCACGGGAGGTGGCAAGCAACTGGTGATCAGCGTCGGTCTGCTGCCCTGCCGGCGGGATCGTGCCGATGTTCTTCGCGGTCATTGAGATCGTCCGGTTGACGAGGTTCCCCCAGCCGGCGACCAGCTCGTCGTTGTTGCGCCGTACGAGTTCCGACCAGGTGAAGTCGGTGTCCTGGTTCTCCGGCCCAGCGACAGCGAGGAAGTAGCGCAACGCGTCGGCGTCGTAGCGGCTGAGCATATCGCCGACATAGATGACGACGTGGCGCGAGGAGGAGAACTTTCGCCCTTCCATCGTCAGGAACTCGCTGGAGACGACCTCGTACGGACGGTTGAGAGCGCCGAGTCGGCCAGGGGTACCGCTCTTGGCGCCGATGCCCGAGTAACCCATCAGCATCGCCGGCCAGATCTCGGCGTGAAAGACGATGTTGTCCTTGCCCATGAAGTAGTAGGCCCTGGCGTCCTCGTTCTGCCACCAGGCCCGCCACGCGTCGGGATTACCCGTTCGCGCCGCCCACTCGATCGACGCGGACAGGTACCCGACCACCGCGTCGAACCACACGTAGATCCGCTTGTCAGTGCGGTCGCGCCACCCGTCCAGCGGAACCGGAATACCCCACTCGAGATCGCGCGTGTAGGAGCGGGGTTTGAGTTCGTCGAGCAGGTTGATGCTGAACTTCAAGACATTTTGCCGCCAGTGCGTCTGCTTGCGCAGCCACTGTGACAGGACCTCGGCGAACGCCGGCAGGTCGAGCATCATCTGTTCGGTCTCGACGAACTGGGGCACTTCACCGTTGATCTTCGACACCGGGTTGATCAGGTCGATCGGGTCGAGCTGATTTCCGCAGTTGTCGCATTGGTCGCCGCGCGCGTGGGGAAAGCCGCAGATGGGGCAGGTGCCTTCGATGTAGCGGTCCGGCAGCGTGCGGCCCGTGGAGGGGCTGATCGCGCCTAGCTGCTTCTGCGCGAACACGTAGCCGTTCTTGAGCAGGCCGAGGAAAAGCTCCTGGGCGATGGCGTAGTGGTTCTTCGTCGTCGTGCGCGTGAACAGGTCGTAGGACAGGCCGAGATTCTGCAGATCCTTCGCGATGACCAGCGCGTTGCGGTCGGCGAGTTCGCGCGGAGAGACGCCTTCCTGGTCGGCCTGCACCTGGATCGGCGTCCCGTGCTCATCGGTCCCGCTGACCATCAACACCTTGTTGCCGGCCATGCGCTGATACCGGCTGAAGACATCGGACGGGACGCCGAAACCCGCGACGTGGCCGATGTGCCGTGGTCCGTTGGCGTACGGCCACGCAACCGCGGTCAAGATATGCTCGCTCACCCTCCCAGCCTAGTGAGGCGGCGTAATCGCTTACCGTGGCTGGCTCGCGCGCTTACCCGCCACCACCGCGTCGAAGACCGCACGCTTGGCGATGCCGAACTCGGCCGCGACGGCGGCGATCGCCTCCTTGCGAGATTGCCCGGCAGCTTCGCGCGCGGCGACCCCGGCGGCCAGCAAAGGCCCCGTGGCTTCGTCGGACTCCCCCGGCTCAGGCCCCGTGGCCCCGCGGACCACCACGGTGATCTCGCCCCGGACATCCCCCGCTGCCCAGGTGGCGAGCTCACCGAGCCCGCCACGGCGCACCTGTTCATAGGTCTTCGTGAGTTCCCGGCACACGGCTGCGCGACGATCCGGCCCGAACGCCTCGAGCATGGCGAGCAGGCTCGCCTCCAGTCGGTGCGGAGCTTCGAAGAACACCATCGTCCGGGCCTCACTGGCCAGTCCAGCGAGCAGGCGCCGTCGCTCGCCCGCCTTGCGCGGCAGGAAGCCTTCGAAGCAGAACCGGTCGACGGGCAGCCCGGACACCGCCAGGGCGGCCAGTACCGCCGACGGACCCGGCAGCACGGTCACCACCAGCCCCTCGGCGGCGGCGGCGGACACGAGCCGATAGCCGGGATCGGAGACCGACGGCATTCCCGCGTCGGTGACGACGAGGACATCCTCACCGGCCCGCACCGCCTCCAACAGCATGGGCACCCGCGCCGATTCGTTGGCCTCGAAGAACGACAGCACACGCCCGGACGGCCGCACCTGCAGGTCAGCGCACAGGCGACGCAACCGGCGGGTGTCCTCGGCGGCGATCACCGCGGCCGTCGCCAGCGCATCCCGCAACCGGGCAGATGCATCACCTGGGTTGCCGAGCGGCGTCCCGGCCAGCACCACGCGCCCGGGTGCTCGCGACTGTGCCACGACCTGACCCTATTGCCCGGCGAACTCGTTGCACGTCGACCGCGCCCGGCCACCTCATTGCCCGGCGACCGCGTTTCCGGCGACCTCATTGCCCAGCGACGGATCTTCCCGCCATAGGATCAGGACGTGACGGCGACGCTCGAGACATCGGCGCAAGCCCACGCCCCCGGCACCAACCTGGTCCTCGAGCCTCCGCAACGCACCTATCCCGTCCCCGAAGCGCTGGCGCCCTGGCGCGATCCCAATCCGCGGGCCGGCTGGGCGATCACCGCTCTGGTCACACTCGTCGCGGCAGTGACCCGCCTGTGGTCCTTCGGCTACCCGCAGGGCAAGACCTTCGATGAGGTTTACTACGCGACCGAGGCGCAGGAGTTGCTCCGCTTCGGCTACGAGGACAACCGCGGCTACATGTTCATCGTCCACCCGCCGCTGGGCAAGTGGCTGATCGCCATCGGGTCGTGGATCTGGAGCGGCAACGGCACGAACACCATCGGCTACCGGCTGGCCCCGGTGCTCGCCGGGATCCTCGCGGTCACCGTGCTCACGCGCACGGTTCGCCGGATGACGCGCTCGAACCTCTTCGGCGGTATCGCCGGCCTGCTGCTGTCGCTCGACGGGCTGTCGCTGGTCCTCTCGCGCACCGCGATCCTGGACATCTTCCTGCAATTCTTCGTGATTGCCGGCTTCGGTGCGCTGGTCATCGATCGCGACCACGTCCGGGGGCGCCTCGCGAGCTTGGTCGCTGCCGGAGCCGATCTGAGCGGCGGGGCGCCGACCCTGGGTCCACGCCCGTGGCGGGTCATCGCCGGGGTCATGTTCGGCGCAGCCTGCGCGGTGAAGTGGACAGCACTGTCGTTCTTCGTGTTGTTCGCCGTGCTGAGCCTGGTGTGGGACCGGGCCGCGTTGAAGAGTGCCGGCGTAACGAAGCCGACGCGAGTGTCACTGCGCCGCTCGGTCGTGCCCGGGCTGGGCTCCTTGCTTGCCACGCCGGTCGCGACCTACCTGCTCACCTACCTGGGCTGGTTCCTCGGCGAGAACAGCTGGGGCCGGCACTACACGGACACCCACACCTCCGCCACGCGCCTCAACCTGCCATTCGGTGTCCACCTGCCCTTCGACTGGGCCTGGCTACCTGGGCCGATTCGCGCGCTGGGCTCGTACACGCTGCAGGCCTACCGGTTCCACGAAGGTCTCGACAGCGGCCACCCCTACCGCTCCAGCCCGTGGAGCTGGCTGGTACTCGGGCGCCCCGTCGACTTCTTCTACGACGGCAGCGGCACCAATTGCGGCAGCTCGACCTGCTCCCGCGAGATCCTGCTTATCGGGACACCGCTGCTGTGGTGGGCGTTCGTGCCGATGCTGCTCTGGCTGGCCTGGCATTGGATCACGACCCGCGATTGGCGGGCGGGCGCGGTATGGGTGGCGTTCCTCGCCGGCTGGGCGGTGTGGTTCCAGGACCTCAAGCGCACGATGTTCCTGTTCTACATGGCGCCGCTGGTCCCATTCATGATCATCGGACTGACCCTGGGTCTCGGCACCGTGCTCGGGCCGTCCGTGCGCGACTTCGGCGATCCCGGGTACAGCCGACGCGGGCAGCGGCGTCGGGTGTGGGGCGCCGCGGGTGTCGCGGCGTTCCTCGCCCTCGTCATCGCCGACTTCGCCTGGATGTGGCCGCTGTTCATCGGTAGCCTCGAGTCCTACAACAACTGGCACGCGCATATGTGGCTTCCGTCCTGGGTATGACCCAGACTGGGCAGATCCAACCGATGTCTACTGATGCCAACACATCCCTGGGGGATCGATATGAGCATCTCAGCGAAACTGCGCCGCGCACCCACCCGACTGGCCACGGGCGCGCACATCCTCAACGCCGGTATCGGCAAACTGAGCGGAGACGACGACACCGCGAAGGCGGTGCACGGGATGGCTAGCGGTGCCTACCCGGTGTTCGAGAAGGTCGAGCCGAAGCTGTTCCTGCGGACCCTCGCCGTGGGCGAGATCGCCGTGGGCAGCGCGTTGCTTCTGCCGGTCGTCCCGGCGGCCCTCGCCGGCGCCGGGCTGGCCGTCTTCTCCGGCGCTCTGCTCGGGATGTACTGGCGCCTGCCAGGAATGCACCACGACGGCAGCCCGCGGCCAACCCAGCAAGGCACGGCCATATCGAAGGACGTGTGGATGTTCGGTATCGGCGTCGGCCTGCTCGCCGACGCGGCCACCTCACGCCTGCACGACAAGCACGTGGAGCTTGGCGGCCGTAGCTCGTAAAGTCGCGCGCGTGTATTACCCCCTGACGATTCGCGATTTCCTCGACCGGGCCGAGCGCGTCTACCCCGAGCGCGTGGCCGTGGTCGATGAGCCCGACCAGCCCGCCGCCTCACTCGGTGAGCTCACCTACCGTGAGTTCGCGGGCTTGGCGCGCGCGCAGGCAGCCCGGCTCGATGAGCTGCGGGTACCGGTTGGCGGCCGGGTCGCGGTGATCTCGCAGAACTCGGCTCGGCTGCTGGGCTCGTTCTTCGGCGTCTCGGGTTGGGGACGCATTCTGGTCCCGATCAACTTCCGGCTCGCGTCCGCCGAGATCGAGTACATCCTCGCGCACAGTGGCGCCGAGGTGGTCTACGCCGACCCTTCGGTCAAGGACTTGCTCGACCACGTGGATGTGCCCCACAAGTTCGTCCTCGGCGAGGATGACACGTTGTACCGGCACGGCGCCGAACCCCGGGAGTGGGACGATCCGGATGAGGGCGCCACAGCGACGATCAACTACACCTCCGGAACCACCGCGCGTCCCAAGGGCGTGCAGCTGACCCACCGCAATCTCTGGTTGAACGCGACGGTGTTCGGACTTCACACGACGATCACCGATCGCGACGTGCTGCTGCACACGCTTCCGATGTTCCACGCCAACGGGTGGGGGATGCCGTACGGGATCACCGGTATCGGCGGGCGGCACATCGTGCTGCGCCAGATCGATGGAACCGAGATCCTGCGCCGCGTCCAGCAACACGGCGTCACCTTGATGTGTGCGGCGCCGGCGGTGGTCAGCGCCGCGCTGGATGCCGCGCTGGATTCCGCGGCGGCCTGGAACGGTCAGAAGGGCCCGGACGGTCAGGAGGACCAGCGTGGTCCGAATCATCCGATCCCAGGACGCGGCACCGTGCGCATCGTCGTGGCCGGTGCACCACCGCCCACCCGCACCATCGAGCGCGTGCTGACCGAACTGGGCTGGGAGTTCTGTCAGATCTACGGTCTCACCGAGACCTCTCCGGTCGTCACCGTCAACCGGGGGCGCGCCGAATGGGACGGCATGTCAACGCACGAGCGTGCGCTCCGGCTTGGCCGTGCCGGGGCTCCGGCGCTCGGTGTCCGCGTGGAGGTCGACGCCGCCGGCGAGGTGCTCACGCAGTCCAACCACAACTTGGACGGCTACTGGAACCAGCCGGAGGCGACGGCCGAGGCGCAGCAGGGCAACTGGTTCCATACCGGCGACGGTGGGTACCTGGACGACGAGGGCTACCTCGTCATCTCCGACCGGAAGAAGGATGTGATCATTTCCGGTGGCGAGAATGTCTCCTCGATCGAGGTGGAGGACGTTCTCAACTCGCACCCCGCCGTCCGTGAGGTTGCCGTGATCGGAATTCCCGATGAACAGTGGGGAGAGCTCGTGACCGGTCTCGTCGTCACCGACGGCTCCGAGCTGAGCGCGGAGACGCTGATCGAGCACTGCCGCCAGTCGCTGGCGGGCTACAAATGCCCAAAGCGAATTGAATTCGTGCCGACATTGCCGAGGACAGCAACGGGCAAGTTGCAGAAGTTCAAGTTACGCGAACCGTTCTGGGCTGGGCAGGTACGGCAGGTCAACTGAGGCGCTGCGAAGAGGCGGCGATGCCGCGCTGAGGGTCGCTAGCTATTTGCTGCCGGTGCCTGGATGCTGGAGCCATCCGACGAGCACAACTCGTGCAGATGTCGGCAATCCGCGGGGAACTCCCATGACTCTTACCATCGATGCCCTCCGCGGGAGTGACTTCGCCCAGCTGTGTCGCCAGATCCGCGCCGCGAAACTCCTCGACCGCAGGCCCGGGCACTACGCCGCGCGGATCGCCCTCACCGGCGCCTCGCTCGTCGTGACGTGGTGCGCATTCGTATGGGTCGGCAACTCATGGTTCACCACCATCGTCGCGGCTGTGATGGGTCTGGTCTTCACCCAGATCGCCTTCCTGGGCCACGACGGCGGCCATCAGCAGGTCGGACGATCCAAGCGGACCAACGACATGCTCGGCATCATCGCGGGCGATCTCTTCATCGGCCTGAGTTATGGCTGGTGGCTCGACAAGCACAACCGACACCATTCACACCCCAACCATGAGGGTATGGATCCCGACATCGGCGATGGCGTCCTGGCGTTCACAACCAGGCAGGCCGCGAGCCGCCGCGGCCCGCTCAGCAGCTTCGTCACCCGTCACCAAGCGTGGCTGTTCTTCCCGCTACTGACGTTCGAGGGGATCAGCCTGCACGTCGCGAGCATCCGCGGTTTGATGTCACGCTCGCAGCGCCGTTACCGGCTGCTCGAGATCGCGCTGTTCACCCTGCACGTCCTCGGCTACTTCGCCGCGGTCCTGCTGGTGCTCTCGCCCGTGAAGGCACTCGTGTTCGTCGCGATTCACCAAGCGGTCTTCGGTCTGTACATGGGCTGCTCATTCGCCCCCAACCACAAGGGGATGCCCACGTTCCCCCGCGGGCGCGACATTGACTTCCTGCGCCGTCAGGTGCTGACCTCCCGCAATGTGCGCGGCGGGTGGTTCACCGACTTCCTGCTCGGGGGGCTGAACTATCAGGTCGAGCACCACTTGTTTCCGAGCATGCCGCGACCGAGCTTGCGCAAGGCCCAACGCATCGTGCGCGACTACTGCCGCAGCCTGGAGATCAACTACACTGAGGCCAGCCTGATCGGCTCCTACTCGGCCGCGCTGAAGCATCTGCACGCGATGGGCGAACCGCTGCGCGCGCAACGCCGTCTCTCCGTGCCCGCTTAGCGGTCGCTGAACGGTTATTCGGCTCCATCAACGGCGCCACCGGTGAGAGCCGAAAGACCCGTATCGCCCGTCCGGCCACCCGCTCGTAGTCGCGGTAGCGCAGCCACCGCGCTTCGAGCATCGGCCAAGCCGCCGCGCGCTCCGCTCCACTGAGCAACTGCGCGCGGACGAGATACCGGCGCCGGCGGCAGATGACTTCAGCGTTCGGGTCGGCGATGAGATTCGCGGTCCACGACGGATGGTTCGAAAGACCCCAGTTGCTCCCGGCGACGAGGAACGTGCCGTCGTCCTGGGGCGAGCACATCAGCGGCGTCTCACGCCGTTGGCCGCTGCGGGCGCCGCGCGCGATAAGGACGAGAGTCGGTACCAGCAGCGCACTGATCTGGATCCGACCACCGGTGCGTCGATAGAGCGACATCTGGACCCCGGCGAGATGAGGCGCCCAATGCCGCTGGGCAAAACTCGTCCGGGTAACGCGCGAAAGAACCAGCTCCAGCGGTGTCAGCACCAGCCGCCGCAGTACCCCCCGGGCCGCCAGTACTCCCTTGGCCGCGAGTACTCCCCGCGCCGCCAGTATCCCCCGGGCAGCCGGTATCCGCCGGGCCGTCACAGAGTCCCGAAATGGCGCTGGGTGTCCCTCGCCATCGCGGCGAAGACTAATCGCTGGGTCGAGCCGATTCCCGCCGCGATCGCTCGGGCACCGCGCGGCTCGACGGCGAACGTCCAGGTGAAGCGGCACCCTCCGGGGATGTGCTCGAGCAGGTAGTCCTCGGCGAACCGATGGAACAACGCGACGTTGGCCCGCAGTACTTGGAACGAGTGCCGCCGGCCCTCCTCCCATCGGAAGTAGGACTCGTGCAACCGGACAGCTCCGTAGGCCCCCGCGGCGATCCGCGTGGTGCCGACCCCGAACGGTCGAGCCGAGGTCCAGGTCACCCCCAAACCGCGCACCCAGTACAGGGCGCGGTCGGCGGTGAGGCCGGCCCACACGAGTTCCGGGGTGGCCGCGAGTTCCAGCACGTGCACGTAGCGCAACGGTGCCGATTCCAGGAACGAGTCGTCGGCGGGTTTGAGGTCGAAGGACACGTGGCTCTCCTTAGGTAAATGCCGACTCGGTGACTGCCGACAGTGAATGCGGACAGTGAATGCGGACAGCGATTGCCGACAGCGATTGCCGACCAGATGATTGCCTAGGTGAACGCCAGCCAACGGTTCGGCCAGGGACGCCCGCCGTGGCCGGCGGTGAGCGCGGCACGGGCGGTCGCGACCCGCGCCGGTTCGACCAGGCCACTTTGCAGACGCCGCACCGCGTCCAGGTGATCACCTGTCCAGATCACTCGCACCGCGGTGGCGGTCGCCTTGCCGTCCTCGGCCCGAAGGTCGTGTCGAACGGCGCCGATGAGCCTGCTGTCGGCTGTCTGATCGTGGCTCAGCGGCACGGGAACCTTGCCGTGCCCGGTGAGGCTGGCTGCCAGTTCCTCGTACCAGCGCTGCACCATCGCGCTCGCGGCAAGCAGCTCGGCCCGCGCGGCGGCCCGATTCCCCGGATCTGAGGCGTCATCTGGCTGCCAGAGATCCAGGATCGCATCGGCAGCGAGCCGCAGGCTGACCACGCCAGTGAGAAGCCCGAACATCTCCGCGAGCGGCACCGGTTTCGCGCCGCGCTCGGCGAGATAGCCCCGCA
Source organism: Actinomycetota bacterium (assembly GCA_030775825.1). GTDB lineage: Bacteria > Actinomycetota > Actinomycetes > Mycobacteriales > Jatrophihabitantaceae > JALYIL01. The sequence continues at coordinate 17,826 of JALYIL010000088.1, forward strand.
GGGTGTCATCCAGGCGTCGCGATGCGGCCGCGGCCCTGATGGAGTCCTCCAGGGGCGGCACCAAAGAACCCGCGGCCGCAGGAGTCCCGGCCGGGGAGCCCGCGTGGCATCGGCGCACCCCGAACTCGACGGCGGCCGCCAAGTACCTCGCGCTGTCCACGTACGCCTCAGCGAGCGCGATGCCCAGCGCTGCCGCCGCACCGCGCGGCCAGAACAGCAGCCCGACCGCCAGGCTCACCGCACAGCCGATCGCGATGTCCTCGATCCGCACCAGGCCGACCCGCCAACCCGCGGGAGCGATGATGTTGAACAAGATCACGAGGGTGAGCGTGAACCCGGCCTGCCCGGCGGCGAAGGAGATAGCGGCTGGAGCGGCGCCGGCCACCAGGATCGCGATGGGCAGCAAGATCCACAACGCGGTCCTGTTGGTGCCGATCCCAACCAGCACTCCAGCCCCGAGCACGACCCCGGCGGTGGTCCCGAGCAGGCCGCGCACGACATTCTGCCCCGTGCTCAGCGCGTTGGACCGCAGCACTGACAGGGTGCCGAGCACCACCCAGAACGAGTGCTGAAGGCCGGTCTGGTTGGCGACGAAGATTGCCACACCGAGTCCTACCGCGCCCCGCACACTGTTGTGCAGCGACACCGAGTGCCGTTCGAAGTGTGCAGCTGCCCGTTCCTGCGCCGCCGAGAGCGTGCTGGCCAGACCGGCCGGCTGGCGCCCGAGGAGCCGATCGACCCAGTTGCGTTGCTCTGCGGCAGCGGTGCGGGCGATGTTGCCTGCGATCTGGCTGACGGCGTAGCTCAGCTCCTGCGCCCGAAAGCTCGGGTCCAGCGAAGTGACGATCTCAGTGATCCGTACATCGGGGGACACGGCGGCGGCGCGATGGACCGGGAGTTCGGTGGTTGCGTTGCGCTCCATGCTCGCCAACGCCCCGCGCAGGTCTTCAACGGCGAGGTTCAAGGCCCCGATGTCGCCACCTGGGTGATCGAGCAGGTCGGCACCGCGTTCGAGAACCACGGCGGCCGCCGACTTCACCGCGAGCGCCGCGTGGTTGACCGCCGCGCTCAGGTGGTGTGGCGAGGCCTTGATCACAACCGAGTCCAACCAGGTGAGCTCGTCGACCAGGCGGACGACGGTGCGGGCGGGTGTGCTCAGGCCGGTCGGCCGGTAGGGCGTGGCCAGAAACGTCCGGTGTAGCGCGGCGACCGAGGCGTTCGCCTGAACGACGGATTCCAGGTGTGCGTCCATCGAAGCGTTCGCACCGCCCAGCCGGTAGACGACATCGGCGTGCAGCCGGGTGGCCAGGGCACGGCAGGCGGTCGCCGCCTGCTCGCGCAGCGGGTCCCGTGCCGGTGCCGGCCAGAGCACCGCGATCGCCACCAGCGCGGCCCCCGATGCCAGTCCCCAGCCCGCCAGGCGGTCGGGGATCTGTGCGACCGGAGCCTTGGTAGCTACCGGGAGGATGAAGGCGAGCAGTAAGGATGGCGCGGCGCCGGTCAGCACCGAACTCACGACTCCGGCGAACAGGATCGCGAACGCGACGAGCGCCATGGCCACGGCCGCCAGCCATGGCTTCTGGGACGCGAGCGTTCCCAGGCATACCAGTACCGCCCCGGCGACCGCCAGCATCGCCTGCGCCTGCAGCCGTTCACGCATGGGGCCGCCGAAGTCGACGAGCAGGAGCATCGCGAACGAGCCGAAGGCCGCGAACGTGGCGATGGTCGGGTTGGCCACCACCTTGTCCCCGAGCGCGAACAGCGAGGGCATGATGATGGCCGTGCGCCCGGCTCTGCGTAGCGCGGCCAGGCCGCGATCGCGTGTGCTCAGCCATTGCAGCCACCGCCCAGCACGCATAAATGCCGATACTAAGGTGCGGGTAGATATGCTCCCCGGGTGAATCCACCGCCGGGCGCCGCGTCGACCTGATGGCTGGATATAGGCGCAAGGTCAGAGTCTCGGGGCGGCACGCGGCCAAGCGTGTCCGTCGGAGGCACCAATTCCCGATGCTGTGGATGGCGCTGGTCGCAGCCCTCGGGCTCATCAGCTGGCAGGTCGGGGTCAAGGTCGTCGGCAACGACAAGACGACCACCCTGCCGTCACCGGTCCGATCCTCGGTCACACCGACCCCACCGCATACGTCGGCCTCCAGCAGCAGCGCGATCGCCGCTCCGGCCGTCGCGTACGTGCTGCCGGGGATGCCGCTGCCCCTGTCGAGCACCGATGTCTACGCCGCCGACCGTCCGGGCAACCTGAGCCCCGTGGTGCGCAACGATCGCGCGCTGGTCTACGTCCCCAACACGAACAGCAATACAGTCACGGTCATCGACCAGCGCACCATGACAGTGATCGACACGTTTCCCGCCGGTCACGAGCCGCAGCACGTAGTGCCGTCCTATGATCTCAGGACGCTCTACGTCGCAGCTGACTACGTGCCGGCCGACGGCGGCCCCGGAGCGGGGAGCCTTACCCCGATCGACCCGCGCACCGGCATTGCGGGGACCCCGATCCCGGTTGAGGATCCGTACAACCTCTACTTCACTCCCGATGGCAAGTTCGCCATCGTGGTCGCCGAGGCCAGGCAGCGCCTGGACTTCTACGACCCGCATACCTGGAAGCTCATGGACTCCTTGGCATTGCCGTCGTGTGCTGGTGTCGATCACATGGACTTCACCGCCGACGGGCGCACGCTGCTGGCCAGTTGTGAGTTCGCCGACCGGGTCATCACCGTCGACGTCGCGACCCACCGCCTGCTGCGCACGCTCACGCTGCCGAGGCTGCGCGACGGGATGCCGCAGGACGTCAAGCTCTCCCCGGACGGACGGGTGTTCTACGTCGCGGACATGATGGCCAACGGCGTCTACATCATCGATGCGCTCAAGACCGAAGTGATCGGCTTCCTTCCGACCGGCAGAAACGCTCACGGCCTCTACATCGACCGCACCTCGACGAGGATGTTCGTCACGAATCGCGGCGAGGGCAGCATCAGCATCATCGATCTCGCGACCCGATCCCAGGTCACCAAGTGGTTCATTCCCGGCGGGGGCAGTCCCGACATGGGCAACCTCTCCGCCGACGGCAAGGTGCTCTGGCTCTCCGGCCGCTACCACAACGTCGTCTATGCCATCGACGCCCAGAGCGGCAAGTTGCTCAAGGAGATCCCGGTCGGTGCGGGGCCGCATGGCCTGACGGTGTGGCCTCAGCCAGGCCGATACTCCCTCGGCCACACCGGCATAATGCGCTGACCCGGTCAGTGGCTGCGGTCAGCGACTGAGGCCAGGTCCCGCACGAGCCCGGCAAAGGTCTCGGCGCGCTTGGGTCCGGCGCGCAGGGCCGCGGACGGGTGGATCGTGGTCATGGCTATGGCGATCGGCGCCCGGTCTCCGGCGAAGGGGCCCTCGGGCGGCGGCCATGGCAGGCGCTGCCCGCGATGATCGCTGAGGCGCCAGGCCGGCCCGAACAGCGACTGTGCCGCGACCGCGCCGAGGGCGACCAGGACCTGCGGCCGGACCGCACCCAATTCGGCGGCCAGCCACGGACGGCAGGCGTCGATATGGCGGGTAGCCGGCCTGTCGTGGATTCGGCGCTTGCCCCGCTCAGACCGCTTCCAGCGAAAGTGCTTGACGGCATTGGTCAGGTACACCTGCGCGCGATCGATGCCTGATTCTGCCAACGCCCGGTCGAGCAGCCTGCCCGCCGGCCCCACGAATGGACGCCCCTGCTGATCCTCGACATCTCCGGGCTGCTCACCTACCAGCATGATCCGGGCAGCGCGTGGGCCGGACCCGAAAACGGTCTGGGTGGCCGCCTCGAACAGCTCGCAGCCGTGGCAGTCGGCCGAAGCTACGCACAGCCGCCGCAGGCTGCGCGTAACCGGCACGAACTCGGCGGCGCTCATTGCAGCGTCGTTCCCAACCGCGGCGCCGGGATAAACCCCGCGTGTGCACAGTCTGACAGCCGCCGGTAGCCAGACACCCTCGGCGGGTACATACCGGGCATGACCCGAATCGGTTACACGCTGATGTGTGAACAATCCGGCCCGCGGGAACTCGTTCGCGACGCTGTTCGGGCCGAGCAGGCTGGTTTTGACTTCGAGGTGATGAGCGACCACTACTTTCCCTGGCTCGACAGCCAGGGACACGCACCGAACGCTTGGGCCACCCTCGGCGCGGTTGCTCACGCCACCGACCGCGTTGATCTGATGACCTATGTCACCTGCCCCACCATGCGTTATCACCCGGCCGTGGTGGCTCAGCAAGCTGCCACCGTCGGCCTGCTCAGCAACGGGCGGTTCAGCCTCGGTCTCGGGGCCGGCGAGAACCTCAACGAACATGTGATCGGCCGTTCCTGGCCACCGGTGAACGTGCGGCACGAGATGCTCGAGGAGGCGCTCCAGATCATCAAGGCCCTCTTCGCCGGGGGCTATGTCAACTTCACCGGCTCGCATTTTCGCGTGGACAGCGCCAAACTCTGGGACGTCGAGGAGATCCCGCCGCGCGTCGGACTCGCCGTTTCCGGTGCCCAGTCGATCGAGCTGGCGGCCCGCCACGCGGACCTGATGATCGCAGTCGAGCCCAGGGCTGAACTCATCAAAGGCTTCGAGGCCGCCGGTGGAGCCGGGCGAGCGCGGGTTGGGCAGGTACCGATCAGCTGGGATCGGTCCCGCGACGCGGCGATCGAGCGAGCCCATGATCAGTTCCGGTGGTTCGGCGGCGGATGGAAGGTCAACGCCGAGTTGCCGGGCACGGCCGGTTTCGCGGCGGCCAGCCAGTACGTCACCCAGGATGACATTGCCGAGGCGATTCCCTGTGGTCCTGAGCTCGACGGCCACGTCGCGGCGGTGCGCAAGTTCGTCGAGGCCGGATTCACCGACGTTGCCGTCGTGCAGATCGGCGGCCAAGCGCAGACGGACTTCCTCGACTGGGCGGAGAAGGAATTCCTGCCTGCGCTGGCTGAGGTCACGGCCGCCGACGTGGAAGCCTGAGTCGCGGAACTATGTCCCTGAATTCGGCCGATGTCAGAGCCTGAGCTCCGTGCCCTGACGGCCGATCGGGAGCAGACGCAGGCTCGAATCCAGGACATACATGCTGAGCTGGCGGCGGTGCACGCTGCGGCCGCCAACAGCAACGTCGATGATGAGCATGACCCTGAGGGCTCGACGACCGCCTTCGAACGCGCGCAGCTCGAATCGCTGCTAGCGCAAGCGATGCGACATCTGGAAGACATTGACGCGGCGCTGCAGCGGGTGCAACGAGGGACCTACGGCACGTGCGAAACCTGCGGAGGACCCATCGCCGGGGTAAGACTGCAGGCGTTGCCCGCCGCGCGCCAATGCATCCTGTGTGCCGCACGCACCTGAGGCTGCTGCCCCGCTCAGCGCTAGCTCGCGAACGCGGTGATCGCCGCCGCCACGAACTAGCGGATGACGGCGTCGAGGGTCTTCTTCAGCGCCGAAGGCTGCGCGGGCGAGCGTGGTGCCTTCTTCTTGGCCTCGAGCATTTGCTCCCCGAGCTCGGCCAGTTGCTTACGACCGAGGCCTTCGCGCACCTTCGGAAACCACTCGTCCTCCTCCTCGCGGATGTGATGGGTGACGTTCTCGATCAGGACAGCGGTCTTCGCGTCAAAGCGCTCGGCCTCGGCCGACATCCCGTACAGCTCCATGCACAGCACGTCGGCAACGTGGTGTTCCTCGTAGGACTCCAGGATCTCGTCCTCCAGATCGGGCAGCAGCCGCCGGACCTGCGGATACATGACCTCGTTCTCGATGTAGGTGTGGACGGTGAGCAACTCGATCATCTTCGCGACGAGCTCAGCCTTCGTCCTCGTGGCATGTTCCCCGGCTGCCTCGAACTTCCGAAACAGCTGCCGGACCTCCTTGTGGTCGGCCTTGAGCAAGACGATGGCGTCAGTAGACATGGCGATACTCCCGGAAAGTTGACCCGCGCCGGCGGCTTCGGCTTTGCACTCGCCTTACCCAACTTGAGCGCGTCTCACACCGGCTCGACGCCGCACGTCCGCCTCGCGCCGGCCTGAACGCCTCAGAGTCAACTCCCCGCAACCGCGCCCCGCGCGGCGGCCGACTAGCGTGACTGCATGAACGTCGGCGCCGATTGCGAACGCCATCACAACCGGATTGAGACGGCCGATGGTCTGGGCATGATGGGCCGATGGCCCGAGCATGATGGCAATGGCGAACACTCTCAGCGGCGAGATCGAACCACCCAGCATGTCCATATGACCATCAACACGCCCCCGTGACCATCAACGAGAGAGTTACCTCATGACGCCCCCCGCCGACGAAGTCCCCGCGTCCGCTCGCACCCGAGCCCGGGCCGCGACCGCCACGGCGGCCACGAAGTCCGCACCGGCGGCGGAAAGCCACGTGCAGGTCTGGCCAGGCTCACCCCATCCGCTCGGCGCCACCTATGACGGTTCCGGCACCAACTTTGCGCTGTTCAGCGAGGTGGCCGAAAGGGTGGAACTGTGCCTGTTCGACGAGGACGGAACCGAGACGCGGGTGGATCTGCCTGAGGTCGATGCCTACGTCTGGCATGCCTTCCTTCCCGGGATCGAGCCCGGACAACGCTACGGCTACCGCGTCCACGGGCCGTACGCGCCTGAGCAGGGACAGCGCTGCAACCCGAACAAGCTGCTGCTCGATCCCTACGCGAAGGCGATCGACGGAACCTTCGACTGGGACCAGTCTCTGTTCAGCTACAACTTCGGCTACGCGGACAGCCGCAACGACGAGGACTCGGCGGCCCACATGCCGAAGGCAGTCGTGATCAACCCGTTCTTCGACTGGACCGTGGATCGCCCGCCACGCCGTCCCTACGCGGACACCATCGTTTACGAGGCGCACGTGAAGGGGCTCACCGAAACCCATCCGGACGTCCCCGCCGAGATCCGCGGCACCTACGCCGCCATCGCACACCCGGTGATCATCAGCCACCTTCAGGACCTTGGCATTACCGCACTGGAGCTCATGCCGGTGCACCATTTCGCCAATGACTCGACGTTGATCGAGAAGGGCCTCTCGAACTATTGGGGCTACAACACGATCGGCTTCTTCGCACCCGATTCCAAATACACCGCCAACCCCACGCCCGGCGCGCAGGTCCAGGAGTTCAAAGCCATGGTCCGCACGCTGCACGAGTCGGGCATCGACGTGATCCTCGACGTGGTCTACAACCACACCGCCGAGGGCAACCACATGGGCCCGACGTTGTCCCTGCGCGGCATCGACAACGCTGCCTACTACCGGTTGGTCGAGGACGACCATCGCTACTACATGGACTACACCGGCACCGGCAACTCGCTCAACGTCCGCCATCCCCACTCGCTGCAACTGATCATGGACTCACTGCGGTACTGGGTCACCGAGATGCACGTGGACGGGTTCCGCTTCGACCTCGCCTCCACGCTGGCCCGGGAGTTCTACGAGGTCGACCGGCTGGCCACCTTCTTCGAAATCGTGCAGCAGGATCCGATCATCAGCCAGGTGAAGCTCATCGCCGAGCCTTGGGACGTCGGACCCGGCGGCTACCAGGTCGGCAACTTTCCACCCCAGTGGACCGAGTGGAATGGCAAGTACCGCGACACGGTCCGCGATTTCTGGCGAGGCGAGCCGTCGACGCTGGGCGAGTTCGCCTCGCGGATCACCGGGTCGGCCGATCTGTACGAACGCTCCGCCCGCCGGCCGGTGGCCTCGATCAACTTCGTCACCGCCCACGACGGGTTCACGCTGCGCGACCTCGTGTCCTACAACGAGAAGCACAACGAGGCCAACGGCGAGGGCAATGCCGACGGGGAGAGCCACAACCGCTCGTGGAACTGCGGCGTCGAGGGTCCGACGGACGACCCCGCCGTCAACGCCCTGCGCGCTCAGCAGCAGCGCAATTTCCTGGCCACGGTCCTGCTTTCCCAGGGCGTGCCGATGATCTGTCACGGCGACGAACTGGGCCGCACCCAGCAGGGCAACAACAACGGCTTCTGTCATGACGACGAGCTCACGTGGATTCACTGGGACTCGGCCGACACCGATCTCATCGACTTCGTCCGGCAGATCGTGGCGCTGCGCACCACCCACCCGATCTTCCGGAGGCGGCGCTTCTTCGACGGCCGGCCCAACCGCCGGCGCGACTCCCGCGACCTGTCCGACATCGTTTGGTTCCGTCCCGACGGTTCTGAGATGAGCGACGAGGACTGGGACTCAGGGTTCGGCAAGTCCGTCGGCATGTACCTCAACGGTGATGCCATCACCGATACCGATACCCGCGGCCAGCGCATTGTGGACGACTCCTTCGTCCTGTATTTCAACGCTCACGACCAGCCGATCGACTTCATCCTCCCGCCCGGGGTTTACGGCGACCACTGGCTGTTGGAGATCGACACTTCGCAGGGTGTCCCCGCCGCCGGAGCTGACGACGCCGTTTCCTCCATCGGGGGAACCTACGACGCCGCGGCCTCCGTGAAATTGCAGGGGCGCTCGCTCGTCGTGCTGCGGCGAGTCCTGCGATGAGGTCCGTCTCTCGGGGTCGACGTCCTCAGAAGGCTCGTCGGCGCCGCAGCTTCGCCGGCCGGCCGTCCGGGTCGACAAGAACACGGTAGAGCGGCGTCGCCCACAGCAGGGTTGACCGGCTCAAATTCGGCAGCACGTAGGGGCGCAGCCGGCCCGGGGGCCTGTGCCCGGATCGGCCGCGCTCGATCCATTGCGCGAGCTCCGCGGCGCTGCGCCCGAAGGCCTCGAACATGCCCTTCGGGTCGACGAGATCATCGTCCTGGGTGTGCGCGCGGTCGAGATGTTCCCGGGCCAGCTCCAGTCGCAGGTTGCGTGCGAACGCGCGGGCGCCGTCGCCGAACCGGTCGATCACCTGCGGTTGCCGGAGCTCGCGCTCGTCGTCGACGACGGCGCAGGACAGCTCCGAGTCGTGGGTCCAGGAACGGCGGTTCACGTTGTCCGAGCCGACCGAAGCCCACACGTCGTCGATCACGCATACCTTCGCGTGTACATAGGTCGGCGTTCCGGCGTGGTTCTCGACGCCGTAGAACGCCACCCGCGACCCACCGGCGGCGTGCAGCTCCGCAAGCGACTGTCGCCTGCCCACGAGGTTCAACGGGAGCGTCACTGGCCCGTCCTGGTCGGGGTAATGCGGGATGACGGCGATGAGGTGCAGTCCAGGTCGCTCGCGCAGGGCTTGCGCGAAGCACGCGACGATCTCGCTGGACCAGAAATACTGGTCTTCTACGTAGATGAGCGACTCTGCCCGGGTGACCACCTTGTTATAGGCGCGCGCGACGCTGCGCTCGCCACTGGGCGCGAACGGGTAGCCCTGCCGGCGGTAGGGGTAGGTGCGCAGCAACTGCACCTTCTGTGAGCCCCGCGCCGCGGGCGGGGGCAGCTGCTCGGGCAATCGGTCCGGGGTGGTGTCGGAGTGCCTGAGGGCGTCGGCGAGGCGGTTGGCCGGGTTGCGGGACAGGGGTGACGGGTCGTCCCAGCGTTCGCGAAATACGGTCTCCACGTCGGCGACGGCTGGACCGCGCAGGGCGAGTTGGACGTCGTGCCAGGGCGGGCGTGCTCCGTAGATTTTCGCCATCGGCTGTCGCTGCACATCGCCCTCGTGCCCCGCGTCATCGCGACGGCTGTGGCACAGGTCGATCCCGCCGACGAACGCGACGTCGAGCTCCGGCCGGCCGGGGTGGCGCATCACCACGAACTTCTGATGGTGCGATCCGCCCGGGCGAACGCGCATGTCCAGCAGGCATTCTCCGCCGGCGGCATTGATGTCCTCGCCGAGGTGGCGGTTCTCCTGTGCACTGAAGGCGAAACGATCCAGGTGCGAGCGCCATATCAGGCCTTTGACAATGACACCTCGCGCGGCGGCCCGGGAGAGCAGTTGCGAGACATCGATGCCGGACTCGTCGACGAGCTCGTCCGGATCTCCGCGCCAGTCGGTGAACATCACCAGGTCACCGGCGCGCTGCTGCTCTACGCAGCGGCGCAGTTCCCGAAAATAGGCCACGCCGTGGATAAGCGGCGTGGCCTCGTTGCCCGCCGACCACGCCTGGCCGTCAGGCCGGCCGGCGTCCAAGGCGGTGAACTCGTTGCCCCGTTCGGCCGCCGTCAGGAACCAGTCGGTGGCACTCACTAGGGCCGCGCCCGATGGCCGCTCATGCTTGTCCCGAGTCCGGCGGTGGCGCCTGCTTCGGGGTCAGCGCGATGACCGGGATGACCCGAGAGGTCTTCTCCTCGTAATCGGCGAAACCGGGGTAGCGGCGAGCTTGCTCGGCGTAACGGTCGTCGCGCTCGGAACCGTGCAGTTCGATGGCGTGCACGTCGAGCGTGCGGTCATCCACCTCGATCTGAACGTTGGGATCGGCGAGCAGATTGTGATACCAGTCCGGATGGGTATCCGCGCCGGCCTTCGAGGCGAAGACGATGAACCGTTCGCCGACGGGCAGATACATCAGGGGGGTGACCCGTTCGGTCCCGGTGCGGGCCCCGACGGTGTGCAACAGAAGCAGCGGCGCCCCTGCGAAACCGCCTCCCACCTGGCCGCCGTTGGCTCTGAACTCTTGGATGATCTCGCTGTTATACGAGGCGGGGCTTGTCATCGGGTCGTTCCTCCAAAGTTGTCCGGCCGGATGCGGGTACGTCCAATGCGGGTTCGTCCAGTACGACTACGTCGACGTTATCGGTTTCCGTCGCTTCCTCGATCCAGGGTGGCGAGAGCGACCAGCCAGAACCGCGCGAGCGGCTCCGGATCGAGGGTGTCGACCGCCAGACAGCCAGCTTCCGGTGCCATCTATCCCTCTCCCATCTGTGCGGCCACGCGCGTGCCCGTATTGGAGCTCCCCACGGTGAGCAGGTCGAGGACGGCATCGAATCCACCGGCCGCATGTGCGGTGCGCTGTCGCTGCGCGCCGGTGCCGTTCGCCCGCAGAATATCCAGCGACTGTCCAACGAGGCCCAGATCACCGGCGTGGGACAGGGATTCGCTGATTCGCCCGAGCATCGTTTCGACGCACTCCCAGGCCGGCCTGAGTTGGGGCGGCCCCTGGGAAACAGGCACATCGGGACCAGGCGCCTCGAGCAGCTCCCCGGTCATGCCCCACCGAGCAGCGCGCCATGCTCTGGCGCGGAGCACTTCGACCGGTTCATCCACGACGGGGACACCCTCGCGCCAGTCGCGGGCGGCGGTGTCGACCAGCGCGCGCGCCACGGCGGCGATGGCGACCGCGCTCGTGGTGTCAGGACAGACGTCGGCGACGCGGATCTCGACGGTCGGGTATTTGGCCGACATCCGGATGTCGAAATAGAGCATCGCTTCGTCGAGTGCCGCGCCGGACGCGATGAGATCGCGGGCGCGACGCCGGTAGGTGGCGACGTCGCCGAACGCCCCCGTCGGGCCCGCGGTCGGCCACTGGCCCCACAGGACATTGCGGTAGCTGGCGTACTCGGTGTCCTCCCCGTGGTGAAACGGAGAGTTGGAACTGAGCGCGATCAGCAGCGCCAGCGACGGGCGGATGCGATCAATGACGGCGATGCCCTCCTCGGGCGAGTCGATGCCAACGTGGACGTGCATCCCGCAGGTCAGCTGGCCTCGAGCCACAGCCCCGTATCTCTCGGTCATCGCGCGATATCGCTGCTCGCGGGTGGTGCGAGGTCGAAGAGCTGTCGGATGCGTGGCGATCGCGACGACCGAGCATCCGGCCTTCGCCGCGGCGTCGGCCAGCTTCTCCCGCAGGTCAGCCAGGTCTGGTTCGAGCTCGGCAAGCTCACGCGCCGGCCTGGAGCCGATCTCAGCCTGGGCCCGCTTGAGTTCGTGCTCTACCTGCGCGTTCTCGTCCCGATCGCAGACCTCACCGGTGACCTCCTCGCCGGCTTCGGCGAGCTGACCGTCCGGGCGTACGAGCAGGAATTCTTCCTCGACTCCAACCGTGCGCGGCCTCATTCGGGGACGACCTGTGCGCGGTTGTGCGCCCGGGCACGGGTCTTGGGGTCCGGACAGGTCCATGTATCGGTCTTACCCGTCAGCGACCTCGCTTGATCCGCCGGGTCAGCTGGCGTGGGTGATCGGTCTTGGCATTCCCACCGGAACGAGTTTGACTGGTCGGGTGGCGCGCGCTGATGAGCCGAGTTCAAACGTCCGTCGCGCGCATTCGAGCTTCCTGGAATCGGGGCAACAGTCCGGCCAGGTGCGCAGCGTGGTCGCCGAGTCGTGGATCCGGTCCGCAGCCGCCGGCATCGACCCGGACGCGAACATGGCACCGGTACTGCTGGAGACCGCCGACCTCGTCGAGTACCGGCAGTCACATCCGCTGTCCTCGGTGTTCCCGCTGCTCTATGACGTGCTCGGACGGGCCGCGGAGGACTGCGACTGCGTCATGGCGGTCGGCGACGCCGACGGAAAGCTGCTGTGGGTGTGCGGACCGCCGGGGATCCTGCGCATGGCCGAGTCGATCAACTTCGTCGAGGGCGCGGCGTGGGACGAGAGCCATGCCGGCACGAATGCCCCTGGCATCGCCCTGCACCTGAACAGGGCTGTCCAGATTCGCACGGCCGAGCACTTCAATCGCCTCGTGCAGCCGTGGAGCTGCGCGGCGGCCCCCATCCACGACCCGGTTACGCACGAGGTGCTGGGGTTGATCGACATCACCGGCGGCGAGGATGTCGCCTCACCGCAGACGCTCGCGATGGTGCGAGCCGCCGCTCGGATGGCCGAGTCGGAACTGGCACGCATCGCGGCCGTCCTCGCCAGCCGCGCTCCGGCGCTTGGTCGGCCCGGGCAGCTGTGGTCTCCGTCGAGAGCGGCCGGACCGGTGCTTCGGCTCAACGGCCTGGGCCGCCCGGAGTGCACCGCGGAGATCGGCGAACGCTCACACCGGCTCAGTCGCCGGCACAGCGAGATCCTCGTCATTCTCGTCGACCACGTGGACGGCCTGACTGCCGAGGAGCTCGAGATCGAGGTATACGCCGCCGACGTGCATTCCTCGACGATGCGCGCCGAGATGGCTCGGCTCCGCACGCTTCTCGGACCCGACGTCATGCAGTCGCGACCCTATCGGCTGACGGTGGAGACCGAGTGCGACTGGCAGGCCGTCGACGCACACCTGGCCGCGGGGCGGGTACGTGACGCGTGGCGTGCGTATCAGGGACCGCTGTTGCCGCAGTCGGACGCACCGGGCGTCGTCCAGCGGCGCGAGACCCAGCAGCGACACCTTCGGGCCGCGCTCATGGCCTGCGGACAAGCCGACCTGATGGTGGCCTGGACTCGCTCGCGCTGGGGAGCCGATGACCTCGAGCTGTGGCAACGCCAAGCACAGGCCCTGCCCGAAAGCTCGCCGTTGCGCGCGATAGCCGCCGCCGAAGCGGTGCGGCTGGAGCGCGAGCTGGCCGCGCGCTGACGGCAGGGCGCCAGACTCGCTCAGGTTGCAGCGTGGTTGCAACCTTGCCCGTCCTAACGTGCCCCAAGCGCTCCTGCAGCAGATGGACGGGAGCGGAGCCAAGGGAGAAGTCAGCGATGACGGTCTATTCAGCACCAGGGCAGTCCGGCAGTCCCGTCACAGTCGAGTCCCGGTACGAGAACTTCATCGGTGGGGACTGGGTTGCGCCCAGCAAGGGTGACTACTTCGAGAACCCGTCGCCGGTGACCGGCCGCAGCTTCACCGAGGTCGCCCGCAGCACCGGTGAGGACGTCGACCGGGCGTTGGACGCGGCACACGGCGCCAAGCGGGCGTGGGGAAAGACGTCCGTCGCCGAGCGCGCGGTGATCCTGAACAAGATCGCCGAGCGGATCGAGGAGAACCTCGAGATGCTCGCGATCGCCGAGACCTGGGACAACGGCAAGTCGGTCCGCGAGTCCCTCGCGGCAGATCTGCCGCTGGCCGTGGACCACTTCCGCTACTTCGCCGGCGCGATCCGGGCGCAAGAGGGCGGCATCTCCGAGATCGACGGCGACACCGTCGCCTACCACCTGCACGAGCCGCTGGGCGTCGTCGGGCAGATCATCCCCTGGAACTTCCCGCTGCTTATGGCCATCTGGAAGCTTGCCCCCGCACTCGCGGCCGGCAACTGCGTCGTCCTCAAGCCGGCCGAGCAGACCCCCTGGTCGATCTTGAAGCTGATGGAACTCGTCGGCGATCTGCTTCCACCAGGCGTGCTCAACGTCGTCAACGGCTTCGGGTTCGAGGCGGGCAAACCCCTCGCGTCCTCGAACCGGATCGCCAAGATCGCGTTCACGGGTGAGACGACGACCGGTCGGCTGATCATGCAGTACGCGTCGCAGAACCTGATCCCGGTCACCCTGGAACTCGGCGGCAAGAGCCCGAATATCTTCTTCGAGGACGTCGCCGCCAGCAAGGACGCCTTCTACGACAAGGCTCTCGAGGGCTTCACCATGTTCGCGCTCAACCAGGGCGAGGTCTGCACCTGCCCGTCGCGCGCACTCGTCCAGGCCTCGATCTACGACCAGTTCATGGGCGACGCGGTAGCACGGACCAACAAGATCAAGCAGGGCAATCCGCTCGACACCGACACGATGATCGGAGCGCAGGCATCCAACGACCAGTTGGAGAAGATCCTGTCCTACATCGACATCGGCAAGCAGGAGGGCGCGAAGGTCCTCACCGGTGGCGCCCGGGCCGAGCTCGATGGCGAGCTGGCCGGCGGCTACTACGTGCAGCCGACCATCTTCGAGGGAAACAACTCGATGCGCATCTTCCAGGAGGAGATCTTCGGCCCCGTCGTCTCGGTGACCAGCTTCGACGACGAGGACGACGCCCTGAAGATCGCCAACGACACGCTGTACGGGCTCGGCGCCGGGGTCTGGAGCCGCGACGGCTCACGTGCCTACCGGGCCGGACGCGAGATCCAGGCCGGCCGGGTGTGGACGAACTGCTATCACCAGTACCCAGCCCATGCCGCGTTCGGCGGGTACAAGCAGTCCGGAATCGGCCGCGAGAACCACAAGATGATGCTCGATCACTACCAGAACACGAAGAATCTGCTGGTGAGCTACTCACCGAACGCACTCGGCTTCTTCTAAGACGATGGGCTATGACTGCTAGAGGCGAAACTGAATCCAACCCGGCCCCGTCCACTCGGGTGCAGCTGACGGTTGAGGCGGCGGACCTGCTCCGCCGCCTCACCAGACAGCACGGCCCGCTGATGTTTCACCAATCCGGCGGATGTTGCGACGGCTCGTCACCCATGTGCTTTCCCGACGGCGACTTCATCACCAGCGAGGCCGATGTTCATCTCGCCGACCTCGACGCCGGCCTGCCCGACCCGGTGCCGTTCTGGATGTCAGCGAGCCAGTATGAGTACTGGAAACACACGCACTTGACTGTTGACGTCGTTCCGGGCCGCGGCGCCGGGTTCTCGGTCGAGGCTCCCGAGGGCGTGCGGTTCATGATCAGGTCCCGGCTGCTCACCGACGAGGAGTCACACGCGTTCGGCCTGACCTGAGCACGACACAGCGAGACGCCCGCTCGGCCGGCAGAGCCAGGCCCCATCCGGCCGGAAATATCGCATCACTTGACTTCTGCCGGGTCGCGGCAATACTTAAGCCTATGCTTAAGTTTCTGGTAGTCGACCAAGTCTTCCAGGCACTCGCCGATCCCACGCGCCGCCAGATGGTCGAAGCCCTGAGCCGCGGCCCGGCCTCGGTCAGCGAGCTGGCCAAGCCGCTGCCGATGTCCCTGCCGGCCGTGTACCAGCATCTTCAGGTGCTGGAAGCCAACGGGCTCGTCCGATCCGAGAAGGCCGGGCGCGTTCGCACCTGCCATCTGGACGTGAAGATGCTCGGCACCGCGGAGAAATGGATCGAGTCGCGCCGTGCAACCTGGGAGCGTCGCCTAGATCGGCTGGACACCTACCTCGACAGCCTTGCGCCCGAGATAGCTGAGGCCGCACCGAACAAGGGAAACAACAAGTGACTCGCACCGTGGTGCACGACACCTTCGTAATCGACCGCAGCTACGCCGCCTCACCTGCCCGCGTCTTCACGGCGTTCGCCGACCCCTCGGCCAAAGTGCGCTGGTTCGGCGAACCCATCGAGAAGCAGGCTCCCCACGAGATCGACTTTCGGGTCGGTGGGCGCGAGGTTCTGAGCGGCAACGTTCCCGGCGGCGGCCCGAGCTTCACCTATGACGCGCTCTACCAGGACATCGTCGACAACGAGCGGATCGTCTATTCCTACGAGATGACCATCGACGGCAAGCTGATCTCGGTCTCCGTCGCCACCATCGAGTTCCTCCACAGCGGAGCCGGCACGCGCCTGATCCTCACTGAACAAGGCGCCTACCTCGACGGGCTGGACACCTCAGAGGCCCGCGAGCAAGGCACGAAGGAACTGCTCGACGCCTTGGGCCAGTACCTCGATTCGAGGGGTACATCATGATCACCACTGACCGCTCGCGATGGATCGCCCTGTACGTCCTGTGCCGCGGCATGTTGATGATCGTTCTCGACGTGACCGTCGTGAACGTGGCCGGTTCGACGCCATGCGCAGTGCACCCAGGATTCCATCGCTGGCAGCTGCCCTCTTGGGCAGCGTGCTGAGCGCGCTCCTGATGAGGGTGGCGGCGGCGCCCGCGCCAGCCGGTGCGGCAGGGCTGTGCGTGCTGCACGCGAGCGCTCCTCCGCGGATCGCCGTAGGCGGCCCGACGCAAACGGTTACTACACCCTGAACGACCTCAGCGGCTGCCCGTACATTTTCGACATCGCGGCGACGGTCAGCGGCACGAGGACGTCGGTATTCCTGCACTACACGAATGGTCACACCACCGACAGCTTCACCTACCAAACCGGTTTCGATCACCCCGGCAACTTTTCCGTCGCCATCGTTGTCCAGGGCTGCTCGGCACGCGATTCCAGCAATCACCCGGTGCCGATTCAATGGTCAGCGGACACGACCGGTATCAAGTTCGCCAGCCAGGCCTACATCGCCAGGGAGCGGCACGGCTCGGCCGTCTACATCAACGCGCTCGTCCACGAGTACAGCGACTACCAGCACAACGTCCGCGGCGCTGGTCGCGCGGTGTACTTGCAGCGGTACCTGCCGGCCGGGCGGCAGACGATGCTGATGCGCACGTCCGGGTCTGACGGCAAGATCGTCGTCGGCTTCATCCAGCCAAACGTCTACCAATACCGGGTCGTCGTCGTCGAGGACGGCCTGCACTTCGCCGCCTACAGCGCCTCGACATTCCGGTGAGGAGATCAAGGAAACGCGTCGTCAGGTATTGGGCATCGCCAGTGCCGGCAGGCACACGACCCAGTCCATGGGCTGGTGAGTGACATCGCCGATTTCTTCGATGTAGTTCGTAGCCATCGCAGTCTGGCTGCCCAAGCCTTCGCCCTTGATCTTCCCGGTGCGGGGTGCGAGCGGAAGCTATGCCATCCGCCGAGCGCCTATAGCGGGCACGATATGTCCCCTCACGCCAGCGCCACGTGCCGATGTTCAGTCGGCCGGGATTCCCTTTGCAGTTACGCGCGTACGGTTGGTTTAGCGGCGGACAGTCGCAACCGGCCAGTCTCTGGCCGTCTACGGATGGGAAGCGGCCATGTCAGCAACGCTCAAATTGACCCGCGACGGGGCTGGCATCGAACTTCGCCGAGGCATCTTCGATATTTCGGTCGACGGCAAGAGCGTCGGCCCGATCAACAGGCATGACACGGTCGAGACGTCGGTGGAACCAGGAACGCATACCGTCCAACTCGTCGCCGGCAGATACACAAGCCGACCCCTGTCGTTCAACGTGGCCGACGGCGACACGCTCAACTTCAAGTGCCATGGCGCAATGGTCTGGCCGAGCTACGTTGCATCGGTCGTCAAGCCGAACCTGGCGATCTCTCTCAAGCGCGAGTAGTCCCCCCGGGATCGGGCCTGTCAGCGGCACGAGCCGAAGATGTCTGCGCAGTCATGACAGCCGAAGTCCCGCCGCGAGACTGCGCTCCGCCGGATCCGCGCACGTGCGCAACTCGGCAGAGTCGGAGAGCGGCGCGCCGTGGTGAGCGACATGGAATGATCGCGCCAACCAGACTGGACCCGTGGGGACATTGACGCCGATGAAGATGAGCTTGGAACTGGTACCACTTCCGGTTTCGGACGTGGACCGGGCGATTGCCTTCTACGCGGACAAGCTCAACTTCAAGAAGGACCATGATGTGCGCCCCAGCGAGGGAGTCCGGGTCGTCCAACTGACGCCGGAGGGCTCAAGCTGCTCGATCGGTTTTGGGACTGGGCTGGATGTCTACGCGGCCGAGCCCGGCAGCGTTAGAGGCCTGCACCTGGTCGTGGACGACATCGACGAGGCGCGAACCACGCTCCTGGCCCGAGGTGTCGAAGTCGGCGAGGTCCACGACTTCGGCGGGGGCGTCAAAGGGGCCAATTTCTCCGATCCGGACGGCAACTCCTTCGAGCTACAGGAGCTGGCATGGCGCAAGGGCGAGACGCACTAGAGATCCGTGGAACTTCGTTGCTCGCGTCGGCGAACTGATCTCGGTAGATCCCGCAATCTCAGCGGAAGAGCGGATGATGTCGCTACGTGCAAGAGCGGATGATGCCGCTACGATGTCCGGTTCCTGTGCCGCACGCCCAGCCACTCAGTGACCGCGGCTGATGATGGCCGCGAGTCCTGGGACATGGCTGACCGCAACGCGTCCTGAATGCCGATGTGCGCGCACTCGTATCGCAGACGTTGGTGATCCCGGTGCTTGCCGTCGCGCGCTTTTGGATCGACGTGGTTCTACCTCTGGTACCGCCTTCATTTTCGTTATACGATATCCGTGTGGTGAGCGAAGAGCAGATCCAGAAGTGGGCCGACGAGGCCGAAGCGGGATACGACATAGATGAGCTGAAGCGCCGTGGTCGTGGGCGTCCCGGTCGTGGGGCTGAACCGATGCAGGTTGTGGCAGTGCGGCTCACCGTCGAGGAGCTCGACGCTCTTGACGCGGCGGCAGCCAAGAGCGACATGAGCAGGTCCGAGGCAATCCGGGCTGCACTGGCCCACTTCGCTGCGTGAAGGTTCACCCGAACGCGCTCAAGCACGGAGTCTCATCGGAGGATGCAATCCAGGCGGCAGAGTGGTCGCTGTGGATCGAGCCCCTCGATGAGCGCGGCTCGCCCGACTGGGAGTTGCGCTTAGGCTTCGACACCAGTGCCCGGCTGCTGGAGACGGTTGTCCTCGTCTTCGAGAGCGGCGATGAGATCGTCATCCACGCCATGCCGGCTCGTAAGAAGTACCTGGACCTCCTGCCCTAATGACCGAGATCGACACCCGAGCCGCCCGTCGGGCGACACGAAACCGGCCTGACCTTGCCGCTGAGATCGCACGACTTTG